>JBFYZU010000241.1:0-8846 GCA_041309365.1 Myxococcota bacterium
GGACGGCCACCTCGACGAGAGCTGCGAAGGCGACGACTGCGACGACACGGCCGCCGGCGTCCACCCGGGGGCCACGGAGCTGTGCGACGCCATCGACCAGGACTGCGACGGCGAGGTGCTCGAGGCCGCCGGCGCAGACGACGACACGGACGGCTACCTCGACGTGCACTGCGGCGGCGACGACTGCGACGATCTGGACCGCTACTCGTACCCGGGCGCCGCGGAGTCGAGCTGCGACACGATCGACAACGACTGCGACGGCGACGCCGTGGACGGCGTGGCGGACGACGACGGCGACGACTACCTGGACGACGGGTGCACGGGCGGCGACGACTGCGACGACACGGCCGCCGGAATCCACCCCGGGGCCACGGATCTGTGCGACACGATCGACCAGGACTGCGACGGGAGCCTGCTCGACGGCGCGGGTGCGGACGACGACGGCGACACCGTGCTGGACACGCTCTGCGGCGGCGACGACTGCGACGACACGGCCGCCGGCGTCCACCCGGGCGCCGCGGAGTCGAGCTGCGACACGATCGACAACGACCGCGACGGCGACGCCGTGGACGGCATGGCGGACGACGACGACGACGACTACATGGACAACGTCTGTGCAGCGGGCACGGACTGTGACGACACGGACGCGAGCGCATACCCCGGGGCGCCCGAGATCTGCGCCAACTGGGTCGACAACGACTGCGACACCATCGCCGACGGCCCGGTGATCGCGGGATCGGACGTGAGGATCACGAACGCCACGGAGCAGTCCAGCGGATCCGGCATCGCATGGGGCGGCTCGCAGTACGGCGTCACGTGGGCCGACTCGCGTCACGGGACGACGAATCCGGAAGCCTACTTCGCCAGGGTGTCCGGCGACGGCGCGAAGCTGGGCTCGGACGTGAGGATCACGAACAAGTCGGGCACGAGCGGCATCCCGGAGGCGGCCTGGTCGGGGTCGGAGTTCGGGATGGTCTGGCACGACATCGGAAACGGCGGCGCCCTGGACATCTTCTTCGCCAGGGTGTCGGCCACGGGCACCAAGCTCACGTCGGACGTCCAGATCTGCAACGCCTCCGGCGTGTCGCAGAGCCCGTCCATCGCGTGGTCCGGGAGCGAGTACGCCGTGTGCTGGCAGGACGGCCGGACCTCTGGCAGCCAGGACATCTACCTCGCGCGGATATCCGGCGCCGGCGCCAAGGTGGGGAGCGACGTGCTCGTCGAGACCGGCACCAGCAACGCGTACACCTGCTCGCTGGTCTGGACGGGCAGCGAGTACGGCGTGGCGTGGCAGGACGACAGGGACGGCAACAACGAGATCTACTTCCGGCGGATCTCTCCCACCGGGGGCCTGACGGGCACCCAGACGAGGGTGACGAACGACTCGGCGAGCTCGAGCACGCCCCTCATGGCGTGGGCCGGCAGCCGCTACGGCATCGCATGGTCGGACACGCGCGACGTCAACTACGAGGTCTACATGTCGATCCTGTCTTCCACGGGCTCCGAGGTCGTGGGGGACACCAGGATCACGCCCGACGACGCCGTCACGACGTGGTGCCGGGACCTCATCTGGATGGGCACCCGCTACGGCATCTTCTACAGCGATAACCGCGACGGAGACTGGGAGAACTACTTCTCCTTCGTCACCGCGGGAGGAACGAAGGAGGCCGGCGAGGTCCAGCTCAACGTGAACACCGCCAACGACCTCGCCTGCGATGCGGTGTGGACCGGATCGGAGCTCGGGTACTCCTGGACGAGCGACCGCGACGCGGACCAGGAGATCTACTTCAACCGCCTGACATTCTGCGATTAGGAACGAAACAGACATTGCAGCCTTCGTTTGCGGCGGTTACACTCGAGACCGGTAACCGGGAGTACCGATAGTGGCGGAGCGCAGCAATGACTGGATGAAGCAGGCCGGGCACGATCTTTCCCATGCGCGATTTTCCTGCGAGCAGGGCGACTACGAGTGGGCGTGCTTCGCCGCTCAGCAGGCTGCCGAGAAAGCGGTCAAGGCTCTCGCGATCCGGCAGGGCGGGGAACCTTGGGGGCACAGCGTCACGACCCTGCTCGAGAACCTCCCCGCTGACTGCCGGCCGGAATTGGCCATGGTGAACCGGGCGAAGGTCCTTGATAAGCACTATATACAGCCCAGATACCCCAACGGTTTCGATTCCGGCGCGCCGGCCGACTACTACACGCGCGACGAGGCAGAGGCCGCCATCGCACACACGGAGGTGATAATTGCCTTCTGCCGGGATCACATGGATTGACAGGCGTGCCGTGATCGAAGAGGCGTGTGCGCTGGCGCGCTCGATGCGCCGGAGCCACCCGGAGATCGAGCGGGCGATCCTCTTCGGTTCGTTCGCCCGCGGCCATGGCGGACCCCGGAGCGATCTGGACGTCGTTCTCGTGGTCACCCGGTCCGACATCCCATTCAGGGACCGCCAGCCCCACTATGCTCCTTCATCGAAGCGCCCCGTGGATCTGTTCGTGTACACACGGGCCGAAGTGGAGTCGATGAAGGACAACATGCCTTTCGTGCTCGATGAGGCGCTCAACAGGGGAGTGGATCTCCTCTGATCCGGTCGTCTTGCGCGAGCACCGTCCCCGGCGGGAGCGAGAGGGTCAGCGCATGGTGCGGATGCGCAGGGCAAAGACGAGGACGAGAAGCGCCGAGAGCGCGAGCTCGAGGACGGGCGTGATCCACCAGTGCACGCGGAGCACGGGCTCGGGGTCCATGACGGGGATCATGGTGAAATACAGCGGGGCGTAGGGGTTCAAGGTAGGCGAAGAAGATCTGCGCGAGGTCGGGGATGAAGACGTGCAAAGCCAGCTCCCCCACGAGCGAGCCGGCGAAGATCGCGGCGAGGAGGCCGTGGGCGAGGGGGCGTATTCGAACGCCGTGCGGTCAGCCGCGACGGTCGTGGAATGGGCAAAGGAGACGATCGGTCGGCTTGCGAGGTGAATCGCCCGGGATGGTCGCCGGAGAATGCACCGACGGTGTGCATGCGTGTTACCCGGAGGGGGAGAGAACCAGTATCATTGACGCAGGGTCATGACCCGCGCCGGTCTCGCGCCCATGCCCCCACCTCCCCCCATCCCGAAGCCGCACGACCAGGTCGCCCTGCAGATCTGATCGCGTCCACGACAACGACCAGCACTTCTACCTGTACCGCAGATGTTCATCAGTGGGGCACGGGCATCGTCAGCCCGCAGGCTGACCGCGAACGGATCGATTGCATCAGAGAAGACCCGTGGTATGCTGGCTAACGGCTAATGACGGGGTTCGCAGGACAACGACAGGGCTTGTGGCGGACCTCGAGGGGCGCTGATAGATCAGTGGATCGCGAAAAAGGCGGGTCAAATGTCCTACGCACACTCGAGCGCTTCGACCTCGGCGGCCTTCAACGTGTGGCTGTGCTCCCGGAGAAAGACGTCGATGGATCGATCGCCGTTGGCATCGGCGTAGCCGTAGGCCAGGTAGGCCAAGACCAGCGGCTGTTCCCATTCGCCGAGCACCTTCTGGGGACCCGCGAGCCTGGCGAAGGCCGTACGCACCCTGATCTCGGCCTTCATGGCGAAGTCGAGCATCTTGGGCAGCGCCGTCTGGTACCCGTCCTTGCCGCCGTTGTGCCGCAGGAAGGTGCAGCCGCCAGGGCAAGGGATCTCGCGCCGCTGGTGCTGCGCACAGCAGCGAGGACAGAGCGTTCCCTCGAGAGGTGGGCATGGGCGCTTGGCGCCTCCGTCTCCACAACGAGTGCACTTGGACATGGCGACAGGGACAGTATCACGAAGCCTCGGTTTGTGGGCGAGTCCGGCGTTGATCGCAGAGGACAAGCCTGGCACGATGACTGAAGTGGACCGGGGTTGAAGGCGATCCGCACGGGGCACGGGAGGCTGCCGATGAATGCCAAACTGACGCGCATCGCGCTCAACAACTGGCGCAACTTCAAGAAGGTTGAGTTGCCTCTTGGGAAGAGGCTGTTCGTCGTCGGCCCGAACGCTTCCGGGAAGACCAACCTTCTCGACGCCATACGCTTTCTTCGCGATATCGCTGCGCCGGGAGGAAGCCTGATCCGGGCGATAGCAGACAGGAGGGGACTCAAACACCTGCGGAGCCTCCATGCAGGAATGCTCAGCAATGTTCTCGTAGAGGTAGAGATGGAAGTCGAAGGCGCGCGGTGGCGATACACGCTGGAGCTCGCTGGAAGTGAGACGGGGAAGAAGCCTCTTCGAATCGCCCAGGAGACTGTGGTCCATGGCGATCAACCAGTCCTCGCACGGCCGAACGCCGCGGACAAGAAAGACGAGCGTCTGCTGACACAGACCCACCTCGAGCAGATAAGCCAGAATGCCAAGTTTCGCCCCCTGGCCGACGCACTGGCCAGCGTCGTTCACATTCACGTCGTGCCCCAGGTGGCGAGGACCCCGGCGCGAGCCGAGGAGTTCTCGAAGAAGGACGCACCCGGATCGGATTTCATAGATCAGCTCGCCAAGCTTCCGAACGGAAGGCAAAGGAGCACTCTGGCAAGGATAGAGAAATCCCTGAGAATCGCCGTGCCGAGATTCTCGGAGCTCAAGGTTACTCGGGACGATGTCGGGAGACCTCACCTGGAGGCCAAGTACGAGCACTGGCGCAGAAGGGGTGGCTGGCAGAACGAGCAGGAGTTCTCGGATGGGACGCTCAGGCTCATAGGGCTTCTCTGGGCCATCGACGCGGGAGCTTCGCCGCTGTTGCTTGACGAGCCCGAGCTTTCTCTCCACAAAGAAGTTGTAAGGCAGATTCCGAGATTGCTCGCGCAGGCGGCGGATCGTAGCGAACGCCAGATCTTCGTGAGCACGCACTCTGCGGAAATGCTGACGGGGCGCGGCATCGATTTGTCAGAGATCGCCATCTTGTTCCCCTCAGAGTACGAAACGAATGTCAGCTTGGGGAGCGCGCAGCCTGAGCTCATAGGGATGTACAGATCCGGCGTGCCGCTTGAGCGCATCGTCATGAGCATGACGAAACCGAACCGCATCGAGCAGCTTTCGCTATCCATGTCAGGAGGGAGCAGAAGGTGAGCCTGATCGTCGTTTACGAAGGAGACACCGACCTTCCGGTTATCCGAAAACTGGCTGCCAGCGCCGGGTTGGAAATAACTCACGAAATCGACTGTGCGGGGAAGGGCAACCTGGACAGGGAGCTTGACCGCTACAACGCTGCGGCCCAAGGATCCCCCTGGCTGGTCGTGCGGGACCTCGACACCGACGCGCCTTGCGCCGGAGCTTTCCTGGAGAACATCTCCCCCTCGGGTTTTGTACCGTCACCTTGGATGTGTTTCAGGTTGGCGGTGCACGAAATCGAGTCGTGGCTGATGGCGGATGAGAGGGGGTTCTCTCAGTTCTTCGAGGTGGACGCGGCCCTGGTGCCCGCGAAGCCGGATGGGGAGGCCGATCCAACGGTCACGATGCTCAACGCTGTGAGGAAGTCGCGGAGAGCGCGTATTCGGCGAGCGATGTTGCCGCCGACCGGGGGGAGCGCCCAGGTGGGGCCACTCTACGAGGCCATGATCATCGAGTTTGGGATGGGGCCATGGAGCCTCGCTCGCGCGTGCAAGAGAAGCCCCAGCCTCAAGAGAGCGAATATCGCTCTCAAGGCCCTTGCGAAGAGCTGGAAGAGGCACATATTCCGGAAGGAAGGCGAACATCGGACGAAGAGGACTGGCGGCAGGATGATGTGATCCGCGAGGGATGACTCGGGCTCACGGCTCCTCGGTCTTCACAGGTGGTCTGAAGATCGGTCGGGAGTGAGGCGAAGAGGCGATGCCGGATATGCGTGGGGGCGGCCCGCGAGCCGCCCCACCGAGTTGTAGGACCATGGCGGCGTTACCTCATGTAGCCTCCTCCGCGGCTTTCCTGGACCTCGCGACGGTGACGGTGAGCTCGTCGAGCTCGGCCATCATCGCCTTGTTGTCGCGGAAGATGCCGCGCATCGCCTTGAGCACGGCCATGAACCGCCCCCTTCTCGCTCAGAGCCCCCATGTGTCTCACGTTGCGCTGTAATGAACCTGTCCGAGCCTTCAGACCGAGCACATTTGCTATCTCCCTCACGGAGCACGGTGCCGCCAGCAGTGCGCTCAAGACCTGGCCCGACTGCACCCTCGACTGCACCCCTGACTTGGTCGCCGACCGGGTCTGTGGCTCGGCCTCCGACTGGGCCGCGGCAGCCGCCCGCACGTCGGGGTTGGGTCGGAAGATCGCAGTGACGAATCCGTTCGCCTCCCAAGCGGGGTCGGGATAGCCTCCTCTGCGCGACTCGTCGCGGATGCGTTTGATTCCGGTGCCGGCCTTCTCGATGAAAGCAATGCGATGGAGCAAGTCGGCGATGAGCGCGTTGAGGCGCACGCTCTTGCGACCGAGATCCGCAAGGGTCATCCCCTTGGGTAGACCGCCGGGGCTCACGACTTCGATGCGGTCGGTGTAGATCTCGACGAACACATTGGCACCCTCTACGAACCAGTCGCGGTGCATCACCGCGTTCGTGATCGCTTCGCGGAGGGCCTTCATCGGATACTCGGGGATGTTCTCGCGCCTGAGTCCCTCGATACGGTAGGCCAGCCGTGTGTTCCGTTCGACGAAGCGGAGGACGTCTTCGATGTCGGCGACGATCCCGCCGTCGAAATCCTTGCGGTCGAGGATATTGACCTTGTCCGTACCCTTCGCGAGCAGGCAGGTGATGTACGCTTGGTTGAAGAAGTGGCGGACGTTCTTGGCGAAGAAGAGCACGCCGGCGTTGCGGAAGAGGAGCTTGCCAGCAACTCGCTCGGCCGCCTCGATGTTGACCAGCACGTCCTCGGTGTGCGGCCGTCCGGTGATGCCTGACAGCTCAAGCCAGGCGTTGTACTTGTCTCGATCGAAATCACCCGGGTAGCGGAAGCGCGGGAAGGGTGAGTAGTCGAAGCGGATCGCACCCGCGGCCCGGAAGAAGTCCCGGATCTCGGCGCGCGTGAGCTTCTGCGTCACGGCCCCTTGCCGCCAGAAGAACCCCTCGCTGCATTACACGGGCTTGGCGTCACTCTCCCGCACCTTCACGACAAGAATCTCGCCGACCGGCTCGACGAGCACTTTCACCGGCGGATCGCAGTTGCGGGCGATGTCCTGGATGCGAGCACGCAGGGTGTTCGAATCCTTCACCCCGACCAACGAACCATCGTCGCGAACTCCCAGGAGGATCCTGCCGCCGACGGTGTTGGCCATGGCCACCAGCTCGCGGGCGAACGAACCCGAAAAGCTCTCCTTGAACTCGAGTGTCGTGCCTTCCCCCTCCTGCACGAGTATCTTCAGCTCGGCCAGCTTCATGCTAACGCCTCCACCGGCAAGTCATCACTTCTCTTCGATCGCACCGTCTTCCAGCACCTTGTCATGACTCGGGTTTTCGCAGAGATCACGGGTGACTCCAGATAACGGGAGCCCATTTTCGGATGGCGTCATGGAGGCCAGTTAGACATCATAGGCGATGTAGACACCATCGAGTGTGATGGTATGGAGTACAACCTCGCCAGAAGCTGGCTCGTCGTATATTTCTATCCTGTAATTCTCAAAGCTGACACGAAGTCGTTCGCCGTTCGCACTGACGTTCCAATCGCCAGATATCTCGACCTCGGTAGGGACGAATGCACAGTCCGTACAATACTCGGCCGTACACTCATCGAACGTCTCGTAACTGAAGTCCACGATGTCCACGCCACCACCTTCCGGTGGTTCGTGTCCCTGGATGAAGATCTGACCACGATGCATTTCAAGTTCGGGGGGGCAATCGTCCCGCTGGATGTATACAAGGAAAGTCGGGTCACTCGTGTTGGGCATTCCGACCATGGACAAACGCCATCCGGTCGTGACTCCATCGCCTTCAACGTTCACCGAAACATCATTGTCGGCGTTCGCGTAGTTATAGGTCCAGGGATCGCTAACCGGGGTACAGGCCCCACACGAGGTGCAGTCAGTGCTGACCAACACAACAAGAAGTAGACCCCGTACTGAGCTCATCCTCTTCACCCGTCACAGCCTCAAGCAGCACCTAAATCCCAGGGGAAGTGCTTCCCTCTCGGGAATGTCACTAGCAAACTCGCCACATTGCATCAGGTCGGGCTCAGCATCGTAGTAGCTGTATGCCATCATGCATGGAGTACCCCAAACCGGCACAGTCCGCAAGCCACTCCGAGCAGTTCCCGCTCATATCGAAGACACCAGTATAGCCGCCCTCGCATGGTCTGCTCCCTGTAATTCTCGGCCCCACGGAACCCGATCCTGCTCCCCAGCAAAGCCCTGTCGACGGCTTTCAAGATCCGCGGCTATCCGGTGAAAACCGCAGTTGGCCGCCAAGCGGTTCTGACGCCTGGTTGAGGTGGCATCCGGCCGCGAGGCTTCGTAGCTGCATACCGCCATCATATATCTGACATCATGATGTCAACCCCAGGGGTTGCGATCCCCTGTCCCTCCTCGGGATCCATCGGCCCTGCAGAATGGGGCACTTGCGAAGTGTACCCGGGAACTTCCCCTCGGCCGACGCATTCTGAGGATGGACAGGTTACAGGTCACGGTGCGGGTGCGGGCACGGGGACGGTGATGGGCATGCCCATGGCGGGCCAGATCACTCCCACGAACAGGGCCAGGACAGCGAGCAGGATGACGCTCCCGAGAAGGCCGGTGACGAAGAACTGGCCGCTCGTGAACTGCTTGGAGTCGTAGGCGATGGCGTTCGGGGCCGCGCCCACGAGCAGAACGAACGGCATGCCCGCGGTCGCCAGGGACGAGTAGAAGATCACGTCGGGCGAGACGCCCAGGTACGGCGCGATGACCAG
>JBFYZU010000242.1:0-10220 GCA_041309365.1 Myxococcota bacterium
TGCTGAACGATCCATGCTACCGGACGATAGGCATCGGCACGCGCATCCTGCTGGGCGGCGGCGTGGGGTATGTGTACTGGGCCGGGACACAGCACGACCCGACAGGGGCACGTACGGCGGGGGGGGTGCCCATGGGCGGCGCCGGGACCATGGCCGTGACAGGCGATCTCAAGGGCATGAGGCCGGACTACCTCAGGGCGGTCTCCGTCACCGGTTACGGCGTCTCGCTGGCCGTGGGCATCGGTGTACCCATCCCCATCCTCGACGAGGAGATGGCCCGCTTCACTGCGGTGACGGATGCGGACATCATGGCCCCGGTCATCGACTACGGCACGGACTACCCCGAGGCCACGGGACACGTGCTCGGTCACGTCTCGTACGCCCAGCTGCGAAGCGGAACGATAGAGCTGAACGGACGCCGGATCCGCACCGCGGGGCTGTCGAGCTACAGCAAGGCCCGCGAGATCGCCGGCGAGCTCAGGGACTGGATCCGGGCGGGGAGGTTCTTCCTTTCCAGGCCGGTGGAGCTGTTGCCGGGCCTCGAGAGCTGCACAGGTTTCCACATGCTGAACGTGAGACCGCCCACGAGGCCCAGCAGGCCGCCGGGGCACGCGAGGAGCCCGAGATGATCGTGATGAAGTTCGGGGGGAGCTCGTTGGGAACGCCCCTCAGGGTGAGAGGTGCCATCGATCTCGTGAAGCGCGAGCTTCCCCGCAACCCCGTCGTGGTCGTGTCGGCACACGGGAAGACGACCGACGCCCTCCTGGGAGCCGCCCGCTCGGCGCTCGCGGGCACGGTGGACACCACGGAGGTGGAGCAATACCATCTTGGTCTCGCGGACGAGCTCGAGGTGGACCACCGGGTGGTCAATCCTCTCCTGAACCAGCTCTCCCAGCTCCTGCACGGCGTCTGCCTGCTTGGGGAGCTCACTCCCAGGACCCTCGATCACGTCATGAGCTTCGGCGAGCGGATGTCCTCGCGCATGTTCGCGGCGGCGCTCGGAGCCGAGGGGGTGCCGGCCACTGCGGTGAACGCATGGGACGTGGGGCTCGTCACGACTTCCAGACACGGCTGCGCCGCGCCTTTGCCCGGCATCGACGACCGCATCTGCCACGAGATCGGGAAGCTCGGGCTCGTACCGGTCATCACGGGATTTCTGGGGAAGGACGAGCGGGGCAACATCACCACGCTGGGCAGGAGCGGCTCGGACTTCTCGGCATCCATCATCGGAGCGGCGCTCGATGCCGAGGAGATCCAGATCTGGACCGACGTCAACGGCGTCATGACCTGCGACCCCTCACTGGATCCGAGGGCCAGAAGCCTGCCCCTTCTGTCCTTCAACGAGGCCAGCGAGCTGGCGTACTACGGCGCCGAGGTGCTCCACCCGTCCACGCTCGTGCCGGCCATTCGCAAGGGTGTGCCCGTCAGGGTCCTGAACACGGGCCAGCCATCGGATCCTGGCACGACCATCGTGGCCAGGCCCGTGATGGGCGACCTCATGGCAAAATCGGTGGTCTACAAGGAGAACGTGTGCCTCATCGGCATGGCGTCGCCCAGGCTCATGAGCGCCGTGGAGATGCTCGCGAGGGCCTTCTCGGTCCTCGAGGGGCACGAAATAGGCATCCACATGGCCACGACCTCCGAGGCCAGCGTGTCCATGGTCACGGATCGCGACACCTCCTGTCAGGTGCTCGATGCGGCCATGGACGATTTGCGCAAGCTCGGCGACGTCGAGATCCAATCGGGCCTGGCCATCATCTGCGTGGTCGGGGAGGAGCTCAGGGGCCAGCCACGTGTCACCGGGCGCATCTTCGGCGCCGTGGAGGCGAGAGGAGTCAAGCCTCTCATGGTCTCCCGGAGCTCCCTTGCGATCAACGTGGCCTTCCTGGCCAGAAACGAGGAGATCGAGCCTGCCGTCCTGGTCCTGCACGAGCTGATACTGGGGTCTTGCAGGGCATCACTTGAAACTGGCCAGGGATAGCGTATTTGTATAACATCCGCATTCGAAGGAGCTGAACCATGACAAGGACGACACATGGTCTCGTGGCGCTTGTTGCGATGCTGGTCCCCGCCATGACCGCCGCGTGTGCGGACGAATCCAAGCCGCCCTACGTGCAGGCCCAGTACGACGTGGTGTACATGGGGAACACCAACACCGTCACCATGGTTGGCGAGTTGGCCAACACGCACAGCTCCGACTACCGTGGGTTCTGCACGGCGGTCGAGCGCGACGGCCAGCTCCAGATCCTCGTGCAGGTGTCCGAGCAGGACAACACGGATGCCGTCGTCTTCGACGAGCTGCGCTGGACGGATGGCGCGGGGGGCTGCGTGAGCTGCACGTCGGTGGAGATCACCTACGAGAACAACCTGGCCGACGACATCCCCTGCTGCGGCGGGACGGACGGCACGTGCAACGTCCAGGTCCAGCGAGGAGAGCCCAAGCACTCCGTCGAGATATACTTCGACTGCGCCAACGTACCCACGAACACGTCGAGCGGCGGCACTCCGGTCCCCATCTCCGTCCGCAACGGTCGCATGCTCATCGAGAACTGCTCGGGCATGTGACACGGGCGTCCCGGATCGTATCACGTGGATCGAGGTGATCGTCGTTTTCCGGCACGGAGCGTCTTGCCTCGTGGTCGGCATCTCCCGTGTGGGCGTCAGTCGATCTTCCTGACGACCACGGGGACATCCTTGACCGGTGTGCCGGGCTTGATCCCTGTCGGCAGGTCAACCGGCTTCTTCATGGGAACGTCCACCTGGACCCCGACCGGGGCCCTGGCCTTCGATCCTCAACCACCGCCCCTGGCCGTGGCAGGCATGGCCGGCCTCGGTCCGGCCCATGCCGGCCGGTAGGCCTCTGCCTGCCGTGGCTGGTTCGCGGCCAGGGTGAGCAGCGGCTCGTACCTCGGAATGGGCCTGGTCTGCTCGCAGCCCGCGATGACCAGCACCAGCAAGCACAGGGCGAAAGCGATCGATCCGGCCTTCGTGGGTGATCTCATCCTTCCTGACCTCCTCGAGAGGGTATCAGTACCGCCGGCGCCGGGGATCCGTCAATCCCCGGGAACAATCACCGCAATCACGTGATACTATCGTGTCGCATGGCCGCGAGGTGGACACACGTGATGATCGCGACGGCTCTCGCTCTTGCCGCGGGATGCGGGCGCTGCTCTTCCGGCGTTTTGGCCACGGACGCTGCCACGGACGCATGGCCCGACACGAGCCTCGCGGACCAGCCTCCAGGCGATGTCCCCTTCCGTCTGCCCAAGCGGGACTGGAACGGTCTTGGGGTGATGATGAGGGAGAACGAGGTCAAGGACGCCCTGTTCATCCTGGGTTTTGCACTGACCCCCTCGCGCCAGGAAGCCTTCCCCGTGCTCGATGCCGGTGGGCTCGATCTGCGGCTCGTGGAACAGTCCGCATTCTGCCCGATGGTGGTGGCCTACGAAACTACCGGGCAGGACTCCAGCCTGAGATCGGTCTACGGCTTGCGTCTCTGGTTCTTCCGCAACCGCCTTTTCGCCTTCCAGCCCGTGTACTTCGTCGACCCGGTGGACCTGGTCGAGCCAGGCGACGAGGCCCTGTCCCCGGCCGTGATGGAGAAGCGCCTCGAAGAGACCTTCGGTGCGCCGCAGCACCAAGGCGAGGCCGTGGTCCACGACCTCGAATCGGATACGGATGTCGCGGTACAGGTGATGGTGTGGCAGGACGGCGATCTCGCGATCCACTACCGGAGACCTCTCGACGAGAATCTCCCGACCTACGATCTGGTGTTCTTCTCACCCGGGGGCAACGAGCAGGTCCGGGCCATGGTGGACAAGCGTCTTTCAAGGTCCGATGCACGATCCTCGTCCGGATGAAGGAGGCCTCGACCATGACGTTCATCCGTGACGATCGTGTCAGGCCTTCTGGCGTTCCTCGTAGGCCTCGATGATCCTCTGCACGAGAGGATGGCGCACGACGTCCTCGCTCGTGAATGCGCAGTGCGCGATGCCGGGGATCCGGCGCAGGAGGGCACCAGCGTCCACGAGCCCGGAGACCTGGCCCCGTTCGAGGTCCACCTGGGTCACGTCGCCGGTGATGACGGCCCTGGAATCGAAGCCGAGCCGCGTGAGGAACATCTTCATCTGCGAGACCGTCGTGTTCTGGGCCTCGTCCAGTATCACGAACGATCCGTTGAGTGTTCGCCCACGCATGAAGGCCAGCGGCGCGACCTCGATGACTCCCTTGCCGATGAGCGCCCGGCTGCGGTCCACATCCATCATGTCGTCGAGGGCATCGTAGAGAGGCCTGAGGTACGGGTTGACCTTCTCGAAGATGTCCCCGGGCAGGTAACCCAGCTTCTCGCCCGCCTCCACCGCGGGCCGGGTGAGCACGATGCGCCTCACCTGCCTGCGCTTGAGGGCCGCCACGGCCATGGCCATGGCGAGGTAGGTCTTGCCCGTCCCCGCAGGACCGATTGCAAACACGATGTCGTGGGTGCGGATGGCGTCCACGTAGTGCTTCTGCGCGGGCGAGCGAGGCGCGATCAGCCTCTTGCCGGGCGCGGAGAACACGACGTCGCCGGCCACGTCTCCCACGTCGGTTCCCGGGTCTGCCAGGGCCGACCGCAGCAGCCGCTCCACGTCCTCGCGCCTGGCATCCAGCCCCGTGCGAGCCGTGGCGCCGAACTGCGTGATGATGTCCCTGGCGCGGCGGACGCCTTCCTTCGACCCCTTGATGAGCACGAGGTTTCCACGCAGCCCGATGGCCACCTCCAGGTGATCCTCCATGATGTCGAGCAGGGATCTGTCGGGCCCGAAGAACGACAGGAGGAAGTCGGGATCCTCGATCCTCATCTCCTCCTTGCTCTGCTCCTCGCTTGTGGTCGCACGCCTCATCGTCCTGGTGCTCATGAGCGGCCCACCTGCCATCGTCGTGCGAGCTGCTTGTATCCGTCCATCGAGGCCGTTTATATCATACCCCAGAGGCTTGGACACGTCGCTTCCCATGGACCTGCACCTCGCCGAGGTGCAAGACGCGCTCGTGAGGTACGGCGCGGTCGTGGTCGTTGCGCCCCCGGGGTCCGGCAAGACCACACGTGTCGCGCCATACCTGATGGAGCACGCGGGAGGCGCGGGGCGCGTGGTCTTGCTCGAGCCTCGCCGCGTGGCGGCCAGGGCAGCGGCCCGGCGCATCGCTTCAAAGGTGAAGACCACGCTGGGCGGCCTCGTGGGCTACCAGGTACGCATGGACCGCGTGGCGTCGGCCGACACGCGCCTCATCGTGGCGACAGAGGGCATCCTCGTGCGCATGTTCGAGGACGATCCCCTCATCGAGGACGTGAGCACGGTCATCGTCGACGAGTTCCACGAGCGCTCCATCCAGGCCGACCTGTCTCTGGCCATGGCGAGGCACGTTCAGGTCACGGCGAGACCGGACCTCGGCATCGTGGTCATGTCCGCCACCATGGACCCCGGGCCCGTTGCGCATTTCCTCGGCGGTTGCCCCGTGGTCCGTTGCGACGGACGTCTCTTCCCTGTGACCATCACGCACCTCGCGAGGTCACGGACCGGATCTCTCGCCGACGCCGCGAGCGACGCCGTGGTGTCCGCACTCGAGCGGACCGAGGGGCACGTGCTCGCCTTCTTCCCCGGCGTGACGGAGATCCGCACCGCGCTCGAGAGGCTCGAGGCGATGAAACGTCCTGACGCGAGGATTCTCCCCCTGTACGGCGATCTCTTGCCGACCGAACAGGATGCGGTGCTCGATCCGTCCGGCGGACGAAAGGTCGTGCTGGCGACCAACGTGGCAGAGACCTCCATCACCGTCGAAGGGGTCACGGCCATCGTGGACTCGGGGCTCGTTCGAACGATGAGGTACGACCCGAGGGTGGGGCTCGACAGGCTCGAGACGGGCCGGGTGAGCCGCGCGTCCGCCACGCAGCGCGCTGGACGCGCAGGGCGCACAGGGCCGGGTCTCTGCCTGAGGCTGTACACCGAAGCGGAGCACGCTCTGATGCGAGAGGCCGATGAGCCGGAGATCCGCCGAGCGGACGTCACCGCTGCGATCATGGACGTGCTGGCATGGGGCAAGGACCCGTGCACCTTCGGTTGGTTCGAGCACCCAGGCGCAAACTCCATCGAGAGGGCCCTGCGTACGCTCTCTCTACTGGGCGCCGTCGAGGACGGCTCGCTCACCCCCGTAGGCCTCGCCATGTCCAGGCTGCCTCTGCACCCGCGGCTCGCGAGGCTCGTGGTCCGGGGCCTTGCCCTCGGAGTCGGTGCCGATGCCGTCGCGCTCGCCGCCCTGCTCGCGGAGCGCGATCCACCACGCAGCCACAAAGATCGGGGCAGACGCTCGCGATCCGACCTTCTGGACAGGCTGGACGAGCTCGAGCGGGGACTGATCTCTCGCGACCCCTGCGCGCTTCGAGTGGACCGCGCCGTGAAGAGGCTCTCGGTGCTGGCCGGCACCCGGCCTGGAGAGTCGCGTGGACCATCCGCCCACCGCGAGGAGGCGCTTCTCGAAGCCATCGTGTGCGCTTTTCCGGATCGAGTGGCGCGCCGGCGCGAGCCGCACTCTCCCCGGGGGATCATGGTGGGAGAATGCGGAGTCCGGCTGGCGGACCACAGCGCCGTGATCGACGACGAGCTGTTCGTGTGCGTCGATGTGGCACCGGACCCACGGAGGCGCCGGTCCGAGATGACGGTAGAGCAGGCATCCGCGGCCGATCCCGAGATGCTTCCCGTACAGGGCATCGCCACGAGAACGCAGGTGAAGTTCGATCCCGTGGCCCGCAGGGTCGTGGCACACCAGGTCACCTCGTTTCTGGATCTGGTGATCGAGGAGCGGCCCGCCGCGGCTGTCGACGATGAAGAGGTGGAGGCCGTGCTGGCAGAGGCGGCTGCAACGGATCTCGCCCGGGCCCTGGGGCTTGCAAAGCCCCGGGTGGCGGGTTTCCTGGCGAGAGCGAGGTTTCTCTCTTCGGTCATGCCGGAACTCGGCATGCCTCCTCTGGACGAGGAAGCCATCGCGGGCATGCTGCCCGCGATCTGCAAAGGACGCTCATCGTTCGCAGAGATCGGGGGAGAAGCCTTCGTCAGGACGCTGGTCGCCTTTCTGGGCCCCGATCTCGTGCGAACCCTCGAAACGTACGCGCCAGAGCGCATCAGGGTCCCGAGCGGCAGCATGCTGGCTGTCGACTACCAGGGCAACGGTCCGCCCGTGCTGGCCGTCCGGATCCAGGAGATGTTCGGGGCCAGGGACACTCCATCGGTGGGAGCCGGCCGCGTGTTGGTCATGCTCCATCTGCTGGCGCCGAACATGCGGCCCCAGCAGGTCACCCAGGACCTGCCGTCGTTCTGGTCGACGGTGTATCCGCAGGTGCGCAAGGAGCTTCGGGCCCGCTACCCGAGGCACTCATGGCCCGAGGACCCGCTTTTGGCAGCACCGGTCGCACGGCCCACGCCTTGCCGCAGGAAGCCCGGATGAGTACTCATTTCCCCCCGGCTCGCTCGACGCCCGAGTGCCGGGAGAGAAAGTCGACGATCAGGGTGCGCAGGGCAGAAAGGTGGACGGGCTCGCTGAACCTGTGATCGGCACCCTCGACGATCTGTACGCGCGCGAGCGATCCTGCGGCCGAGGCCAGATCGCAAGAGCTCTGCCACGGCACGGTCGAGTCGAGAGACCCGTGGACGAACAGCGCCGGGCATCGAAGCATCGAGGCCGCTCCCAGCACATCCTGCTGGCGGGCGTCCTCTGCGAATCCCCACCCCAGAGGTCCCTCTCCTGTGTCGAGCACTCCCGTTCGCTTCCACCGATCCACCTGTCCGGCACCCAGCAAATCCACGAACAGCCCGGCGGGCCTGCTCACGGCAGCCATGGCTGCGACACACTCGACGCCTCCCTGCCGGCCCGCGTAGAGCACCGACACGGTACCGCCGAGGCTCGCGCCCACGAGGCTCAGCCGGCCGGCCCCCATGTCCTTCACCCGCGACACGACGCATGAAAGGTCCATCACCTGCCCCGAGATGGTGAGATCCGCGAGGGCGCCGCCGGAGTCCCCCCTGCCCGCAAAATCGAAGCGTACGGCGAGGAGGCCGAGGCCTGCAGCGGCCTCGGCAATGGAGACGTGCTTGGCGGATCCCTTGTGGGAGAGCATACCGTGGCACAGGATCACGGCTGGCCCTCCGGGCCGCCAGCCGGCCGGGCGATGCGCCTCGGCCGCGAGCACGAGGCCACGAGAACCGATCATCTCGAACCTATCGGGCATCCATCTCTCTCGATCGTACCGGTGCCCGGGTCGTCAAGCACGTGCTTGACGAGAGGGCCGCCCGGACCGAAGATTGCCATGACACCCAGGAGCAATACCATGACCAAAGAGACCTGCGAGTTCCCGGCAACGAATGCACCCGACGAGGAAGTCGTCCAGATCCTCGAGAAGTACGAGGTGGTGGCCATCGTCGGGCTGAGCCCGAAAAAGGACAGGGACAGCAACATCGTGGCGCGATATCTCATCGAGAACGGCTACCGGGTCGTCCCGGTCAACCCTGCCGAGGAGGAGATCCTCGGACAGAGGTCCTACCCGGATCTGGCCTCCATCCCCTTCGAGGTGGACATCGTGGACATCTTCCGCAAGGTCGAGTTCATCCCGGGCCTGGTGGACCAGGCCATCGCCGTGAGGGCAAAGGTCGTCTGGATGCAGCTCGGCCTGGCCCACAACGAATCCGCGGACAGGGCCCGTGACGCAGGGCTTTCGGTCGTCATGAGCAAGTGCATCAAGGTAGAGCACGCGAGGCTCCTCGCCACGAGAGGCGCACCGTGAGGGCACGTCTTGCGTCATCGGTCATGGTCGCGCTCCCGGGGTTCGCAAGCTGCAACCAGAAAGCCCCGGATGCGGATGCGGCGATGAACACGCTGGTGCTCGCGGACACGCCCGTGGACAGGATCGAAGAACCCGTCGAGGTATTCGTCGAGGAGGATGCGACTCATGGGACGCTGCTCGGCTCGGCGCAGATCACCTGCTACTGGACGGACTTCCCCCCCTGCTCGCTCATCGTTCGCGGCGAGATCCTCGATGGGATCAGGCGGGCCTCATCGGTGGGGTGAATCGAGTCTGGCGTCAAGAGGATCCTGCCGGGACCGGCGGCCTCCCGTTCACTGGACGTAACCGAGTGCCTTGAGCTGCTGCTCGAGCTCCTCGTCCATCTCCACCTTCTCGTCCTCGATCTCCAGGGCGGACTTCTCGCCAAGCGTGCTCGAACGCCAGTCGCTCTTCGATGGCGCCCCCAGAAACTGCCCCAGCATGGCCTGCATGTAGGTGAGAGTGATGGGCAGGTCCTTGTCCAGATCCTTCTTGCAGCCCGGGTCGTCCACGACGTCGTAGAGGAACGTGTTCACCGGACCCAGCTTGATGAGCTTGTGCCGGCCCGACCAGGCGGCCTCGCGGTCGCCCTGGTGGGTGGAGAACCCTGCGTGCGGACCGTCCTCGTGCCTGCCCATGGCCCTGGGCAGGATGGAGCGCCCCTCGAGGTGCGAGGGTGTGGAGATCTGCAGCGCGTCGAAGATGGTGGGCACCAGGCAGCTGTGGTCGTGGTTGTCCCCGATGCGTTGCTCCGGCGGGATGGTGCCCTTCCACATGACCACGAACGGCACGTGGATGAGCTCCTGGTGGATCTGGTGGCCGTGGCCCACGCCTCCGTGGTCCCAGAACTCCTCGCCGTGATCGGACACCACGATGATCATGGTGTCCTCGATGAGGCCCAGATCCGAGAGCTTCTGCAAAAAGCCCCCGAACCACTTGTCGTGATACGAGATCTCCCCGTCGTAGAGCGCCACGATGCGCTCCTTGTCACGGTCGGAGAGCACGATCTTGTCCTTCTTGATGTCCTCGAGCTGCAGGTGGGTCTGGCGCGGCACGATGGGTCCCGAGTAGGGCTCCTTGTCGTACATCTGGAGGAACTCGTCCGGAGGGGAGTAGGGCACGTGCGGGTCGATGGTATGCACGTAGGCATAGAAGCGCCTGTCCTTGTTGGCCTCGATCCAGGCTGCCGCGTCGCCGAACACATGCTGGGCGCTGGTCGCCTTGCTCTCGCGGATGTAGTTCGTGTACTCGTCCCACCCCCGCTCGAATCCGAACTTGCCGGACACGTAGCCGTTGGCGATGAAGGCACCCGTGGCGATCCCCTGCTTCTTGAGCATCTCGGAGATCATGGGGATGGAGGAAGACAGCTTCGACA
>JBFYZU010000243.1:0-6798 GCA_041309365.1 Myxococcota bacterium
TTCAGTGAGGCGTCGTTCTCGTACTCGGCGAGCTGGTCCACGTTGATGCGCGGCATGAGGTCGATGTCGCCGCGGCGCAGCATCTGGAAGGCCACGTTCCTGTCCTTGACGATCACGTAGCGGACCTCGTCCAGGAGGGCCTTTCGGCCATGGTAGCCGTCGTTGCGGGCCAGCACGATCTCCTTGCCCTCGATCCAGGCCGAGAACCTGAAGGGCCCCGTGCCGACCGGCGCGCGGTTGGCCGGGTGGTCGGTGATGCCGGACTCCACGTAGAGGTGCCTGGGCAGGATGGGGAGACCCTCGAGGTGCTGCAGGAAAAGGGAGCTCGGCCTCGACAGCGTGAGCACGACCTCGTCCTCGCCTCGGGCCTCCCAGTGCGCGATCTCCTCCAGGCTGGCCTTGACGCTCACGGCCGTGGAGTCGGGTGCCATGACCATGTCCAGGGTGTGGATCACGTCCCTGGGCCCGAACGGCTTGCCGTCGTGCCAGCGCACGTCCTTTTTCAGCTCGAAGGTCCACAGGGTGCCATCCTCGTTCGTGGTCCACGACCTGGCGAGCTGGCCCTCGAACCGGCCCGTGCCTGCTTCACGGACGACCAGGGTCTCGAGCACGTCGTGAAGCGCGATACGCACGATCCACGCATCGGGGCGGAGCACGGGGTTGAGGCTCGGGGGGTCGACCTCCGCATGGATCCGCAGGGTTCCACCCGTGACCGGATCGCCCGCCGCGAGCTCGGCCGTGACCTCGGCGAGCTCTCCGGCGTCGCGGGAAAGAGGCGGGCAGGCGCAGGCCTTCGCGACGAGCCCCTTGCCCGTGCCCGCGTCGCGCTCGACGCGCTTTTTTCGCTTGCCCTCCACGGGGCAGCCAGCGACGGACGCGCACACGAGAAGCGATACGGTGGTCCTGACGAGGCTGGCGGACGTCGGGCGCATGCCGGGAAAGACTATACCACCTCGCCCGAGGCCGAGCTATGTCCTTGAGTTTTCGGGGCCATCGCGGTACAAATTGCCAATCTTCACGAGCGGGGAGGTTCTCGAGATGCACAGAGCCGGGGCTTACGCACTTTCCGTGTCCGTTGCCGCGCTGGTATTAGGGTGCAATCCCACAGGAGCGCCGGCACCCAAGGAAGAAAAGCCGAGCGGGTTCGTGCCGAACCTGCCGGCAGTTCCCACCATCAAGGTCCCGCAGGTGCCCATCACCTTCACGGACGGCAGCTACTCCATCACGGGCCTGCGCAAGAAGAAGAAGGAGACCATGGGCCAGCGCATCCGCGTGACAGGCTACGTGGTGGCCATGTACGAGAAGCCGATCTGCCAGGAGGGCAAGACCTGTCCTCCCGCGAAGATGCCGCACCTGTGGATCGCCGACACGATGGACGAGAAGGACAAGCTGTACCGCATGACCGTCGTGGGGTACGCCGAGGGCTTCCAGCAGATCGAGAAGTGCAAGGAGGACGCGCTGGCCGGCAAGGTGACGGAGCTCGCCGAAGGCGTGGAGCTTCCGCCGTGCGTGTGGGACTGGCAGATGGGGCACAAGTACAAGATCGACGGCTGGTTCATGACGTTCTCGTCGCACGGCTTCCAGGACTCCATGGGGCTCATCGACTACAAGGATCACGAGTGCCTCGACTGTCCCGCAGCTCCCACGACGCCACAGTGATCGACCTCCCGTTCCCGCGCGCCACCATCGACAGGCTCAGAAGGACGCTCGCACCGGACTTCGAGAGGCGTGCCCAGGTCATCAGGGAGCACTACGACGCCCAGGGGGGAGATCCCTTCGGGTTCGACTTCGACTTCGCGGAGTACGTCCTTCTCGTGACCGGCATCGCGTACCGCTCCTACTTCAGGGTCGAGATGAAGGGCCTCGAGAACGTGCCGTCCGGTGCGGGGCTCCTCGTGGCCAACCACTCGGGCCAGCTTCCCATCGACGGGGTGATGATAGGCACGGGGCTCATCCTCGACGCGCCCGAGCCCCGGCTCGTCAGGTCCATGTACGACAAGTGGGCCTCCGGCCTGCCCTGGGTGAGCGTGTTCCTCTCCAGGGTGGGTCAGGTCGTGGGCCGTCCGGAGAACTCGGACCTGCTGCTCGACAACGGCGAGCTCCTGCTCGTGTTCCCCGAGGGGATGAAGGGCATCCAGAAGACGTTCCAGAAGGCGTACCAGCTCGACGAGTTCGGGCTGGGCTTCATGCGCCTCGCGCTGGCCCACGGATGCCCCATCGTGCCGGTGTCCGTGGTGGGCGCCGAGGAGCAGTACCCGGCCGTGTGGGACTTCAAGTACCTGGCCCGCAAGCTGGGCATCCCGCACGCGCCGGTCCCGCTGCAGGCCCTGCTGCCTTTCATCGGGCCCTTGCCCCTGCCCAGCAAGTACAGGATCACCATCGGCGAGCCCATGATGTTCGAGGGGGATCCGGACGACGAGGACCAGATCATCGGCGAAAAGGTGTGGGTGGTCAGGCACACCATCCAGAGGATGCTCGAGAAGGGGCTTGCCTCGCGCAGGCACGTGTTCTGGTGACGTCCCGGGAGCGCCAGGCGGACGGCGGGGCGAAAAGCGAGAAGCGACCCCGGAGCCGGACCCGTGCCAGGCGCCAGGCCGTCGAGGCCGAGGGCGTGCTCGTCACGGGCGCGTGCGGACGGCTGGGGCTGCAGCTCGTGCGCAGGCTCCACCGCATCGAGAAGGTCATCAGCATCGACCGCCGGCCCGGCACGCTTTTGCCGGCGGACGTCGTGCACCACGACATCGACATCCGCAGGCGCAAGAGCCGGGACATCTTCCGCACCTCGGGCGTGCGCGCCGTGGTGCACCTGGGGATCATGCACGACCCCCGCCGATCGAGCGCCGAGCGCCACTCCTGGAACGTCGAGGTCTTCAGCTCGATCCTCCAGTACATCCGCACGTACCGCATCCCCAAGCTCGTGCTCATGAGCACGGCAGCGGTGTACGGGCCGCACCCGGACAACCCGCAGTTCATCACCGAGGACACCACGCTCATGGGAGGCGCCCGAGATCCCGAGCTCAGGGATCTCATCGAGGTGGACATGGCGGCCCAGTCGTACTTCTGGCGCAACCCGCAGTGCGAGACCGTGATCCTCAGGCCCACGCACATCGTGGGCACGGTGCGAAACGGAGTCATGGAGTACGCGCGCATCAAACGGCCCCTGCTGGCGATGGGCTTCGATCCCATGGTCCAGCTCGTGCACGAGCTGGACCTCGTCACGGCCATCGAGCGGGCGCTGGCACCCGGTGTGAGCGGCATCTTCAACGTGGCAGGGCCGGGCCAGCTGCCTCTCACGAGGGTGGTCGAGGACCTCGACAGAAGCCCTTTGCGCCTGCCGTCGCGCGTGCTGCGCACGGTCATCGGGCTGTCGAGCCAGCTTCGGGCCGTGGGCCTGCGCCAGGCGCAGGTCGACTACCTCATGTACCCGTGCATGGTGGACACGTCCAGGTCCCGGCGCAAGCTCGGGCTCGCGGGGATGCACGACATCGACGCCTGCATCCTCGAAGCGCGCCACTGCATCGCGGAGGAGCCCTGATCGAACGGTCCTTGAAGATGACCCCGCTGTTGCGTAGTCTCGACGACGTGCAGAAGATGCTGGCGAGCCGGCCCGGCACGGCGGTCGTGCTGGCGTGTGCGCTGTGCGGCTGCGGCCTCGACGGAGAGGCGGCGCCGGATGCTGCATCCGCACTCAGCCAGGCGGGCTTCCGGCAGGACGAGCCTGCCACGGATGACCTGTCCGAGGACGCGGCCATGGACACGGCCCTGCCTCCGGAGAGGCTCTGGGCTCCCGGGGATCTCGGCATGGGCACAAAGGGCAAGGCGCCGTGCTTCCCGGCAACCGCCAAGGACTACGACATGGTGCTCGGCAGGGCAGGGGAGATAGAGGTCGAGGTCAAGGACTTCACGGCGCTGTTCCACGCCTACACGCTGGACTCCACCAAGCCCAGGATCGTCACCATCGAGATGCGCAAGGACATCGTGCACGAGCTCATCGACCAGGAGCTCCTGGCCCTGGTGGCCACACGCAAGGGCTACGAGAGCACCCAGGTGGGAGATCTGCTCAGGAAACGCGAGCTGGCGGACATGATCCGCAAGGACATGAAGAAGCAGGCCGAGAGCGAGATCGGCGAGGAGTCCTACAAGAAGCACTACAAGGCCAACCCCAAGAAGTACATGATCCACCCGGATCAGCGCAGGGTCGTGCAGATCCTCGTCAAGGGCAAGAAGAACGCCCAGAAGATCCTGGACGGCATCAGGGACGCAAAGCCCAAGCTCTCGGAGATCGTCAAGATGGCCAGAACCGTCTCCATCGACCCCGAGGCCGGTGAAACCGGAGGCAAGACAGGGTGGTTCGACCGGGAGGGGATGGGCGAGAGCGGGCACGAGGTGCCCGAGAACGTGGCCCTGGCGGCGTTCAAGCTCAAGAATGCGGGCGACATCTCCGGCCAGCCGCTGCCGAGCTCCGCAGGGTGGCACGTCGTCGTGCTTCTGGCCTCGCGCAATGAGAAGTGGATCCCCTACAGCAAGGTCCGCGGCTCGATCGTGGCCAGGTTCGTGGACGAGCGCACTGAGGTCCTCGTGGACAACCTGCTCGACTCCATGAAAAAGAACCACCCGGTCAGCGTGCAGATGAGCCTCCTCGAGAAGATAAGCCCGGTCCCGTGCCTGTGACGCCGGTGGCCTTGTTGACAGCACGGGCGCCATGGACCAGAGTCCTTTCGATGACGATCGAACGCCTCGCGATGGTCTTTGCGCTGCTGGCGCTCGTCGTGCTCATCGGGATCCCGGGGATCGCCGGCGCGGACGACACGGACGTCCCTGCCGGCATCGCCATCGCGAAGCCCGCAGGCGATCCCGCCATCGCGGGCAAGCCCAAGAAGAAGTCCATGCCTCCCTGGAAGATGCCCGGCGCCTTCACGCAGACCTTCTTCGCCGCCGTCATGGTGTCGGCCGGCAGCGGGTGGGTCTCGGGCAAGGCGTACGGCGACAACCCCGTCACCGAGGCAGAGGGCGACGGCCCGGGCGTGGGCAAGGGGATGCACGACGCGGGCACGGGCGCGAGGTGGCTCGCGGGATACGTTACGAACAAGGGGATCCTCGTGGAAGGGTACGCGCGCATGGGCCTATCCAGGGGTCACAACGAGGGGATGGACGACACGTACGACGCCTGGCTGCTCGGCCTGCGGGTGGGCTACCTCTTCTACTCGAAAAACCAGCTCAACATCTTCGGGTTCGTGGGTGCGGGCTACGGCTCCATACGCCACAGGGTCTCGAACGTGCCCGATCCCTTCGCCGTGCCCGACACGTTCGTGCGGCGCGACCTGTACGTGCTCTCCGAGCGGCCCGGCGTCGACGTGTGGAAGAAGTCGGGCCTGTTCGACGCCAGCTTCGGAGCCCTCATCGTGTGGCACTTCACGCCCACCTTCAACCTCGTGTTCGAGGTCTGCGGCGATTTTTTCGCGCCGGACGTGGCCTTCAACATCGACGTGGCAGGCGGTCTGGCCATCTCGTTCTGACTACCCGGTGTCCGTGGCCGGCCCAGGCCCCACGGCGAGCAGGGAGCAGGCTGTGCACTGCGTGGACGCGAGGTGCCTGGCGAAAGAGACGACGAGGGTCTCGAGCGCGACGGCACGCTTCTGGGCTGGCAGGGCGGACACGTAGGCCATCGCGCGCTCTGCCCTCGCGTCCCAGACGTCGTCCGCACACCAGAATGTCTCGACGTCCAGGATCGCGCCGATACCGGCGGCCAGGATCGTGGACTGCCTCGCGGCCTCGACGTCGCCCTGGGCGAGCTGGCCTGCGGCGCACGACAGAAGCGCCCGTGCGCGAGGCATGTCGAGAAGGATGTCGGGCACCAGATCGAGCGCACCCTGGATATTCCCGCCGGCCACCAGGCCCCGCGCGAGGTGCCACTCGGCCTCATCGCGGTGGTCGCCCTCGAGCTTTTCGACGATCCCGCCCACCTCGGCGATCTCGCCGGCGGATGAGAATCCCGAGGCCATGTCCACGAGCACGTCCACGGATCCTTGACCCAGGAGATCCGCCCAGGCCCACGACCTGGCCGCGTCGCCAGACCTCGCGTACGAGACAGCGAGGCACCCTCGCACGGCCTGCCTGGCCCCGGGAGTCCCTGCCCTGAGCACGAGGTCGTCCGCGACGGCATGCTCCTGGGCCTCCACGACAGGCCCGGCCGCCAGGCAGAGCGCCTCCGGCACGAGATCCTCGGAGATCGCGCGAAGGTCGGGCAGAAGATCGAGAGCCTCGTCGAACATCCTGGCGTCGAGGTGGATGGCCATGATCTCGAGAAGCGCGTCCTTGCGCTCGGCCTGGTCCAGAACCACGGAGCAGACCTTCGCCGCCATGAAGGCGTTGCCCGCACGCGCGTGGACGAGCGCGATGGCGGCGAGCCCCCTCGAGGCCAGCACGGGGTCCGGGTTGGCCTTGGATACGGACCACGCGCTGTTGATGTCGCCCATGCCGAGGCATGCGAGGGCCACGGAGAAGAGAAGCTGCCCGTCCTTCACGAGCGCCTCCTGGGCCAGGGCCCTGGCCTCGTGCAGGATCCCTGCGTCGCCTGCTGCCACGGCCACGGCCAGCAGGGCGCCTGCCCGATCGGAAGGATCCTCGATACCGCTGGCGAGCTTCACGGCGCCCTCGAGGTCGCCGCCGGCGGCGAGGCACGCCGACATGGCAACGGCCGCACGGGTCGCGCTCGCAGGGTCACCGATGGACCCGAGCGCGTCGCCGGCTGCATCCATGGATCCCTGGGAGCAGAGGGTCTCGACCACCTGGACCCGG
>JBFYZU010000244.1:0-21234 GCA_041309365.1 Myxococcota bacterium
CCGAGCCGCATCAGCATCTCCACGATGGGGATTTCTGTCAGAGTCGCGAAGTACCAGATCATCCCCACGAACGCTGCGACGATGTTGCTGAGAATGCCGTTACCGCCCACGAGGGTCGCGACCGCCTTCTCCGGGATCAGGCCGCCGATGAAACCGGTCAAGAACACGCCGCCGAAGAGCAGGGGGACGATCATCAGCCCGAAGTCCCATGTGGCCTTCATCCACTGCTTGACCTCGTCGCGCGAGAACCAGCGCCAGACCATGAGCACGACGAGCAGGCCCATGAGGCCCGCGAGGTACCACTTCACGCCATGCACCGTCTGCGTGAAGCTCGGGACCGGCTCGACGGAGGCGACGTCCGCCTTGTCGATCCGCCTCGTCTCTGGCGAAAGCCGTCCGTCCGTCTGGTATTCCTGGATGTCGATCGCGTTCTGCGTGTCGTAACGGATGTTGGCGCTCACGGCCGTACCATCCTTCATGGTGACCGTGACGTCGTTGGTGTCGTACCAGTCCGAGAAGATCAAAAAGAGGATCATGCACAGAAAGTAGAGCGAGGTCTTCCACAAGGATCGCGTGCTGCGCGGCGCGTCGGGAAGATGCACCGATTCGATTCGCTCCTGCTCGCTTTGCCGGAACAGCAAGGACATGATCAGGCCGATGACCACCGCGAAGACGATCGCGCCGACTGCGCGTGCCACGCCGAGATCGAAACCCAGTACTCGGGCCGAGAGGAATACCGCCATCACGTTGATCGCAGGCCCCGAGTACAAAAACGCGCTCGCAGGTCCCAGGCCCGCGCCCATGGAGTAGACGCCTGCGAACATGGGCAGGACGCTGCACGAGCACACGGCCAGAACGACCCCGGACACCGAGGCCACGCCGTAGGCCAGGGGCCGGCTGGACTTCGGCCCCAGGTACCGCATGACCGAGGCCTGGGATAAAAACGTGGAGATCGCGCCCGCGATGAACATTGCCGGCACGACGCAGGCGAGCGTGTGGTGGATCGCGTACCATTGGAGCAGCCTGAAAGCCTCCAGCACCGCGCCCTGCACCTTGGGGTTGCCGAGGGGTAAAAAGTAGGCAACGAAGAAGATGCCTGCCAGCCACGCGAACTTCTTCAGATCCTCTTTCATGACCTCACCTCACAAGCCGGTATCTGCGTGGTCATGTGGCCATACTGGCAATGTCTTCTCATAAAAGGGGGCTGGCTCTCATGTGCGCTCCTTCGACACCTGGGTGGCACATGCGAAGAAGTTCAAAACGCAGGGTGTGAGCAGGCTGTAGTACACGACGTTGCCTTCCCTCCGATCGAAAACGATCCCATGGGCCAGCAGCACGGCCAGGTGCTTCGACACGGTCGACCTGTCGGATCCCACGAGGCCCGTCAGCTCGCCCACCGAGCACTCGCCCCTCGACAGCCGATCGACGATCTTGAGCCGGGACTCGTTCGCCAGCGCCTTGAGCACCAGAGCCTGCCATGGAACCGGGATCGCGCTCTTGATCCGCGAATCGAGACCCTCATCCGTTGTCGATCACTACCCGGCGATGATCCCGCATACGGTACAAAAGCGGTCCGTGTCGCGTGTCTGTCCATCACCTCGTCGATGAAGCCCCGCGCGTTGGTTTGGCGGCTTTGCAGCACCGGGTCGGCTGTCTCGACCGGGGTGAGCGCATGGTCGATCACCCAGTCGAACGGCTCGATCTGCGCGGGCGCTTCTTTTGACGACGGGCCGCAGCAGCACATGGGCGGATCGAACACCGGGATCTTCATGGACCGTCTTTCCCATCCTCGAGGGCGAAGAACGCCTCGAGTCGGCTGCGAAGCTCGTCTCTTGAGCTGCGGAACGCGTCCAGCCGGTCCTGCCCGGAGCCTTGGACCGCGGCCGGATCGGGCAGGCCCCAGTGCAGGCGCTTCGCCTGGCCGAGAAACAGCGGGCACTCCTCCTCACCGCACAGGGTGATGACCGTGTCGACCTCGGCCGCCGGGATCTCCGCGACCGCCTTCGAGCGGTGGCGCGATATGTCGATGCCTATCTCCTTCAGGACCGCGATGGCCTCGGGCCTGACGCCCGTCGGGCGGGAGCCCGCGGACCATACCTTCGTGCCCTCGGGGACCATCGTGCGAGCGACACCCTCGGCGATCTGGCTGCGGGCGGAGTTCGCAACACAGAGGAACAGGATGCCCTTCACGGTAGTATCCTTTCCGGCTTGAGGCCCACGACGCGGATGCTCGCCACCTTGCCGGCGAGCTCCCGGGCAATCCGCAGGATCGCCGCTTTCGGCACCCCACCGGACCCGCAGCAACAGGAACCGACCTCGCTGGAGCCGAGCAGGGCCATGAGCTGGTCCTCGTCGTAGGTCAGGCGGTCGCGGACCGCTACACCGGCGAGCCCCGCATCCCGGAGACCCTTGAGGTACTGCGCCTCGGGAATCGCCCCCGAGATGCAGGCCGAGTACAGCATGCCCACCTCGGTCACCCAGTCCGGCATCGGCTCGGCGACCATGTCCGAGATGGAGATGCGGCCGCCGACCTTGAGAACCCGGTGCAGCTCGGCGAATACGCGCTTTTTCTCCGGGGAGAGGTTGATGACGCAGTTGGAGACCACGAGGTCGATCGAGCCCGACGCGACGGGCAGGTCCTCGATGATGCCCTCGCGCACCTCGACGTTCGTGAGCCCGGCGGCCGCGGCGTTCGCTCGCGCGCGATCGATCATGGCCGGGGTCATGTCGACGCCGATCACCTGACCCTTCGGCCCGGCGAGCTTGGCCGCGAGAAGAAGATCGATCCCCGCGCCCGAGCCGAGGTCGAGCACCGTGTCGCCCTCGCGGATCTCGGCCAGCGCCACGGGGTTGCCGCAGCCGAACGAGCTGGCGACCGCGTCGGCCGGGAGCGACACCAGGTCCTTACGGCTGTAGCCTGCGAGCGTCGTGAGGACGCCTCCGGGGACAAAGCCCGAGCAGCAGGATCCGCCGGGCGTCTTGCTCTGCTCGACGGCGCGAGCGTACGACGTCGAGACGTTCTTGCGGACATCATCCGGGTGGTTCATGCCTCGGCCTCCTGCGTGCGGTAGTACTTGCGACCGAGCCACAGCGCGACGTTGACGAGCCCGATCATGACCGGCACCTCGACGAGCGGGCCGATGACCGCGGCGAAAGCGGCCCCGTGGTCGATGCCGAGAGCAGCGGTGCCGACCACGACCGCGATGGCGAGCTCGAAGTTGTTCGAGGCCGCGGTGAAAGACAGCGTCGTCGCCTGCCCGTAGGTCGCGCCGACCTTCTTCGACATGAAGAAGGAGATGAAGAACATCACGACGAAGTAGGCGAGTAGCGGGACCGCGATGCGCACCACGTCGAGCGGGAGCTTGACGATCTTCTCGCCTTTGAGCGAGAACATCACGACGATGGTGAAGAGCAGCGCGACGAGGGTGATCGGGCTGATCCTGGGGATGAACTTCGTGTGATACCAGTTCTTGCTCTTGAGCTCGATCAGCGAGAGGCGCGTGACCACCCCGGCGATGAAGGGGATGCCGAGGTAGATGAAGACGCTCGTTGCGAGCTCGCGGATGGTGATGTCCACCTCGACCTCCGGCAGGCCCAGCCAGGTCGGCACTACGGTGATGAAGACGTAGGCGTAGGCAGAAAAGAACAGCACCTGGAAGATCGAGTTGATGGCGACGAGGCCCGCACAGTACTCGGTGTCGCCCTTCGCGAGGTCGTTCCAGACGATGACCATGGCGATGCAACGGGCGAGGCCGATAATGATGAGCCCGACCATGTACTCGTGGTACCTGGCCATGGCCGCCGGCTCGGCCCCGAGCGCGGCAGGCAGGACGTGCAGAAACAGCACGGCCAGGCCGAACATCAGGATCGGGCCGATGATCCAGTTCTGGACGAGTGACAGCCCCAGGACCCTGGTGTTGCGGAACACGGGGCCCATCTTTTCGTAGCGGACCTTCGCGAGCGGCGGGTACATCATCAGGATGAGCCCGATGGCGATCGGGATGTTCGTCGTACCGGCGTTGAACCGATTGATGAAGGGGACGACGCCCGGGACCAGGTACCCGGCGCCGACCCCCACCGCCATTGCGATGAAGATCCAGAGAGTCAGATAGCGGTCGACAAAGGACAGGCGCTTCGCCACGCCGGGCTCTGTGCCCGCGGTCAAGACGTTGGCGGCGCTGGACTCGTTGCTCATCCTCGGCTTCCTGAAAGAGGTTCGTGCTCGCGATCCGCTGGCTTGCCGTCGGTTGTGGGTCCGCATGCGCCGTAGGGTGCGCATGTCGCGTCGCAGTCCTTGCGCTCCATCCACGCGTGAAGGTCCCGAAGGACCCGAGCGGCGCCGGGGTGGCCAGCCAGTTGGGCGCGCAAGGTGTCGAGCATGGCGCGCTCGAGATCGTTCTCGGCCGGGCGGATCGAGTAGTAGGACCAGGCGGCTTTTTTGCGGTCGACCACCAGGCCCGCGTGACGGAGGACCGCGAGGTGGCGCGAAGCCTTCGACTGGGTGATGTCGAGGGCCTCCATGATGTCGCATACGCACAGCTGCCGATGGTTGAACAGGAGCCAGAGCATCTGGAGCCGGGCCTCGTCGGCGAGGACCTTGAAGAACTGAGCGACGGCCTTCACGACTGCCTCCGTGGCGATAAGTGAATATTCGTATAACCGGATGACCGAATATTGTCAAGTCGCATGGTCCACCTGATAGCTCAGACTGCCATCTGCCGTCGCCCGTGCCTCGCCAGGGCTCCACCGCTTCGTGATCGTTGACCTTTCGCCCAGCTCGTCGAGAGAGACAAAGACGGACCTGCGCGACGACGCTGAAGGCTCTTTCAGGACCCATCAACGGTCGTGCAAGGCGCGCCAGGCATCCCTGGGGACGACCGGATCCGCCTGGATGTTCACGCAGCAGGGCGTTGAAACTCTCTTGATTTCCGGCGCTACGGTCATTCGGGAACCACAGTCAACCATACGTTGCATCGATTCCATGGATATAATACACAACCACTGATGACTGTGGCCCAGAGGAGAAGCCTTGGCATGGGATCTTTACGCGCATCGATTCCCGTCGTCGTGCTGGCTGCTGGCGCCATTCTGGCCTGCTCGGGCAAGAAGACCACGGGCGACGCGAACGACGACCCCTCTTGGGATACCATCGCCGACACCGGGATCGACCCGGTGGAGGATCTTGCCGACGATGTCTTCTCGGACGGCGAGACGGACACGAACCAGGACGCGGCAGGCGATGTGCAGGACGACCCCACGGAGGATCCCGTGGACGAGACCGACGCCGTGGACGCAGCAGATGCGGCCGGCGACTGGATCGTCCCCCCCATCGTCACGGACACGATGGGTGACCCATGCACGCCAAGGGACGCTGTTGCGGGCACGTGGTCAGGATACCGCAAGGACTTCTACCTGCCCGACAGCGTCTACGACGAGTACACGGACCCGCCCGTGAACGGCGGCCGCTTCCACTTCGCAGCCATCTCGGCCGTCTCCGGGGATGTGACCGACGTCCGCATCGGGGGCACGAGCGTGGACGACCTGCTCACGGCCGTCGAGATCGAGTGGTGCCACGTCTGGCCGACCACGGTGACTGCGGGAGAGCCGGTCTGGGTGGCGTTCCACTCCCGGTCGCCCGACTGGGACATCCCGGGTGCGAACGCCTCCATCGTGGTGCAGACCACCGCAGGCGCGGCCGTCGACGCGACGCTGTACGCGCGCCGGACCGTGGCGCCCATCACCTACGTGACCACCACGACCGACAGGCTCACGTGGGTCGTACACGTCAAGAACGCGGACACGGTGGGCCACACCGTGAGCCGCCTGCTCGTCAACGGCCGAGACGTGACCGCCGTGGCATACATGCCCCGCACGACCATCGGGCCATCCGAGTCCGTCATGTGGCTCGTCCCCTCCTGCATGCCCATCGAGCCTGGCAGCCCATGGACTGTCGTGGTGGAGTACGCTGACGCCGAGGCCGCCGTGGGAGTGGGGCGGGTGATGCGCACGTTCTTCCCCATCGAGGCCTGGCCCAACTCGAACGAGTGCCCCTTTCCGGGTGGAGACGACGAGAACTACGCCTCCATGCGCGAGGCGGGCATCGACACCATGTTCATGTACTTCGGCAACACGTCCTGCGGGTTCTCTCCCACCGAGATGGTCAACGTGACGGCGCCGACCACGCCGGGATTCGATGTCCTCATCGCCGACGACTTCATGGGCCTCCCGGATCCAGGGTCCATCATCACGGACTCGAGCGCGGTGGCCGCCTTCTTGACGGGCGACGAGTCCGACGGGGAGCTTCTCGTGGATGGCTATCCCGCCGCGGAGCTCAAGGCCCAAGAGGCCCGCGAGTTGTGGTCTTTGTACCCGGAGATCCCCGTCTACAACGGAGCGAAGACGAACGGCCACGTCGGAACGTTCGCAGGCATGGCCGACATCCAGGGCATCGATTTGTACGTCGCAGCCTGCGCCCCTCACATCACTCCCTGGGGCAACCATCCCCCGCTCAGGGGCGCGTACGACTACCTGCTCAACACGCGCAACAACCACATGCCGCTCCCGACCTGGATGTACGCACAGGGGCTCCATCAGGGATGGAACCAGGGCGACGACTCCATCCACGTGCAGCCCGACCCCCAGGAGATCCTCGTGCAGGCCATGAGCGTCGTGGCCGCCGGAGGCAAGGGGCTCATGTGGTTCCAGGTCAACCAGGAGGAGGCCGACTACAGACACGACCGATGGGAGGCGATATCGCAGTCGTCGTGGATGATCCGCGGCGTGCGCGACTACCTGCGCGAGGGCGATCTCACGGGCATGGTGACGGTGAGCCCGGACGTCCTCGCCAATATGATCCGGTCGCGCGAGGCGCTCGTGGTCCCCATCATCGACCTCGGCGTCGCCTCGAACGTGACCGACACCAAGTGTCTCGGGTCTCTGGTCTCGGAGGCCCTGGTGCCCCACTGGATCCTGGCGGACCTCAACCCCAGCGTGGGCGTCATCGTACCCGACGACTTCGGCGTCGTGGACATCTTCGAGGTGAACCTGGACAGGACCGTCTCGGATCCGTCTTTCGCGTGGTCCGTCTCGGGACGGACAGTGACCTTCGCGGGTGTGCCGCTGTCCAACGCAGTGCCAGTGAGGCTCGTCGTGCTCGCCGCGGACTTATCGGTACGCGACGACGTGCAGGCCGCGATGAGCCTCTGACCTCCGGTGTCGGAGGCATCGTCCCGCGAGAACGAGCAGCCGTCTACACGAGCGCATGGACGATGCGCGCCAGGGCGGGCGTGCGGCACGTGCGCTCCGAGGTGCGCGCCCAGGGCGTGGAGAGGTTCGACGAGCACGCGGCCCTTCTGGCCTTCCACATGAACGGCGACACGAGCGCCATGCGCGCGATCCAGCCGCTCGAGCTGGAAGCGCCGGGAGGCCTGCCGAGACTGCAGGGAGGCGGCGGGCCGCTGCTGCGCGGGTACCACTACCCGCCCGCACCGCTCTCGAGGCTGCCTTTGCCCCCGCGGGCCGTGGTGGCGTGGCTGCGGTCGTGGTCGGGCAGGCTTTCGAGCCTGCCATGGGAGACCAGGGAGCTCATGCGGGGCGTGGTGGAGCGGCTGGAGGGATCCGTGTACACGAACCTCGGGCTCACGAACGACGCGTGCGACCTGATCGATCTGTTCCACATGCACGAGAGGTTCGCGTTCTGGGGGGCCCTGGGATCGCGATCCACATGGAAGGAGCTCGCGACGCCGTTTCGGAGCCCGGCCGTGATGGAGCTCGCCTGGCAGCTGCCCTCGCCGAGGGGCCGGTACGCGCGCGTGCACGAGACGCTCATCCGCAGGCACGTGAGCGAGTCGCTCTACATCCCCATGAACGGCCGGGTGCTCTTGCCCCTCATCGACCCGACGCCGGAGACGCTCAGGCCGCTCGTGGAGCTGGCCACGGCCAGGTGGTTCGAGATCGGGCGCCAGACGCGCTGGGCCGAGAGGCAGAAGGCGCAGTGGATCCTGCGATCCGAGGCGGTGGCTGGCCCGCTCGGCGACAGGTTCGAGGACATGCTGGGAGCACGCGACAGCATCGCCACGACGCTCATGGGCAGCGCGGGCGTGAGGCGCCTGCTCGACGAGCACATGGGGCGCAAATGCCACCACATGCAGACGCTGTGCAACATGGTGACGATGGAGTACTGGCGCGAGCAGATCCTGGAGGCGAAGCGCACGGCGAGCCCTTGCGCGGACATCTCGTGCCCTGTGGCGAGCGTGCGGGCGATGGCGCAGAGCGAGCCGTACGGGCTGGCCCATGTGCTTTCCACGATTCCGTACGATCGACCATGGTCGGGCCGTGTCCGCGGTATCGAGGAGGGTGCCGGCCGGGGGTGGGCTCGCCGAAAGATATCGGCGCGATATCGACCCCTTGGGCACATCCGGACCAGGATCGCCCGGCCGTCTTTTGCACGCGCGGGCCTGCGGACAGATCCGGATGGGGCCCTCGCACGTTGACTGTGGTGGGACGGTTGCCGGGACAAAAGTGAACGTCCGCAATCACGAGAGGGAGGACGAGATGGACCACGACGACGCATGCGACGAGGGGCGCAGGTTCTTCATCACCAGGATCCTGCCGGGCTGCGCGCTGACGTGCGCGGGGCTCGGCGCAGCCGGGGCTGCGGCCGCCGGGCCAACGGCGTCACAGCTTGTCCAGCCCTTCAACCCCTACGCGCACAAGTTCGACATGCCCTATGGCGAGCAGATGTCGTACAGGGAATACTACAGGACCAAGTACGAGGAGATGGTCAGGCTCGTCCGGGACCTGTCCGGCGAGCTGGGGAAGTCAAACCTTTTGCAGATGATAATGACGACCGCCGAGCAGAGATCCCTCGTGCTCGGTAACGCCCACGCCGAGAAGGTGCCCGTCAACGACTTCGCCACCTACATCGGCATGTTCAGGGAGCCGGCCTACCAGCAGATCATGACCATGCAGATCGTGGAGGATGCACCGGCCGCGTTCGAGGTGAGGATCACCGAGTGCCTGTGGGCCTCCACGTTCAAGGACCTGGAGGCAGCGGACATCGGCTACGCCCACATCTGCCACGCGGACTTCACCTGGGCCGAGGGCTTCAACCCCGCCATCAAGCTCACGCGCGACCAGACCCTGATGCAGGGCCACGCATCCTGCAACCACCGCTACACCTGGGAGTCCTGAGCCTTCCGACGTGCGCCGCATGGGTGCACGGGATGATGGTAGAGCCGGAGGCGCTGCTCCTTCACGGATCGCGCCGATGCTGCCGGTGGACTTGAAAGGCACGGGCACATGGCGCTAGGTTCCAGACCGAGGGAGGTCAACATGAGACAGTCGATCCTCTTTGCCATCGTGCTGACTCTGGGGTGCGAGGGGAACGTGAAGTTCGAGGGGGACGGGGTTGCCGACACGGTGAGCGACGGCGAGGACGTCGCGATCGATCCAGCCGAGGACACGGTCTTGGACGCCACGGGGGACGCGCCGTGGGATGCTCCCACGGACACGCACCTGGACACCGGCGCCGACACGGCCATCGACCCGGTCACCGACTCGCCGGTGGATTTGCCCGTCGACACCGTGCCAGACGGCTACGGGTGCGCCACGACCGCGGACTGCATGACGGGCCTCGAGTGCTGCGATGGCCGCTGCGTGAATCTTGCCCACGACCCCGATCACTGCTCGGAATGCGACGCCTCCTGCCCCGATGTCCGCCCGTTCTGCGAGAGCGGGTCGTGCACCACGCCGCCGTGCTTCGACGTGACGTGCATCGGGACCGAGTTCTGCTGCGGGTTCGCATGCTGCGCCCTCGGGGAGATCTGCTGCCAGGTGGACGGGCCCGGCCCCACGGGAGGACCGGAGTGCTTCGCCCTCGAGTGCCCGGGAGGCTGCCCCCTGTGCGCATGACGCCCGTCTTTTCTTGAACCCCCAGCGGGGAGCGCCATGCGCCCGACTTGCGTCATCAACGTGCAGAGGGATCCTTGGGGCCGGCGGCGACGATCGCGAGGGTCGTCGGATCGGGAAAGATCGCGGATGCACGGGCTACGGGCAGAGCTTCAGCCGGTTGAAGTACCGCGCGCTCCAGAGGATCCCGTACTCGGAACCCGACCATGCCAAGAAGGGGTTGAGCTCGGCGCTCCCCGTGGCCAGGACACGGACCGACGAGCCCAGGGGAGCTCCGTCGAGCCCCATCCTGCGCAGGTAGATCTGGTTCGTCCCGGTCCTGGCATCGTACCAGGCCAGGTCCAGCTCCGTGGAGGCGAACCCAAGGAACGGGGCGTAGGAGGTCGAGACGGCGTCCGATACGACCGTGTCGGGCAGGACGGTGGCCCCGGCGGGCGAGAGCAGGGCCATGTGGACCTGGCCGGAGAGCGTCCAGGCCAGCGCGTACTGGCTCGTGGTCCAGGCCATCGTCGTCATGCCCTCGCTCGACGCCGTGCTCGTGACCCGGATGTCCGAGCCGACCTTTGCGCCGAGGCTCGAGATGCGGGTGAAGTAGACCTCGTAGTTGCCGTCGCGCGAGTCGATCCACGACACCCCGAACTCGCTCCCGCTCCAGGCCACCTTCGGGTACCGGGAATCCGCCGACGAGCTCGTGATCCGTGTCGAGGGGGTGGACTCGGCTCCGGTGGGCGTGCGCAGGGAGAAGTAGATCTCGTAATTCGCGTCGCGGTTGTCGAACCACGCGATGCCGTATCCGCTCGCGGCCCACGCGATGTCCGGGCTGGCGGCCTGCGACGGGTTGGTGTCCAGGGTCACGAGGCCGCTCACCGTGGCGCCGTCGCCGCTCACCCTGCGCATCTGCACGTCCCAGTTCGTCCCGGTGGGCCCCACGTAGGTGACGAAGGCCACCGCGAACTCGCTGCCCGACCAGGCCACGGTGGGGTTGTCGCCGCCCGTGGAGATGCCGATCCTGGTGCCGATGGCCTGCCCGGACGAGGAGATCCTTCCCAGCCAGGTCCCCATGTTGCGCACCACGTAGCCGTACTGGCTGCCTCCCCAGGTCAGGTCCGGGTTGTAGCTTCCCGAGCCCAGGTCGAGGTTCGTGCGCGCCACGGGGTTGTCCACGCGCCCGTCGCAGTTCTGGTCCACGGCGTCGCACACCTCGTCGGCTGCCGGGTACACGCCGGCATCCGTGTCGTCGCAGTCCTGGCCGCCGCACCCCCCGTCAAGCACCGTATCTCCATCGTCGTCCGCGTCCGGCGCGTCGAGCACGTCACCGTCGCAGTCCTGGTCGATGGTGTCGCACGTCTCGACCGCGCCCGGGTGGACGCTCGCAGAGCTGTCGTTGCAGTCGTCTCCTGCCAGGCACCAAAGCTCGTCGGCAAAGTCGTCGTCGTCCGCGTCGGACGAACCCTCGATGGGATCGCCGTCGCAGTCCCTGTCGTCGGTGTCGCACCCCGTGTCGTCCGCGCCCGGATGCACGGTGTTCAGCGTGTCGTCGCAGTCCGTGCCGCCGCAGCCCTCGTCCAGATGGCCGTCCGCGTCGTCGTCCGCGCCGGCGGCGTCCAAGAGATCGTCGTCGCAGTCCTGGTCCACGGCATCGCACACCTCGTCCGCCCCAGGGTACACCGTGGCCAGAGTATCGTCGCAGTCCGTGCCGCCTGCGCAGGCGTCGTCCATGAAGTCGTCGCCGTCGTCGTCCGCCACTCCGTCCAGGTCATCGCCGTCGCAGTCGTCATCCACGGAGTCGCAGGCGTCCTCCGGCGCCCCGGGATGGACCCCGCTCGCCAGGTCGTCGCAGTCCGTGCCGCCGCACATCGCGTCCAGATAGCCGTCCACGTCGTCGTCCGCGTCGTCGGCATCGAGCAGGTCGCCGTCGCAGTCCTGGTCCACGGCATCGCACACCTCAGCCGCGCCAGGGTGCACCGTGTCGAGCGCGTCGTCGCAGTCGCCACCGCCGCAGCTCTCGTCCAGGTGGCCGTCCGCGTCGTCGTCCGCGCCAGGGGCGTCGAGCACGTCGCCGTCGCAGTCCTGGTCCACGGCATCGCACACCTCGTCCGCGCCAGGGTGCACCGTGCTCAGCGTGTCGTCGCAATCGTCGCCCCCGCAGCTCAGGGGGGCGTGACCGTCCGCGTCACCGTCCGTGACCACCTCGGTGCTGTCGCCGTCGCAGTCGTTGTCCACGGTGCCGTCGCACCCCTCCTCGGCACCGGGGTACACCGTGTCGAGCGCGTCGTCGCAGTCGCCGAGCCCCAGGTAGTCCCCCTCGTCGGTCATCCCCGTGCACTCGCCGTCTATCCAGCCGTCCGCGTCGTCGTCGATGTCCTCGTCCGTGGAGCCGTCGCAGTCCGCATCCACGAGATCGCAGCCTTCGTCCACGGCCTCCGGGTGCACGTCCTCGTCGGCGTCGTCGCAGTCCGTTCCGCCGCACTCGTCTCCGCCCGCCGACCGCTGCGCCACGTACCCGTCTGCGTCCTCGTCCAGCGGATCGTGGCCGCAGTCCCCGGTCTCCGTGTCGCACGTGTCCGAGGTGCACCCGTCGCCGTCGTCGCAGTCCTCGTCCAGGAGGCACGGGCCGTTGTCCGGCGCGTCGCCGTCGACGGCATCCTGGAAAGCCTCGGCCTGCGTGTCGCCTGCATCCGCGACCCAGTCCGCAGGGTCGGCGATCGTGTCCACGACCGCATCCAGGTCGTCGATGCGACCTCCACCGTCGCAGCCTGCGGCCAGGATCAGGAGCGCCGTCCCGAGGCAGAGGGCCGAATGTCGCATCCAGGGTGTCATGGCAGCCTCCATGTTGAAAAGGTGAACCAATACTGAAACGGTTTCAAGGGTTTTCTCCCTGAGGCAGGGCCAATGGACGAAAAGCGCACATGCCGCGCGAGACCGCACCTTGCAGCCGGCCGGTGCACCCTGGCGACTCGTGGTACACTGCGCGGGATCGACTGTCGCCGGAAAGGGGACTCGACATGGGATGCTCGGGCAAGGCCACTGCCTGGGTTGCGGTCGTGGTCGCTGCCGCGATCGCGCCCGGCTGGGCGTGCAACAAGGTGTGCGAGCCTCGCGAGACGCAGGAGTGCGTGTGCGCGGGCGGGGCGATCGGGGCACAGGCGTGCAATGCGTCGGGCACGGGGTGGAGCGCGTGCGACTGCGGCCCCGTGGACTCGTCCACGGACGCGATCGCGGACACCGCGGTGGACGACGCACAGGAGGAGGACGGCACGGAGGCCGAGCCCGACTGCACCCGGGACGAAGAGTGCGACGACGGCGATCCGTGCACGGATGACGGCTGCAGCGCGTACGGCAGGTGCGTGCACACGGGCATCGATGCCGACCGCGACGGGTACTTCGCGGCCACCATCGAGGGCAGCGAGTGCGGCGGCACGGACTGCGACGACGGCCGCGCGGACGTGCACCCCGGCGCGACGGAGGCGAGCTGCACCGACGGCGTGGACCAGGACTGCGAGGGGCCCAACGTGCGCATGGACGCCGGCGCTGGCATCCTGCCCATCGCCGGGCTCGCGGGCGACGCGGCCAGGATGGCCTGGACCGGCAGCGAGTTCCTCGTGGGGTCGGCGGACGGGCATCTCGCCCGGCTGTCGGACACGGGCGCGCTGCTCGGGTCGCCGATCGACCTGGGCTTCTTTGCCGCAGGCATGGCGTGGACGGGCACGCAGCTCGGTGTGGCAGGATGGATGGAGGACCCCGTCGAGGGGGTGGTGTTCGCCAGGATCGACCCGACGGGCGCGCTCGTGGGCAGCGTCCTCGCGCTCACGAGCGGCGCATCGCCGGCCGTGGAAGGCCCGGGCACGGACCTCGTGTGGACGGGCAGCGAGTTTCTGGCGGTGGGCTTCGAATGGGACGGATCGGCCCACGTGCAGGGCATGTATCGCCTGGACGCGGATGGAAACCTCCTGGGCGAGCACTGCTGGGACGTACCGAGCCCGGAGATCGCGGGGGTGAAGGCGCTCTGGACGGGCGCCGAGGCGGCCGTGTTCTGGAGCGATCTGCGCGCGGGGCCGGAGTCCATCATGCTCGCCAGGATCACCCCCGAGGGGGGGAAACCGCTGGAGGACCAGAGGCTCACCACGCTGGAGCTCGCCAACCTGCTCTCGGACGTGATCTGGACGGGATCGGAGTTCGGCATGAGCTGGCGGATCGTCACGGGCCCGGAGGAGCTGCCCAGGTTCGGCCGCAAGGACAGGTACGGAGCGGCCGTGGGCCTGGAGCTCTCGGCCGGCGGCCAGCTCGCATGGACCGAAAGCGAGCTCATCATCCTGGCCCCGGACTTCACCTACTCCAGGGTGAGCAAGGACGGCGCGCTACTCGTGCACGCCGAGAGCGCCCAGGTCCTGCCCGAGACGACCGCGACGAAAGAGATCCAGGTGGCCTGGACCGGCAGCGCCGTGGGCGTCGTTGTCCCCGGCGAAATCGCAGAGCCTGCCTTCTTGTTGCTGCGATACTGCTACTAGCCGCCCGGCACCCTGACGTGGGTGGTCACTCGACGACGCCGAAGGTGCCGTCCGAGCACAGGGGAAGGGGGTACGAAACGAGATGGGGGCAGAAGACGTGATCGTCGTCGAAGCGCGACGGGAGGTTGCACCACTCGCCCTCGACACGGCAGTGTGCATCCTCCTCGCACCACTCGAAGCAGTGTCCCGTGATCGTGTCAGGAAGGTAGATGAGACAGATGGACCCCGTCGGGCAGTCGCCGGTCGAGCACGGATCGCCGACCATCAAAGTCGTGTGCGGGGCTCCGACGCACCTCTCGACGAACTCGCACGTATCCACGTCCAGCCGAAACGCGCAGGCCTGCCCGGGGCAGCACCCGCACTGGTCGATGATGTTGCAGTCGCCACCCGTGACCGAGACGCAATCGCCCACCCAGTCGGTGAGGCAGTCGGAGTGGATCGAGTCGGGCGGAGAGTCGGGCTCGGCCTCCGCGTCGGTGTACAGGGCGAAAGACCGGTAGCAGCCCGACACGAAAAGCGGGATCGCCACGACGGCGAGCACGGGGCGGATCGCCATGCAACCGAGAGATGCAATCCCGTGGCCACCCAGGGAGCCCAGGATGTGTCCCTTACGCGTCATCCCTGCCGTTGATCCTGGTTTCATCGTGGACCGATGTCAATCGAGTTGCCATGAGCATCAACTCAAGGCACGGAGGAATCGAGGCGATGTCACGGACAGGCGCAGGGGATTCTCGGATCTGTCACTTCTTGCCGGCGACCAGGTCGAGCTCCTCGGACAGGACGTCCTTCAGGTCCTCGTAGGTGGTCTCGCCGGTGTAGAGCTTGCCGTCGATGAAGACCGTGGGCGTGCCCTTCACGCCGAGCTTGAGGCCTTCGACCTTGTCGGTCTCGATGATCTTGAGGAATTCCTTCTTGCCGAAGTCCTTCTCGAACTTCGCCATGTCCGCGACGCCGGCCTCCTTGGCCTTGGCAAAGAGGTCGTCCTTGTCGAGGTTATCGGGATCCTTGTAGCACAGGTCGTGGAAGGGCCAGAACTTGCCCTGGGCAAAAGCGGCCATGGAGGCCTGGGCAGCCGGCACGGACAGCTTGTGGCTCTTCACGGGGAAGTGCTTGAAGTACAGCTTCACGCCGGACAGCTTGCCGGAGAGCTTCTCGAGCCTCGGCAGCACCTTCCGGCAGTAGGGGCACTGGAAGTCCGAGAACGCGACGACCTTGACCGATGGGCTGGCTGCTCCCGTGGAAGGCGCGCCCTCCAGGGTGACCTGGTGGGTCTTGATGGGGTGCATGCTCAGGCCGCGCTTCTCGATCATCTCGTGGATCTTGTCCGCGTCGTAGCCCGCCTTGACCTTCCGGACCACCATGCCCGCCAGCCGCCTGGCGGTCATGGACTCGTTCTTGCCCGCCAGGCAGACCGCGATGGTGCCCTTGCAGCCGTAGTAGACCTTCTCGGTCTGCATGATCGTCTTTGCGAGCTCCAGCTGCTTCGCGTCCAGGGTCCCGGGATCGGCTCCCAGGATCCCGTCCAGGGGGACGTCGCTTGCGCCGGCCGGTCCTGGACCGAGCAGGATGACCGCACATACGAGGACAACCATGCGCCGGATCGTCTTCATCGATTTCTCCACCTCGAATCCCCCGGTTCTACAGCACCTGTACAAAGTCATCAACTTTGACGTTGTCGCGGGCTGGTTAATCAAGGCCTCACGACCTTTGACAGGCCGCACGACCGACATTGCCCCACACCCCGACGGGCGCTAGACTCGGTGACATGACGAGGGTCGGCATGGCAATCACGTGCCTGGCAGCAGCCCTGGCCTTTTCACCCTTGGCCCGGGCAGCGAGCCAGGACTCGGAGCTCGAGTGTGCCTTCGGGGAGGCACTGCTCGCCCAGGGCGACCCTGCCGGCGCCATCGAGCACCTCGTCGTTGCGCTCGAGATGGACCCCGGCAACGAGCGGGCAAGGCTCATGCTCGCCAGGGCCCGCGCGGCCGCAGCGGACACGGCGGGCGCACTGGCCGAGCTGGACGCGCTCCTGGAGCTGTACCCGGGCGATCCGGCACTCCTCAGGGAGCAGGCCTACGTCATGATCCTGGACGAGGACTACATGTGGGCCGTGCAGGCGCTCCAGGAGGCGCTGGCCCAGGACCCGGACGACACGCTGGCCCAGCTCTACCTCGGCTACGCGGCCATCGCCCTCGAGAGCCCTGCCGACGCGGTGGAGCCTCTCGCCAAGGCCTCCTCGGCCACGGGCGGCCAGGGGAGCACCGCGAGCTACCTCTCGGCCGTCGCCCTGGGCCGGACCGGGGACCTCGACGCGGCCTTCGCGGCGGTCGAGGACGCCATCGCCATGGGCCTGGCCTCGGATCCCTGGGCCGAGGCGGCCATGGCCCTGCGATCGGCGCTCAGGCGCGAGCTCGTGCCGTTCGATCTCGTGGATCTCGCCCTGTCCGCAGGGCTGTTCTGGGACTCCAACGTGGCGCTGTTCTCGCAGGACATCGCCAGGATCATGCATGGCGAGGGTACCCAGAACGCATCGTTCGGCACGGCCCTGTCAGGCTCGATCCTGGTGAGGCCGTTCAGGGGCCGCAACTGGGCGCTGGGAGCAGGCGGGAGCGTCTACCAGAGCTTCAACTTCTCGCCGGACATGGTCGACTACAACACGACCGTGTACGGGATCACGGCCGAGATGGTGCGCACATGGCAAAACCCCATGCCGCTCAGGTCCGTGAGCCTGCGCTACCTGCAGTCTCTGGTGTGCCTGTGGGGCGGGCCGCTGGTGGACTTCGACAACTACTACCGCTTCTCGAACAGCTTCGGCATGGAGGCCACGGCCGAGTTCGCGGAGAGCGACTGGGGCGCCACCAGGGTACGCATGCTGTGGCGATACGCCCTGTTCACGGACTACGGCCGCGACAACATGGGATTTTCCGCCAGCCTCAACCAGACGTTCTTCATGTGGGACAGAAAGCTCAAGATCGCCCTGGACGCGGGAGTTCGCACCGAGCACGCGGACGACCTGGCCTGGGACAGGATCGGGCCTCGCGTGTTCGTGGGCGTCTCGCTGCTTCTGCCGCTGGAGATCCAGGCCCTGGCCGCGTTCTCCTACGAGCACATGGACCACCATCAGTCCGGCCCCGAGACGCGATGGGCCAAGCACCGGGTCGACGACACGCTCGTGTACAGCCTGTCTCTGTCGCACACGTTCCTCGAGCAGCTCACCCTGGGTGCGGGCGTGAGCTACATGGACAACAGGTCGACTTTGCGGCTCAGCTACGACTACGACCGGGTCGTGGTGTCCGTCACACTCACATGGAGGTTGCCATGAAGGCACGCATGCCTGCCGTCCTTCTCATCGCGCTCTTCGCGGCGGCCTTTTCGCCCGCGGCCGACGCCAAGTGGGCGGGCGGCATCATCCTGTTGCCGTCGCAGGACGCGCGGGTGGACGGCACGCCCCTCGCGTTTGGACCGCTTTTGGGCGACGAGAAGATAGACAGCGGCAAGTCCCAGGCGCGCATCTTCGTGCTCGGGCCGGCCGGCCAGGCCCTCCTCGTCATGGCGCCCGCGACCAGCGTCACCCTCTCGGGATCTCTTTCGGCCGGCCTGACCGTGGATTTGACGGCCGGCGCCGTCAGGCTGGTCGCGAAGGACTCCCAGGGCACGTCGCCGGTGAGCCTGCGCGTAAGCGGCAAAGCCCTCGACGTGGCCGCGCCGGGAGCCGTGGTGGTCGTGGACGCGACCGCCGGCACGACGGTGCTCGCGCTGGGCTCGCCCGATGCGCTCGCGCTGTTCCCCCAGGACGCACCCTCGCAGGCCAAGGGTCTGGGCATGCCCGCGACCGGCCTGCCTCTCGTGGGAGCCGTCAAGGGCGCCGACGAGCAAGGCGGGATATCCCTGTCGGGCGGAGACGCGCAGGTGGAGGGCGAGAGCATGTGCATCGATGCGGCCGGCACCGGGCCCGAGGGCACGGATCCCAACACGGACGGCACGGATCCCACGCAGATCGACAGGACCAAGACCAGGGTCCACGTGAAGGTGCAGTGGTGAGGTCCTTTGCGATGGCGGCGCTCGCCGTCGTGGCGAGCGGATGCGGCGTGGACCGCGCGAGCGCGGACCATGCCATGGTCCACGTCATGTTCGACCTGCCCGCTCCGGAGGGCGGGGCCGCGAGGAACGACAGGGGGCTCTTCGACCTCGCCGAGGTGGGCGCCTACGCGGTCGTGACCGTGAGCGCCGAGGACATCGCGACACCCATCGTGGCGGACTGGCCCGATGCGCCCAACCCGCCCGGGGCGGCCGACATCGAGATCATGGTGCCCGCGGGGACCGACAGGGCCTTCGAAGCCCTGGTCCTCGTCTGGGACGAGGACCAGGGACTGTCCGCGCACGCGGGCCAGACGTCCAAAGACCTCGTCGGCGGCACGGAGATGGACGTCGACCTTCAGGTGGATCCCATCTCGTGCGCGGCCGTGGACGAGACCATCGACACGGCCGGCGCGCCCGACCCGGGGCAGGTCGTCGCCGTGCACCCCGTGGACGTGGAGCACGACGTGCTCTACCCGGCAGCCACGTTCACGGCGGGCGCGGTCACACTCGAGGTTCACGCCGAGGCCCTGCCCAGCGGACGACCCGTCCGCTGGACCCTCTTGACCCTGTCGGGCGACTGGGTCGACGCGGACGAGGAGACCTTGGTGCCATGACGATCTCGATACCATCCACACGCCTGGCCGTGGCATGCCTGATCGGGGCTTTCGCCGCCGGGTGCGGCGTGGATCGAAAGTGCCGCTCGGACGACGACTGCGACGCGCCACGCGTGTGCCTGTCGTCGGGGGTGTGCGGCATCGAGTGCCGGGTCGACGAGGACTGCGCCGATGACGAGGCCTGCGTGTCGCACAGGTGCAGGGCCGCCTGTTTGGGATGCTCCTTCACCCACGCCCAGGCCCTGTGCGTGCACGGGGACTGCTCCATGGGCCCCTGCCAGGAAGGGTTCACCGACGCGAACGGCCTGACCGGGGACGGATGCGAGTACGCCTGCACACCCACCGCGGGCGGGGTCGAGATCTGCGACCATCTGGACAACGACTGCGACAGGGGCGTGGACGAGGACTTCGACGTGATGGCCGATCCGCTCAACTGCGGCGAGTGCGACGTGGTCTGCCCCGACCCCCGAAACGCCCGCCCCGTGTGCAGCGGAGGCCTGTGCAGGTACGTGTGCGACGACGGGTACTGGGACACCAACCTCGACCCCGTGGACGGGTGCGAGGACGAGACCTGCGAGGTCACGGGCGGAGGCGTCGAGACCTGCGACATGATCGACAACGACTGCGACGGCGACGTGGACGAGGGGATCGAGAAGGACACGCCGGAGAGCTGCGGCGACTTCTGCGTGCAGTGCGACCTGCCCTTTGCCGAGCCGGCCTGCGTGGCCGGCGTGTGCCGCGTCTCGAGCTGTCACGCCGGCCACATCGACTGCGAGACGAGCAGCCCTGGCTGCGAGACGGCCTGCACGCCCACCGGCGAGGAGGTCTGCGACCTCATGGACAACGACTGCAACTGCCTCGTGGACGACAGCCTCCTGTGCTGCCCCGAGGGCATGGTGAGCATCAACGGCCTGTTCTGCATGGACGCGTACGAGGCCTCGCGCCCGGACGCCACCGCGACGACATCGGGGGCGGACACCTCCATGGCCGTGTCGCAGCCCATCGTCATGCCCTGGGTCACGGGCTCGGGCGTGGCAGGATGGCAGATCGCCCGCGACGCCTGCGCCGCAGCCGGCAAGAGGCTGTGCACCCTGTCGGAGTGGCTTCTGGCCTGCCAGGGGCCCGCGGAGACCACCTACTGCTACGGCAGCGACTACGACCCCGTGATATGCAACGGCATAGACGCCCACTGCGAGACCCCCTACGCCGGGTGCGGCCACGACGATTACCTGTCGGGCATCTACCACTTCATCCTGGAGCCCACTGGCAGCTTCGAGTCGTGCGTGGACACGTTCGGCGTGTACGACATCAACGGCAACCTCTGGGAGTGGGTGGACAACGGAGGGGCGAGCCAGCACGGCGGGGCCTACAACTGCTCCGACTCGGCCTTCCTGCACCAGTGCACGTTCACGTCCACCGGAGCCACACGTCCGGCTGCCGGATTCCGCTGCTGCATGTGACCGCTTCGACCCCCGTCCGTCACACCGCGGGGCGGCGGACCTTGAAGGCGCCGCGCCCCGAGGCCAGGGTGACGTCGGAGCTCGTCGATGCGAAGACGCGCACGTCGGTGCGGATGACCTCGCGGCTCTCGTGCGTCACGATGGCCTCGGCCACGAGGTCCCCGGCCGGCGCGGGCCTGAGGTAGTCCACGCGCAGATCGAGCGTGGACACCCGCTCGTCTTCTTCCACGCAACTCCAGGCGGCCGCGCCGCCGCAGGCGTCGACGATGGTGCACACGAGGCCGCCGTGAAGGGCGCCGGTCGTCTCGTCCCCCACGAACTCCCCTCGAAACGGCAGCTCCATGCGCACGAAACCGCGGTCCATGCGAGCGATCCTGACGCCGAGGTGGCGGTTGAACGCCACCCTCGTCTCCATGGTCTCCACGAGATCTGCAAACCTCTGCATGCCCTGCTCCATCGCCGCGATACAACAGATTTTCCCAGCTCCGGTCGTCGGCTGCAAGTGCCAGGGACACGACTGCCGAAGGCCGGCGACTTCGTCCCTAGCCTCGATTCCCACGGCAACCCAAGCCAATAATCGTCCGTGGCCGTAAGGCCGCGATTTCCCTCCAGAATCCCACCCCAATTATTAGCTTATAGCAACACCTAACCAAATAAACCCAC
>JBFYZU010000245.1:0-3932 GCA_041309365.1 Myxococcota bacterium
GCCCCCATCCTTCTCGCGGGGGAACTGAGGTCTGTCCGCGGCGGCGGACCACCTGTCCGCCTTTTTCACGATCTCCTTCAGATCCCCTGGAACTCCTTCTGCATCGAACAGGACCTTGCACAGCTGCGATACGGTACCACCTTCGTGCCCCGCGGGATCGCGGAGGAGCACCAGTGCCTTCTCCGCGGGATCGTGCACCCAGGCTGCTACCTTGGCACGCCAGAAGCGTTCGCTTTCATCGATCATTGACATGCTCCTGAGGTGTATCGCTTCATGACCGCCTAGCTCCGTGCCCACCCGTCCTGTCGGACGGACATCGCCTCGCAGACACCTGGTATATTGATAGCTTCGGTTGTTCGATGTATTTCGAGCGGCCCACCCATGAGGTGAATCAATGTACAGCGGGAAACTCGAGATGGCAATGGGAAATACCTATCTTCATTACATGAACATATGAACACATTTCTTGTCACACGCATCGGCATTCCCTCTACAGCCTCACCACCTTCGCATCGCCCACGTGGGCGAAGCGGCCCGGGGTGCAGGTGAGCACGATGACCTGGCAGCGCGTCCCGGCCCTCGCCAGGACGGCGCCCACTCCCTCGAGCCTGGCGGGGTCGGTGTGGCCCATGGTGTCGTCGAGGACGACGGGCACGCCGTCGCCGGGGTCCACGAGCATGGCCGCTGCGATGCGCACCACGAGGCCGAGCTGCTCGCGCGCCCCCACGCTCAGACAGTCGTGCGCGAGAGTGACGCCGGCCATGGTCCGCGAGGCGACGGACAGGTCCTCGGAGAGCTCCACGTCGAACGTGCCGTCGAACACGTACCTGCCCAGAGCGGCGATGCTTTTGCGAAGGGGGTCGGCGTAGGCCCTGCGGCTGGCATCACGGGCGGTCACCAGGGTGCGATACAGCAGATCCGCCGCCATGGCCTTGCGCTGCAGGGCCACACCTCGCCGCTCGGCGCGAGAGAGCGCGGTGCGGGCCGACTCGAGGTCCTCGTGAAGCCCCTTGCCTCCGAGCGTCTCGAGCTTCGAATCCAGCTGGAGCCGCTCGTCCTGCGCCTCGCGAAGCTCCCTGGCCGCGCGATCGGCGGCTTTTCGGGCGTTGGCGGCAAGCTCGCGGACGCGATCGGGATCCATCGTGTCGAGCGCCTGGCGGGCCTCCTCGTAGGCGATCCTGGCCTCGCCGGCACGGCCCCTGGCCTGGGCCAGGCCGGTCGCCAGGACGTCGTCAGAAATCTTGGCCCTGGCCGTCTCGAGCTCCAGGCGCGCCGTAAAGGCCAAACCCACGGCGACCTGCAGATCCACGTTCGCCTGCGCGGCAGCGTCCTTGAGCACCTGGACCTTCGACGAAGCGGCCACGAGCCTCTCTGCGACCAGTTCGTGGGCGAGGCGAGCTCCAGAGGCCAGCCCCTCGGCCTCGGACAGGAGCGCACCGGCCTCGTCGAAGGTCGTCGCAACGGCTGGATCGACGGGACGATCCGATGGGTACTTCGCGACCTTCCGGCAGAGCCGCTCCACCTTGCCGTCCATCTGCTCGACCGTCAGGTCCCTGAGGTCGGTATCGATGGCAAGCCCGGACTCGCCGATGACGCGAAGCGCATCACGCCGTGCCAGGCTGTCTCTCTCGGCATGGGCGAGATCCGCGACGCCCGCCTCGGCGAGAAGCGCGGCGAGGGCATCCTGCGCCGCGTCGCGGCCGGCCCTCAGGTCGTCCAGGCTGGTGCCTGCCGCCACCTCGACCTCGAGGACATCGGGCACGCGCACTGCGAGGCTCGACTCGACGGCGCGCTCCAGAAACTGGCCCGCCTTCAAGGGGAGACTCTCGCCACCTATCTCGACGAGGACGCCGGCGAGGGCCTTCACGTGCAACCTCGGGCTTCCCGCCTGCAGCAGGGCCCTGGCCTTCTCGAGCTCGATGACCTGCACCTTGATGGCCCCGAGCAGGTCGTCCGTGACCCTCGTGCGCTCGACGACCAGCTCCGCCTCGGCCCTGGCCCGCACGGCAGCCTCTATCCTGGCCCGGCGCTCCCGGAGCGTATCGAGATCGAGAAGGTCGTGCAGGTGATCCTTGTCGCGCCGCCTGAGGTCGAAAATGGCCGCCGTACGTTCGGCCTCGAGGCGGGCGGCCTCTGCCTGGGCGGCGAGTGTGCCCTGCTCGGCCATGGCGTCCGCGAGCGCGGGCTCGCCGGCAGACACCGCTTCTCTTCGAGAGACAACCTCGGCCTCGGCCTCCTCGAGCTTTCGCACGAGCGCCATCCGAGCCTCGAAGTCGCGTGAGGCGGCATCGACGCTCTGGCCACGCATCTCGAGGTCCAGCCGGAGCCGCTCGACGACGGACGCTTGCCTCGCGATGGTTTCGAGCTCCTTCTCCCTGGCCTGCGCTGCGCGCCTCGTCTCGTCCTGCACCGAGGCGAGCGCAAGGACATCTCTATCGAGCCCGTCCTTGCGCCCGACGAGCTCCTCGAGATCGGCGAGCTCCCGCTCGAGTCGCTCCACCTCGGCGCGCGCCTCCCCGACGGCGCCTTCGGCCTCCACGAGGAGCTTTTTGGGGTGGCCCTGCTCCGTGTAGTAGAAGAGCCGCGCCTCCTTCGCGGCCTCGAGAAGCGTCGTCTCGCGCTCGCTCGTGACCTCCTGGCCCGCGACACGGTCGAGAGCGCGCGAGAGCGCAGATGCATGCGACAGATCGGCCGGCTCCACCCTCGAGCCCTGCACGACCCTGAGCGCCTTCCACAGGTCCACGTCCATGGTCTCGTCCAGGATCTCTCGAACACGGTCGTGGGCATCCCGCCCGGTGAGCTGCTCCGGCCTGGGCCGTTTCACCTCGAGAAGGGTCTCGGGCTTTTTCACGGAGCGCGTGCGGTAGGAAAACAGGTACGGGCCGGTCTCCAGGTCCGCCTCGACCTCGGGACCCACGTCCCGGTTCACGGGCTTGACCTCGTTGACCGCCTTTTTCTTCGAGGAGTCCGGCTGCTCGAGGAGCAGATCCAGCGCCTCGACGATCGACGACTTGCCCACCTCGTTGGGCCCCTCCACGACGGTCACGCCCGTCGCGTCGAAGCAGACCTCCCTGTCCACGATCCCACGGAATCCCTGGAGCCTGATGCGGTGGATCCTCATGACCTGCCTCCCGCAGCGAGCCTGTACATGAGAGACAGCGCATCCGCGGCCACGGGCGCCTGCTCGTCCCCGGAGCTTGCCAGCTCCTGCAGCTTGTGCGCTGCGGCCCTCGCGAAGCCCGACAGGCCGAAATCCGTGCTGCCTTCGCCCACCACGAGCCCCATGCGCCTGTCCCACAGGTCGAGGCTCGCGAAGAGCGCCCTCATGGACTCGAGCGCATCGTCGAGCACGGCCTTGTCCGACACGGAGAGCATGCCGGTGAGGGCGAGCTTGAGGATCGTGACATCCTTGTGCGGCACGAGCGCAAGCTCGCTCTCGAAGGCCTCCACGTCGTCGAGCCCGGCGAGCTCGCGCTCGAGCGCGACGAACCGCCACACCCCGGTCTCGTGCGCCGTGACCGTGCAGCCGTCCTCGCCAAGGTCCACGACCAGCACCGAGCCCAGACCCTTTTCACCGAAGTCGGTCCGCTCCGGCGTGCCCGAGTACCAGATCCGCGGGGCCACCTCAAAGGCAGAGTGACGGTCGCCCAGGGCGAAGTAGTGCACCCTCTCGTCCTGGGCTGCCGCCCTCATGGCATCCACCGACAAGAGCCCCGGGTCCTGCCTGCCCGCCGCGAACGTGTCCACTGCACCGTGGGCCACGCAGACGCGCAGCGCATCCCCTGCAGGCTCCAGCCTCGAGCACGCCTCGGCCACGAGGTCCCGCCTGGGGCTCTTGCTCGGCCAGGGCACGCCCACCACCTCGACGCCCTCGACCGGCCGCTCCGGCTCCAGGCCCCGGAGCACGGTCACGTTCGCCGGCGCATGGTCCT
>JBFYZU010000246.1:0-25051 GCA_041309365.1 Myxococcota bacterium
GGACATGCTGCACTTTCTCGTGTCCATGTTCCAGGTCATCGGTGAGCCGGGCATCGTGGATGGACGGGTCCCCGGCGCGCCAGTGGGGTTCGAGGCGTTTCTCGAGGCCCTGGCTCGAGAGCACGGGAGCCTGCATGGCGAGGAGATCCCGGCCGACCCGGACATGGCCACCATGAACCGGCTGCTGCTTCTGCACGGCGTGCACGCGGCCGTGGAGACGGGCAGGGTGCTCGACAAGGTGCGCTGGAAGTGGTGGGCCAGGCAGGAGAACCGCTGGGGCGACGTGCGCGAGGCCCTCTACGGGAGCCTGTTCCCACGCTGGTGCCTGCTCGTGCTGTCCACAGGCATGGACGCGCCGGCCGTGTCCGACCTCTACATGAAGAAGAACAGGTTGAACCTCGAGAGGCAGGAGCAGGGCTACAGGGAAGGGACGTACGTCAAGGTGGATGCGCAGGGCCGCGAGGACAACGTCAAGCTGTTCGAGAAGTGACCCGGCCGGGGAACCGTCATGCGGCCTGTGCGCGGGGGGTGGAGCGGCGATCGCAGTGGGCGAGGTAGACGGCGTCCATCTCGTCCTGGTTCTCGACGAACACTCCCAGGATCAGGGGGTCGAAGTGCTCGGGGCGGGTGCGCTCCGTGCCTTCCGTGATGATCCGGATGGCCTGCTCGTGAGAAAGCTTCGGCTTGTACGGCCGGCGGGAACGAAGGGCATCGTAGACGTCTGCGATGGCCACGATGCGGCCGGCGATGGGGATTTGCGTGCCGCGAAGACCCCGCGGATAGCCGGTCCCGTCGTAGCGCTCGTGGTGGCACATGGCGATCTCGCGGGCCATGTCGAGGTCGTCCTCCGTGCCAAGCATCTGGGCACCCAGCTCGGGGTGCTTCTTGACGATCTCGAACTCCTCGTGCGACAGGGCGCCTGGCTTGGCGAGGATCTCCCTGCGGATCCGGAGCTTGCCCACGTCGTGCATCTGCGCCATGAGCCCTATTGCACGGGCGTGACGTCCCTTGATGCCCAGCTTGCTCGAGAGCAGGCCGGTGAAGAGGTTGATACGCAGCGTGTGGTTCCACGTCTCCCCGTCGCTGGCCTCCGCGACCTTGCTCAGAAAGCGGATCCGGCGAAGCGAGGACCTTTTGAGTTCCAGTGTCTCCATGCCGGCAGTCTAGCACGGCTGGGTACGATATGGTAATATTCGGTAATACCCATACCCCCTCACCGGTCGACAGCCGTCCCAGGCGCATGTATCCTGACCTCCTCGAATCGCTCGTGAGGTGAAGATGAAGTACGCGGACGTGGTCGTCGTGGGTGCGGGCGCCACCGGCGCAGGGGTGGCCCGGGATCTCGCGCTTCGCGGGATCGGGGTGGCACTGGTGGACAGGTCGGACGTTGCCGGAGGGACCAGCGGAAGGAACCATGGTCTCCTGCACAGCGGTGGTCGCTACGTGGTCAAGGACACCCGTGCGGCCGAGGAGTGCATCCGCGAGAACGCGATCCTGCGCCGCATCGCGGCCCACTGCATCGATCCTTGCGACGGGCTGTTCGTGTCGCTCGAGGGCGACGACCCCACGTACGCGGACGCCTTCGAGAAGGCCTGCGCCGCGGCGGGCATCGACGCGAGGCGGATCGGGCCTGCCGATGCTCGCGCGCGCGAGCCCCTTCTCGCCCCCACGGTCCGCGAGGCGTTCGTGGTGCCCGACGCGGCCGTGGACCCCTTCTTCCTGTGCCTCGCCAACGTGGTGGACGCGGCCGAGCACGGCGCCGAGGTGCTCATACACCACGAGCTGCGAGGCGTCCTGTGCACGGGAGGCAGGGTCACAGGGGTGAGGCTCGCGAGCCTGCTCGACGGGTCCGAGACGGAGCTGGGCTGCAGGGTCGTGGTCAACGCTGCCGGTCCGTGGGCCGGTGTGGTGGCGCAGAGGGCCGGGGTCGAGGTGAGCCTGCTCTTGAGCCAGGGCACGCTCGTGGTGACCCAGGCGAGGCTCGTGCGGGGAGTGGTCAACCGGCTCAGGCCTCCCTCGGACGGCGATATCATCGTGCCGGGCGGCCCTGTCTGTCTCGTGGGCACGACCTCCCTGGCAGTCCCCACGCCGGATGATCCGAGACCTGCCCGTGGGGAGGCCGACAGGCTGATAGCCCAGGGCGCCGAGCTCGTGCCGTCCCTGGCAACGGCCAGGGTGATCCGGGAGTTCGCTGGCATTCGTCCACTGTACCAGGACCGCGGCTCGGCCGCCGACGGGCGGGCCGTGAGCCGCGGGTTCGCCGTCCTCGACCACTCGAAGCGCGACGGGCTCGACGGTTTCGTCACCGTGGTGGGAGGCAAGCTCACCACGTACAGGCTCATGGCCGAGCAGGTTTCCGACCTGGTCGCTGCCCGTCTGGGCAACGAGCAACCATGCACCACGGCCGGGACCGTCCTGCCCGGGAGCGAGGCCGTGGACGGTGCCCGCTGGCCCGACGAGATGCCTGGCTGGGAGGCCCGGGCCTTGCTCTCGAGGCACGGCTCTCGAGCCTTCGACCTGGTTTCCGAGGAGGTGGAACGAGGCGGGAAGCTCGAGGGCCTCTCGTTCGTCTGCCTGTGCGAGTCGGTGCCCGAGGCAGAGGTGCGCTGGGCCATCCGCCACCTGTTCGCGCGCACGCTCGACGACGTGCGCCGGCGCACGCGCGTGGGCATGGGCCCCTGCCAGGGGATGACCTGCGGACCGCGCACGGTTGCGGTCTTGGCGCAGGAGCTGGGCCTGACCCCGACACGGTCGGATGCCATGCTCCACGAGTTCATCGTGGAGAGGCGAAAAGGAGGCGAGGCCCTGGTGGGCCGGATGGGGGCAGCGCAGGAGGAGCTCAACCGCTCGGCTTTCAGGGCCATCCTCCTGGGGCGGGAGGTGAAGCCATGACCGTTCACGTGGTCGTGATCGGGGCGGGCGTTGCGGGCTGCATGACGGCCGTGGCGGCAAGGCGAGCCGGCGCCAGCGTCACCGTGGTGTCCAGGAGCGCCGGGTCCACGGCCCTGTGCACCGGCGCCGTCTCGCTCGATGGAACCACGGGTGCGGCCGTGGACGAGGCCTCGCGGCGAATATCCATCGATGCCCTGTGCGAGGCAGGCGGCCTCGCACGGTCGGGCGGTGCGTTCATGCTGTCCACGGGTGCGGTCATGACGGGTGATCTGGTGGCCACAAACCACCTTGCCGGGGCTCTCGGGCATCTCGAGGGCAAGTCGGTGCTCGTTGCGGGCATCCCCGGTCTGGCGTCCGTCAATGCACCCGACATCGCCCGGAGGCTCGTCGAGAGGGGCATCCGTGCGATGCCGGCCTCGATCCCCATTGACGGGTTGAGGCGCACGTTCGAGCTGACGGCGTTTCCCGTGGCCCGTGCCATGGACGAGGCGGATCTGATCGGCAGCTGGGCTCGCGCGGTCGGGGCACGGGTCGCTGCGGACGGGTTCGACGTCGTGGCTTTGCCTCCGGTCATGGGCCTTCAGGCCCACGAGGCTGGCCGTCGCATCCTCCAGTCGGAGCTGGGCGTGCCCTGGTTCGAGCTTCTGGGCGCACCGCCGACGGTGCCTGGCATGAGGCTCTGGCAAGACCTCCAGCGATACATGAGTAATAATGGTGTAACCCTGCTTCATGCAGACGTCAAACACGCCGTCATCAAGGCCGACTGCATCGTGCAGCTGCGCGCGTGGGACGGCGAGGTCGTGCACGAGCTTTTTCCCGATCAGGTGGTGCTCGCCACGGGCCGCTTCGTCACGGGAGGCATCGTGCTCGAAGGCAGGCTCGTCGAGGCCTTGCTCGATCTGCCCGTGTACGGCCGCGAGGACGACGAGCGGTCGAGGCTCGAGGCTGGCGTGCTGGCGGACTCCGATCACAGGGCCGTGACAGAGGCAGGCGAGGTGGTGATCGAAAACGTCCGCGTGGCAGGAGCCGTGCGTGCGGGCGGTTCCTACGCCACGGGCACCGCGGGCATCGGGCTCGCCGCTGTCACGGGGTGGGCTGCTGGCACTCGCGCCGCTTTGTCCGTCGTGGAGATCGACCACCACGCGGCACGCAGGACCGTCCAGGCAATCCCCAGGCCAGGAGGGGAGGGTTGCCTGGGCTGCGAGATGTGCGCCAGCGTGTGTCCGGTGCTCTCTCAGGCAATCAAGGATGGCCCCTGGTACCCGGGCCCACGCGGGCTTTCGAGCCTCGTTCGATCCGGACCGCTGCTCCGGGCAGCGGGAGATCCCCTCTCCCTGTGCACCCTGTGCGCGGCCTGCTCCACTGTCTGCCCCGCCGGTGGACGCAATCACGAGACCGTCGCATGGTTGAGGGCGAGGCTCATCGAGTCCAGCCCGGATGATGCCCCCGAGCCTCACAGGGCCATGCCTCGTGTGATCGAGACCTCGGGCAACGTCTACGGCGAGAAGCTCGAGCCTCTTTTTGGCCCTCGACGCGAGGACGCCGAGCTGGCCTTCTTTCCGGGGTGCTCCTTGTCCTACTTCGAGAGGGAAAGCGCCTCGAGGACGATCCGGTTGCTCGAGTCTCTGGGCTTGCCGCTCTCGATCGTGGACGGCGTCTGCTGCGGCGGTCCGCTGGACGTGATCGGGCTCGACCCTACTGCCCGAGCCGTGCAGGCCAACAGACAGGCCGTCGCCAGGACGGGCGCGAGGATCGTGGTGGCCACGTGCCCGCGATGCGTTCACAGGCTTGCCCACGACCTGGACCTGCCCGGCGTGACGGTGGAGCACACGCTCACCCTTCTGGACCGGCTGCTACCCGGCTCGCAGGTGCTCGAGAAGCTCAGAAGTGGGCTGGCCGGCAGGACGGTGACCTATCACGACCCCTGCGAGATGGGCCGGTATCTTGGCCGGTACGACGAGGCTCGCAGGGTGCTGGCCCTCGTGGGCGTCAGGATCGTCGAGATGGCCTCGACCCGCGAGCGCAGCGCATGCTGCGGTGCAGGCGGCGGTCTGCGAGCAGTGGACTCCAGGCTCTCGCGCGAGATCTCCCGCCGTCGCGTGACGCAGGCCGATGAGACCGGCGCTGATTACCTCCTCACCGAATGCCCCTCGTGCCTGCACAACCTGCGCACCGGCAAGAAGCGCAAGCAGGCCATCGGCGTGGACGATCTGACGTCCTTTTTCGGCTCCGTCCTCTGATCGAATGGACGGTGTCAGGTCCCGTCGCCGCACGTGAGCTGAGAGAACCGAAGGACGCTCGAGCTTCCTGCAAACGTCTCCATCCAGAGAACGCCGCGGTAGCCCGACGTGTCGGCCAGGCATATGGAGTGCATGCTCAGCGCGTCCGCAGTCAGGGTCTGTCCCTGATCGATGGACGTGGGCAGGATGGCGCCCGAGAGGGAAACGGCGCTCAGGTGCAGGGCGAAGCCCGACTCCTCGATGCCGGCGAAGGCCAGCGCGTACTGGCCTTCGTGCCCGTCGGGGGAAAGAGCCGGATACCAGGCCATCAGGGGTCCTCCACCCAGCTCGAGCTCGGGGCATGCGCGCACGCCGGTCGAGTCGAGGCAGGTGAAGAGCATGTCGTACCCGCCATCGCGCGAGTCCATCCAGGCCAGGGCGAAACCGCCGTGAGACGCGGCGAGGGTGACGCGCTCGCTCGCTCCGGGGGCCGTCGTGATGCGTCGTTGGGGCCCCGAGGCGATGCCCTCGTCGTCCAGGATCTCGAAGTAGATCTCGCTGTCACCGTCCCGTTCGTCCTCCCATGCCACGGCGAACCCCGAGGCGGTGCCCACGATGGAAGGGTGGCCGGAGAATCCCACCGAGTCCGTGAGCCTGACCACGTCCACCGCCGAAAGAGGCGAGATCACGGGCAGCGTGAACAAGACGAAGAAGAGCTCGTAGTCGCCTCCAGCGTCCGACCTGAACGTGAGCCCGAGCGTGCCCGTGTCCGAGCGCGCGAGTGCCATGTCCGAGATGGCGGCGGGCCACGAGATGACGAGGTCCGCTGCGCCGTCCAGGTCGCCCGTGGGGCCAAGCAGCCCGGCGTGGACTTCCGTCGATCCGTCCTGGATCGCGAGGACGTAGGCGAACCCGGGTGGGCAGGCCGTCATGGCCATGCCCGAGACGGGCCGCTCGTCGATGCATCCCTCGACGGTGCTCGTGGATGGCCCGGAGGGCGACGGTGTAATGGCACCCAGGGTGACGGCGCACGATCCAGGCCCGTGGTCGTCGATGAAACCCAGTCCCCACGAGGTCGTGCCGGCGACGAGGGCAGGAGAGCGGGGCTCGGATCCTGCTTCGCCCACGTTGGACGGGCTTCCCGTGGGCACCCACGCGCTCTCGTCGATGGCGCCGTCGCAGTCGTTGTCCACCGCGTCGCACTTCTCGGCCGCGCCCGGGTGCACCGAGTAGAGGTGGTCGTCGCAGTCGTCGTGCCCGCAGGCGGTGGGACCGTGGCCGTCGCCATCCTCGTCGAGCGGCAGGTAGGTGCAGCCTCCCGTGGCCTCCGAGCAGATGGCCATGGTGCACCCGTCGGGGGGCGCGCAGAAAATCTCATTCGTGTAGCAGCAGAACTCGCCGCGGTACTGGCTGAAGGCGCACACCTCGCGTCCGTTGCACGCGAGACCGTCATCGCACCCGGAGTCGTCCTGGCAAGACGAGCAGTCCGTCTCCCAGTACCCCGGAACGGCAGCGTCCATGGAAAGAGACACGACCTGCACGCTCACGTCCTGGGCCGCGATGTCCCATCGCTCGGATCTGGCCAGAAGCGTGTAGGTACCGGCCATGAGCTCGTCGCCCGGCCAGAACACGACGCCGGGGAAGACGAGGGTCTCGGATCCGTCGTGGACAGCGTGGTGGTCCCAGCTCACGTCGTAGCGGTCGTCGCGCAGGGTGAGCAGGATGGGCTCTCCCGCGTCCAGGCCGGACACGGCACAGGTCACCGTGACCTGGAAGCCCGCGGCGACGTCGTCCTCGTCGTCCTCGTCGCCGAGCACGGCACCGTCCGATGGGCTCACTATCACGATGGAGGCGTTCCTGGGGGGATCCGTGGTGGTGCCGTCCTGTCCGGCGTTGCAACCGGCAAAAAGCGATGAAAGGACGAGGGCGACGGCCGGCTTCATTCCGGGTCCTCCTCGCACGTGAGCTGCAAAAGCCCGAGCACCGTGCCCGTCGGCGCCGTGTCCTCGATCCACAGGAGCCCAAGCCGTCCCCCGGCCTCTGCCAGGCCGGGAGCGAGGATGGTCTCGCCCGCATCGCTCGAGGCCGTTCCCGCATCGATGCCCGTCGGGGTCGTCGTGGCCCCCGTGGACACCGCGGTCAGGTACATCCAAAACAGGCCAGCGCTCCTGCCCGCGAACGCCAGGACGAGCTGCCCCTCGATGCCGCTCGCCGCGAGCACCGGGTACCAGGACACGTCGGGCCCGTCGCCCACGCCCGTCTCCGGACATATCCGCACACCGGTGGGATCGAGGCATGTGAACAGCAGGTCGTAGCCGCCCGAACGCGAGTCCATCCAGGCGAGGCCGTAGCCGTCGCTGCTCGCCGCCATGGTGACGTGCTGGCTGTCTCCCGGGGCGGCCGTGATGCGTCGTGTCGGGCCTGCCTCCTCTCCGGCCGGGTCCAGGCGCTGGAAGTAGATCTCCGTATCTCCGTCCTGCGCGTCCTCCCACGCCAGAGCGAATCCGGTGGACGTGCCGACGATCGCGGGCCTGCCGGAGAACCCGGGAGAAGTGGTGATGCGCGAGAGATCCGACTCGGCGGCCGCTACCGGGGATGGCCAGTCGACCCCGATAAAGTATATCTCGTAGTCGCCGTCAGGATCGGACCTGAACGCGAGGCCCATGCGGTTGCCTCCTGGCATGGTCGCTGCGGCCAGGTCCAGTGCTGGTGCTGACATGGCGACCAGCACGTGCTCGACGCCGGAGATCGCCCCGTCCGTGCCCATGGCGCGGGCGACGATCGTGGTCGCCGAGGCGGACGAGACCGCGGCGATGATGGCGAAGCCGTCCGAGGTGGAGACGACGATGGCCTCGTCGGGCTCTCCAGCGTCCAGGAAGAGCGGGGCCGTGGATGTCGCCGGGGTGGGATCCGCGGGAGACACGATGCCGGCGTTGAGCTGGCGGGTAGCGCCGGTGTCGGAGATCCACGAGACTCCCCATGCCGCGGCAGAGGAGGCGATGGACGGCGACGAAGGCACCTCGCTCGTGTCCGAGAGCACGAGGGTCGTTGGGGAGGCTTTCCACGCGCCCTCGTCCGCGACGCCGTCGCAGTCGTTGTCCAGTGCGTCGCAGATCTCCTCGGCTCCGGGATGCACCGCGTAGAGCGTGTCGTCGCAGTCGTCGTGACCGCATTCCTCGGGAGCGTGGCCGTCGCCGTCGTCGTCGCGAGGGGAGTACACGCAGCCTCCGGCCTCCTCGGTGCAGCGCCCCGTGACGCAGGGGTCCGCGGAGGGACACTCCACGGGCTGCGGCCTGCAGCAGCTCGCGAGGTTGAACTGGCTGTAGGCGCACTCCGCCGGGCCGCTGCAGGTGAGCCCATCGTCGCACTCTGCAGGCGTCGAGCAGATCACGCAGTCCAGCTCCCAGTCCTCGGGGCCGACGGACGGTTCGGGCTCCTCGTCCAGAGGCGCCATGTCGGTCGAGGCGTCGAGGGCCACGTCGCTGTCCGTTTCGCCGTCGTACGTGCCCGCGTCTGCGCCCATCATGCCGCAGCCCGCCGTCGTGGCGAAGAAGGCCGCTGTCGCGAGCTTGGCGCTTATCCGGCCGGTGATGAGCTTGCCCGTCATTGCCTGCACTCCAGGTATCCTATGAACATGCCGAGGTCGTCGTCCTGTCGTTGGGTCCAGGTGACGAAGAACCCGGCGCCGGGGTCCATGGCCATGTCCACGCTCGATGCGTAGGCGCCGGGATCGGTGATCACGATGTCGTCGAGCACGGGTACGGCCGTGGGGCCTTCGGGCGTGTCCACGAGCTTGAGCCTGGCGAACCTCACCTGCCTCGTGCCGTACCCGTCCCGGCCGTCCGCCCATGCAAGGCCCAGCTCCTCGATGTCCGGGTGCCAGTCGATCACGGGGTAGGTGGCCTCGCGCGGGAACTCGTGCGAGAGCGCGATGGCCCTGGCCGAGAGGGTGCCCGTGCCTGCTCCGGTCACCTGCAAGAGCTTCACGTCGGGTGACGGCTTGACGGTTGCCGGGTCGTCCCAGGCGAAGGCGACGACGAACCGATCTGCCGCCCATGCGAGGCTGGGCAGCACGGCACCCGCGGTGTCCACGTCGTCGGAGATCCGGTGTGTCCAAAGCTCGTCTATCACCGTGCCGTCCTCGCTGGTCGTTACGGTTGCAATCCAGATGCCATCATCCTCGACCCACACGACGCCGAAGCCCTCCCAGCTGGCCTCATCCACTCGAACCATGTCCACGCGTTCTCCGAATCCCGTGTCGGATCCGGATGTTAGCATGAACCTGTGGGTGCTCAGCTCCACAGGGGCCGCGAGCAGCAAGGCACCCGTGGCCGAGACGGTCGTGAACATGACCCCCATGAGATCCCTGTCATCCGTGTCGTGCGTGAGCCACGCTGCCCCGAAGTGGAACGTGAAAGCGGCCCACGCCGCCACGGGCATGTCGGACTCCTCGTAATCGCTGGAGATGTTGGAAGGCTCCGGCTGCAGCGGGTCTGGCTGCGCCAGCGTGTCCAGGAGCCTGAGGTGGATGTCCGCGCCGCCCGAGGAACGGTCCACATACAGGGCGGCAAAACCCGGTGGCGTGCCCCTCTGTGCGAGAGTCACGTCCTCTCCGCAGCTCGTGAGCACGGTCGTGTACCGGATGACGCCGCCGGGATCGAGGAACGCGGACATCACGCTGGGGCACGGAGCCGCGCCTTCTACCCAGGCGAGCCCCGTGCGCCCGGATGCCGGGAAGGGCGTGGCACCGCGGCCGCCGGCCTGGCTCGTGGTCCAGCTCAGCCCGAAGGCGTCCCCCTCGTCGACGAGCGTGTCGCAGTCTTCGTCCGCACCGTTGCAGATCTCTTCGGCCCCCGGATGGACCCGTAGATCCATGTCGTCGCAGTCGTCGCCGGCGACCACACCGCGGCACAGGGCATTGTAGGATCCGTCGCCGTCCTGGTCCGCCTCCGGGGCCTCGATGCACACGTTGGAGAAGCAGATCACGCATGGACCCAGGGCCGAGCAGTCCTCGTCGCCCTCGCACGAGTAGGTCACCTCGGTGTCCGCGTCCCTGAAGTCGGGCAGCTCGAGCGGCCGGTCGAAGTCCACGACCCTGGAGCATGCAAAAGCCACAAGAGCGATGATGGTCACGGTCGAAAGCCCGATCGATCTTCCCTGGGCCATGTCACATGCTCCAGCTGGTCGTGAGTGTGAGCATACCGCCTCCGGACACGGGGCCGAACTCGACGAGAGCCCTCGACTCCGCGGGCCGAAACCGGGTGAAGAACGCGAGGAAGATGGCCGTTACCGCAGCCGCGCCACCCAGTCCCCAGAACACGTCGGCGATGAGCGCGTATCTCCGCCCGTCGTCCCTGAGCTCGTTGTACCGGGCCGTGAGCATCGCCTCGTTGGCACCCTCGCTGCCCGTCGGGATGGCGTCGAGGAAGTCGGAAAACTCCTTCTCCTTGCCCAGCGCCATGATCCCGAATGCCGACCCCGTGGCGAGCAGGGCCAGGGTGATCGAGCTCGCGGTCCAGAACCCGGCCGGTCCGATCTTGCCCTCGGTGCTCGGCATCTGCACGTCGAGCGAGGTGGGGACGTTCTCCTTGATCGTGACGTCGCCCTCCCAGCTCGTGTGTCCTTCCTTGGAGACCGTGATCTTGTAGATCCCCGCTGGCAGGAGGATGCCCGCGAGCGGAGTCTGGCCGAGGTCTGCCCCGTCGATGAAGACGTGCGCGCCCTGCACGCTCGTCAGCACGTTCAGCTTGCCGGGCGTTCCCTTGATGGCCATCTCCACCTCCACCGAGCGCTCCTCGTCGGGCATGACGACGACGGGCCGGGTGGCGTCGTGGTGACCGGGCGCCTTGACGACGACCTCGTGCTCGCCCACGGCGAGCTTGCCCTTCCAGGGGGCGGGCCCCATCTCGCGCCCATCGATGAAGACCTTGGCCTTGGGTGCAGTGGCCGTGACGGTGAGCGTCCCCTCGCGCTTGTCCTCGACGAGGTTGACCGTCCTCGCGATGCTCTGGCCTCCGGTCAGGATGATCTCCTCGCTGACGGGCAGGTACCCGACGAGCGCCACTTCCAGGGTGTGAGGCCCTGCAGGCACGTGCACCGGCGATGGGAACGGCGTGGTACCGGCCAGCTTGCCATCCAAGAGCACCTTGGCTCCCTCGGGCGTGGATGACACGGCCAACTCGGCCATGAGATCGAGGAGGTGGTCGATGGCATCGCCGACCTCCTCGACCCGCTTGCCCGGGATCTGGCCCTCGCCCTCCTCGAGGTAACGCGTGAAGTACTCCAGCGCCTTGTCGTGACGGCCTATGGCGTAGTAGCACTGCGCGATGTTGTAGAGCACGGCGAAGTGGGGCTTGAGGCTGTATGCCCAGTGAAACTCGGCCAGCGCCGCCTCGTTCTCTCCCTCCTCGAACAGCTCCACTCCCTTCTGGAATCGCAGGGCCGCCTCCACCATGGCGTCCTCCTGCGCCAGCGCAGGAGCGCAGACCGACAGGGCGAGCCCGGCAGCGACCACCCGGGCGATTGATCCTCTCGTTCCCATCTTCATCGCTCACTTCCCGAGGAGGTACGGGTTCTCCTTGTCCAGCTTGACCTTCTTCTTGCCCGAGGTTCCCTGATCCTCGGGTGGAGGCACGGGCGCCGGTGGCGTGACCGCGACCTTCTTGGTCTTCTTGATGTCCCTGTCCGTGTGAAGAGGGGTGAGGCTGAAGGTGAACGTGCGGTCCTGGTTGGCCTCTATCTCCTTCTCCAGCGTCACGTGGCCGGGCGCCTCCGCGCGCAAGGTCACCGGCTTGTCGCGACCCACCTGGACCTCGACCGGGTTGCCTTCGTGGATCTGGCCGTCGATGCTGATGGTCGCCTCGGCCGGATCCACCTCGATCTCGATCACCACGCGTGATGGATCCTCGCTGTGGCCAGCCACATCGGCGGCCTCGGAGGCCTTGCCCACCAGGAACTCGGGTGGTCGAGGGGCCGCCTTCGTCCTTTCGCCCGTGCCACCCTTCGCAACGACGGCGACGGCAACGCCCACCGCGAGGACCGCCACCACGCCGAGGGCCACCAGCAAGGCCACGATTTTTGGCCTGCGCCAGGGCATGCCCTCTTGCGCCGTCATCTCGCGGGTCCCGTCCTCGGTCCAGGCAGGGCCGCTGACGCGCGGGGTCGAGACCGCCTCCTGGGTGTTCTCGGGGACCCGGGGAGAGGATCTGTAGGCGATGATGGTCTCTGCGAATCCATCCTTGTGGGACTCTGGCATGTCCTGGGCAGGCGCGGTCTCGCCGGACGGGTCCACGGCGAAATGGGCGAGCACCCTCTCCACCTCCGCCATGCTCGAAGGTCTCCGATCCCGCGGCTTTTCCAGCATGACCCTGAGCAGCCCCTCGAGATCCGCGGGGCAGCGCAGGCCGGGGTTCGTCTCGTGCAAAAGCGGCGGGGGCTCGAGCTGATGCTTGGCCAGGATCTCGAGGTAAGTGTCGCCGTCGAACGGCACCTTTCCCGTGAGCATCTCGAAGATCACCGTGCCCAGGGCGTAGATGTCGGTGCGTGCGTCCAGGTCGCGTTCCCCGCGGGCCTGCTCGGGCGACATGTAGAAGGGCGTGCCGATGAGCACTCCCTCGGCGGTGAGGCGGCCAGCTTCTCCCTGCTGCCTCATCATGGCGATGCCGAAGTCCACGATCTTGACCTGGTCCTTCTCGGGCCTGCGCACCAAAAAGATGTTCTCCGGCTTGAGGTCGCGGTGCACGATGCCGTGCTCGTGGGCCTTGCCCAGGCCCCGTGCCACCTGGCACGCGATATCCGCCACCTTGTGCACGGGCAAGGGGCCTCCCGCCTGCCCCATGAGGTCCGCCAGGTCGATCCCGGACAGGTACTCCATCACGATGTAGACCGAACCGTCCTCGGACGTGTCCAGGTCGAAGATCTCCACGATGTTCTCGTGACCCAGCGAGGCAGCGCTGCGCGCCTCCCTCTTGAATCTCTCCACCTGACTGGGCTTGACCGATGCCTCCGGCAAAAGGATCTTGATGGCCACCTTCTTGGCGAGATCCACGTGCTCGGCCTCGTATACCGCGCCCATGCCTCCCTTGCCGAGGAGCTTCACTATCCTGTACTTGGTGCCCATCATCTCGCCCTCGGCCCTCTTGGGGTCCGAGAAGCGCAGGCTCACGCCCGTGATGGGGCACAGCATGGTCCCATCGGGGTGGTGCTGCCCGCACGCCGGGCATCCTTCACGCCTCTTCACCATGGCGCGCACAGTATAGGCGATTTTCGGGGATGTGAGGAGCAGGGACGACGGGCTCCGTCACCACCTCGTTCGATTCCGGTCCCGGTGACGTCAGGCCTTGTTCAGCGCGTTCTTGAACATCCCGATGGTCCGCTCGAGGACCTGGATGGTACGTTCCATCTCCTGCTCGTTGGCCTGCTCGATGACGGCCTCGGCCTTCTCCACGGCCGCCCGCACCTTCTCGAGAGCTGCCTGTCCCTGGTCGGTGCCGCCGATGAGCTCCTCCACGCTGGGGTAGAGGTCGTTGACCTGCGAGAGGAGACGCTCGATCTGCTGGCGCTTCTCCTCCTGCTTTTCGGTGAAGCGGCGCTCCACGAGGTACTCGTGACCGACCCTCATCATCTCGCCGATCTCGTCCTGCGTCAGGCCCGACGTGGCCGTGACGGTGATGGACTGCTTCAGGCCCGTCTCGAGGTTCTTGGCCGAAACCGACACGATGCCGTCGGAGTTGATCTCGAAGGTCACCTCGACCTCGACCTCGCCCCTCGGTGCGGCCCGCAGGCCGTCGAGGATGAACTCGCCGAGCAGCTCGTTGTCCTCGGCCTTCTTGCTCTCGCCCTGCAGGACGAGGATCTTCACGGCGGTCTGGTTGTCGTGGACCGTGGTGAAGATCTTGGATCGTGCCGTGGGCACCGTCGTGTTCAAGGGGATGATCTCCTCGAAGAACCCGCCGGCCACCATGATGCCCAGCGTGTGCGGCGTCACGTCGAGGAGGATGACGTTGGACTCCTCGCTGGTGAGGGCGTCCGCCTGGATGGCGGCCCCGAGCGCCACCACCTCGTCCGGGTTGACGCCCTTGCAGGGCTCGCGACCGAACATCTCCGCGACGCGAGCCTGCACCAGAGGCATGCGCGTCATTCCTCCCACCAGGAGCGCATCCTGGATGTCCTCCGGCAGGATGCCCGCCTCCTCGAGCGTCGCCTCGCAGATCGCCACGGTCCTGTCCACCAGGTCCCGGGTCAGCTCCTCGAACTTCTCGCGGGTGAGCTCCACCTGGATGTGCAGGGGCTCGCCCTCTGGCGAGGTGATGATGAAGGGGAGGTTCAGCTCGGTCTTGCGCGTCTGGCTGAGCTCGCACTTGGCGTTCTCCGCAGCGTCCTTGATGCGCTGCAACGCCATGCGATCGCTGCGTAGATCGATGCCGTGGCTCTTCTCGAACCCCGTGATGATCCAGTTGACGACACGGTTGTCGAAGTCCTCTCCGCCGAGGAAGGTGTCGCCTGCGGTGGCCACCACGCGAAACACCCCTTCTGCGCCGATCTCGAGAATGGAAACGTCGAACGTGCCGCCTCCCAGGTCGTAGACCGACACGAGCCTGTCGATCTTCTTTCCGAACCCGTAGGCGAGCGCCGCTGCCGTGGGCTCGTTGATGATGCGGATCACGTCGAGCCCCGCGATCGCTCCCGCGTCCTTGGTGGCCTGGCGCTGGTTGTCGTTGAAGTAGGCCGGTACCGTGACGACGGCCTTCTGGACCTGCTGCCCGAGGTACTCCTCGGCGATCAGGCGGAGCTCCTGCAGGATGATGGCGGAGATCTCGGGCGGAGAGTAGATCACGTCCCGGACCTTCACGCGGACGTCGTTGTGGGGGCCCTGGATCAGCCGGTAGGGGTAGCTCTCCCGCGCCGATGCCACGATGGGCGAGTCCCACTTGCGACCCATGAGCCGCTTGAACGCGTAGATCGTGTTCTCGGCGTTCGTGACGGACTGCCTCTTGGCGATGAGGCCGACGAGCCTCTTGCCCTTCTCCGTGAAACCGACGATGGAAGGCAGCACCTTCTTCTGCGAGCCCCTTCCGGTCAGCACGATGGGGCGCTCGTCCTCGACGATGGCGACGCAGGAGTTGGTCGTTCCGAGATCGATACCGATGACAGGTTCCATGGGCAACGTATGTTAGTTGCCCTGGATGGGGGTGTCAATCGAAAGTCATGGCCGTGGCGGTCCCGACGATCAGAACATCAGCACGAGGAGCAGGGCGATGGAAGCGAGAAATGCTATCACCCCGACGGTGATGACCATCCAGCTGTACTCGGGCAACCTTGCAGTGGAGCCGCGCGGGGTCGGGGATTGCGAGCGGCCGCTCAGCACGGCGTCCGCGGCCGGTGGTGGCGGGTCGGGCCTGGTCGTGGCCTCGTCCCCCGCCCTCTCCGGCGGGGGTGTGAAAAGTGCCGGCTGCCGCTGTCCGGTCGATGGGGCAAAGACATCGCACTCCATGTCGGAGCGCTCCCTGAGCAACCTCGAGTAGAGGGCATCGACGGGATCGGAGAGCCTCATCACCGTGTCGCCTGCCGAGATGGTATGGCCGTCCGCCAGACGTGCCTCCGTCCTCGACTGGGCGTTCACCCTGACGTCCTGGCCCGGCGATGTCATGACCCAGCCGCGGATGCTTCTCCTGAGCTCGATTCTCGATGTCCGGATGGCCGGATCCGACAGCCTCAGGTCGCAGTCCGCGGCTGCTCCGACGCTGTACATGTCCTTGCCCGTGCGAGGCAGCTCGAGGATCGTGCCCGAATCGGGCCCCGACGTCACGGTGAGAGCCGCCTCCTCGAGATCGGTCGCGTCCATCTCGAGCAGGGACCGAGCCATGGCCTCGGTCCGCTCGTCGCTGTGCGTTCCTTCCATGGGGACCGACAGGGTCGGCACGAGCTTGAAGCCACCTATCTCGATCACGTCGTCGCTGTGGATCCTGTGCCTGTAGCTCGCCGGGATGCGCGCGCCGTTGACGATCGTCCCGTTGGTGCTCCCCTCGTCGCGGACCGTGTAGCGGGCTCCGTCCACCTCGACTGTGGCATGGTGGAAGGACACGGCCGGGTGAGGCAAACGCAGGTCGCAGACCGAACCACGACCGACCACGATCTTCTCCAGATCGAAGGCGATGACACAGGGGTGCGAGGGGCCGGAAGGGGGAAATATGGAGAAACGGATCGCCAAGGTGTTTTGCCCGATCGAGGGGTTTTAGTACAATCCGTGTCGATGTTATAATCCCGCTCCCGAAGGATCCAGTAAACCATGAACTACACCTGCCCCAGCTGCGGCAAGCGATACGACATCCGGGACGACTTCATCAAGCCCGGGGGCATGAAGCTACGATGCAGACAGTGCAAGAGCATCATGATCATCAAGCCTCCGGGCGAGCAGGGCGGGCCGCCGCCCGTGCCGCCGGGTTCTGCCAAGGTGCCGTTGAGCGTGCCTCCTGCCCCCCGCGAGGCGGCCATGTCGCTCCCGCCGTCTCCGGCCGCGAGGAAGGGGCCGTCGAGCGACCTGCCCGTGGCAGCGCGAACGGCAGAGCACGACCTGGTAGGCGAGTTCGATCTGGTGGATCCGGCGGCAACACCAGCAAGGGGGGTGTCCGCGCTGCCGGACCCCGGATCCTCGAAGGGCCCTTCGCTGCCCGCAGTCGCCTCGGACAAGCCAGATCTTCAGGTGAGCAGGTCGGGCAACCTCGGCCAGCTCGACGATGCGTTCGAGCTGGTGGAGCCCGGGGGCCTGCTCGGTGAGCAGGACTCCGGGGACGATCTCTTGGCGCCTGCCCGGGCTGATTCGGATGGTGGGGCGCTGGACTTCGACCTGGATCTGCCATCACCGGCGATTCCCACTCCCGCGCCCATGGCTTCCGATCCAGGCAAGGGAGAGGAGATAGGCCCAAGGGCCAGGAGCAGGGGTGGGCAGGGGATACAGCGGACCATCGCGGGCATGCCTTCACCTCTGGTGACGCCGATGCCCGAAGGGGGGCCAGGAGCCGAGGTGTCCTCGAGATTCCAGACGGGACCCGTCTCGAAGAAGGCCGCCACGGTCATGGGGATGCCGGCCTTCAAGCCCCCGCTTCAGGCGGCCAAGCAACCCATCGGTGCGCTCGAGGATCCCTTCGGAGGGCTCGATCTTCCCGCTCCGGCGGCCCAGGAGCGGGGGGAGTTCGATCTTCCCAGGGGTTCTGCCCCGGAAGCGCGCCCACCCGCCTTGAAGGCTGGTGTCGCACCCGGAGACGATTTCGACGTTGCCCTGGATCCGGTCGACGGCGAGGGGAGGCAGGATCACCGTGGAGCGCCAACGCCTCTTCCACCCGTGCTCACGAGCCCGAGGTCCACGCCGGCCATCGCTTCCCCTTCCCTCCCTGTCCCCTCCATCCGGCAAGGTATGGGCGCTGTATCCGGGGCCATCGGTCTTCCCACGGCGGTCGCATCGGCGGCTTCGACCGAGCCGGATCCCTTCGCAGATCTCGATCTCCCCGCACCGCGCATGGACATCGCGCCGCAGTCGGGCACGACGGACGATCCGTTCGCGGATCTCGGCGTCTCCAGGACGGCCCAGGCCGACGCCTCGCTGCCACCGCCAGAGGAGCCGCAACCTCCAACGCCCAGGAAGCATCGCCCCTCATCGGGTGGAGAGCGGGACATCTTCGCCGAGATCACGGATGAGGTGGTCAAGGACGGTCCTGCCCGGGCCGGCGTCGCCTCGGGTGGTGCCGGAGCACCGGCCGGCTCCGCGGGTATCGACGATCTTCTGAGCGGACCGGTCTCGTCCACTTCTTTGGGCACGGCAGCCTCCACGGGCTCTGTCGGCGGCGTGTCCTTCGGGGAGATCTCCCTCGACGGTTCGGAACAGGCACCTGACGCGCCGGGCGGCTCGCTGGACCTTCCAGAGCGCAAGTACGGACCAACGCCCGGTCCAGACGATGGGCTTTCTCTCGACCTGGATGCGCTGGGTGCGGACGCGGCAGTACGTGCATCCGTTCCTCCTGCCCCGGTCATGGAGAAGCGCAAGGACGAGGCCCCGAGCAGAGCCACGGTCAAGCTGCTCGCTGCCTTGCTCGTGCTGGTGGCGCTGGGGGGGTGCGGGGCAGCGCTCTATTTTACCGGCATGTACGTGGATATCTTCAAGTTCGGTTCGAAGCTCGCCGGTCGCGACATCGACGCCATGAATGCCGAACGAGAGAAGCTTCTGGCCGATGTCTCCGGCAGCCTGGCATCGGACTCGTATGCCTCGTACACGGAAGGAGCCGGCAGGGTGGAAGCGTACTCGCGCAGGAGCCGTGACGAGCTCGCCAGCGCCTGCTTCATCTACCTCGCCTACAGCATCCAGATGCGGTTCGGACAGGACGACAAGTGGGACGAGAAGGCCGAGGCTCACCTGCGGCAGATGAAGCTCGGGAAGGACCTGCCCAGGGAGAAGGACCTCGCGGTGAGCGCGCAGAAGCTATTCCACGGCAAGGACGCCCAGAACGCCATCCGCACCCTCGACAGGATGGGGCGTGCCCGGCCCCGGGATGCAGAGGTGGCAGCCCTCGAGGGCCTTGGAGCCCTCCACATGGGAGACGGCAAGAGGGCGCTTCAGGCCTACAGGTCGCTCGAGAAGATCGAGGGCCGTTCCGCACGCGTCCTCTACGGCATGGTCAGGGCGCTGAGGTTTCTGGGTGTCAACGACGAGGCCGATCGGGTCCTCTCGGAGCTCCTCGAGACACACCCCGACCACATGGATGGCAAGATCCTCAGGGGCAAGCTGCTCATCGGCCTGGCCCAGCTCGGCCAGGCCGACATCCTTCTCAACGGCGTGCTCAAGGTGAGCGAGTCGAAGATGGGGCCCGGCCAGGTGAGCACGATCAACGCGCTTCTGGGAAGGATCTACCTGGAACGTCAGGATACGGTGAAAGCGTTGGAGCAGTTCTCGATCGCGGAGAAGGCGGATCCCAACAACGTGGAGGCCATCATGGGCCTCGCAACGATACATTTGCTGAACGGGGAGCCAGTCAAGGCCCTGGGGCGGTTCAAGATGGCCTCTGCCATCGATCCCACCAACCTGGATATCCAGCTCGGCATCATCGAGAGCCACATCGACCTGGCGGACTACGGCGAGGCCAAGAAGGCCCTGGATGGCCTCCTGGCCTCCCATCCCCAGGACCACAGGGTGCACCACCTCCTCGGCAGGCTGTACGTGGCCTTGAAGAGCCTGCCCGAGGCCGAGGCATCCTTCGGCAAGGCCATCGAGCTCAACCCCACCTACCTCGCTTCCTACCTCGAACTGGCGAAGCTCTTCTTCGACACCGAGAGGGTGTCCAGCGCGATGGACGTTCTCGATCAGGCGAAGCTGAAGCTGCCGCCCACCGCCAACCTGCACGCCGCCTTCGGTCAGGGCTACATCGAGAGGGACGACCTCGATGGCGCCGTCAAGGAGCTCGATGCCGCCCTGGACGCCGATCCGAACCACCTCCAGGCGCATTTCCTCATGGGCGTGGCGATGTACCGGATGGCGGAGTACGAGACGGCCGAGCAGATGTTCACCTGGGTCGAGAAGCGAAACCCCAAGCACCCGGGGCTCATCCTGCAGCAGGGCCTGCTGTTCGAGGCCATGGGCGACATCACCAAGGCCGAGGCGTACTACAGCAAGGCACTGGCCGAGCAGCCAGACGACCCCGAGGTGCAGATCAGGGCTGCCTCCATCCTCGTGACCGCCGGCAAGTACGACGAGGCGCGCACGCTGCTTACCAAGGTGCTCGAGATGGACGCCGGCAACCCCGAGGCCATGTACTACATGGGACGCATAGAGCTCGCCGAGGGCCAGCCCGTCCTTGCGCTCAAGCTCATCAACAACGCCATCAGGGTGCGACCCAACGTGGCCGTGTATCACTTCTACGCCGCTCTCGCCCAGGAGACCAACGGCAGCTTCAGCGAGGCCCTCGAGTCGGTGGACCGGGCCCTGACGCTGGACGACGACCTCGCCGAGGCGTATCTGCTGCGAGGCAGGCTCCTGGTGCGGATGGGCGCTGTCAAGGACGGAACCGAGGACCTGCTCAGGTCGCTCGAGCTGAAGCCCGACATGGTCCAGGCCTACGCTCCTCTCGGCAAGGCGGCCGAGAGCCTCCGCAAGTGGAACGAAGCCATGGACTACTACGAGAAAGCCCTGGCTGCCGATCCCGCGGTGGGAGAGATCCACGTCGACCTGGCCCTCATCCAGAACGAGAAGGGCGACAAGCAGGAGGCCGTGCAGCACTTCGAGATGGCCGTCGAGCTCGGCCGTGTCATGGAGACGAAGCCCAAGTGGTTCTTCACGGCCCTCTACTACGTGGGCAGGCACGAGGAGGCCAAGGGCGACAAGGACGGGGCCCTGGCCATCTACAGCGAGTACCTCGAGATAGCGCCGCTCGCGGCCATCGACCGCGAGGACGTGGAGAAACGTGTCGAGAAGATCAAGGCCGGCTTCTGAGCCAGGTCCTCACTTCACCTCGAGGCGTGTCGTCTTGCCGTAGGCGGGCGAGTGCGAGTCCATCACGGTGGTGATCTGCGTGGAGGCCTGCACGCACATGCCGGTGCGGATGCCCGTGATGCGGTAGTTGATGTCGAAGGTCTTCTTGCCGGGCAGCATGTAGATCTCGATCGAGTCGCCAAGGTCCACCCAGTCGGTGATCAGGCCGGCCGCCACGAGCTGGTCCATGGATGCGGCCTCGATGGTTGCGCAGGATGGCATCGGCTCAAAGATGACCAGGGGCAGGCGATCCGACTCGATGACGCCCTGGAGACGCACCTTGACGGGCACGTTGGCGGCCACCGAGTCCGTCGCGTACGTCCTCGTCATGGTGATGTCGGGCGCATTCGGCGACACCTTGGCCACGACCGCGCCGCCCCAGGTCTCGGTCAGGAGCATCACGGGGGCGGTGAGGTTGCCGTCGTAGGTCACCTTCACGGTGTTCTTCCCCTCGGTCATGTCGCCCGTCAGCTCCACCATGCGCAGCCTCACGGCAGAGAGGAACGGATCGTCGGGGTCGATCTCGATCTCCTCGACCTTCTTCCCGTTGACAGTGATGGTGACGGTGCTGGCCTTCTCCTGCACGGTGGGAGGGACGAGGAGTAGCGCGTGGATGGCGGAGGCTGTCCCCCGCGCGTTGTGCCAGTCGCCGAAGCTCGTCTGCGTGCTCAGGATGTACTGGAGGGACTTGCGCAGTTCGAGCTCGTACTTCGCGAGGTCGAACTTCACCATGAGCTCGATGGCGGCCTCCGTGGCCTCCATGGTGCCACCCCATGCGTTGAACCACCCGGGCTCCCAGTGGGCCTCCTCTCGCATCGAGAGCAGCCTGTCGGCGGTGTTGCCGAGCTTGCCCTCGATGCTCTTGTCCGGGCCTCCCTTGCGACGAGCGTCGTAGAGCACGCCCAGCGCCGCGTTGGCCAGCGCGAAGGGCTCGGCCGACTTCTCGTCCATGTAGGCCAGGTAGATGGGGGCCAGCTTGCTCATCGCAGGACCGTACTGGTAGGAGGCGTTCGTGGCATCGGAAAAGACCGTGCCCGCGTATGCCATGACCTTGAATATCTCGGCGCTCATGCCGACCTTGACCTTCTCGGAGTTGCCTTCCCATATGGCGATGGAGCTCATGTCCCAGTAGCCGTCGGAGTTCATGCTGGCGGCGAGGCTGTCCAGGGCGCGCGTCACTGCTTCCGACGGAACGGGGAGCCCGGCCTCCTTCATCTCCAGAAGCGCCTCGAGCGACTGGGCCGTCATGTACGGGTTCGAGACCGAGACATCGGTCTTCAGGTTGCCCGTTTCGTCCAGCCTGAAAAGGTTGACGTTCCATCCCCAGCCGCCGTCGTCTCGCTGGCTCATGAGCACGGCCGCGAGGCTGAGCTGGAGCACCTGGCCCACGTAAAGGAGAGACTTCTCGTCCTTGCCGTACTTCTGCATGTACCGGTAGATGGAGGCGGCCACCAGCGCCCGGGAGGCCACGAAGTCGATTGCACCCGCAGGCTTGTCGAGCATGGCCTCGAGCCCCTGCAGCACCGGGATGGCCGTGGGGAACGAGACGGTGACGAAGCTCGTGTGGTACGTCTCCTTGCCCGTGAGCTCCACGCTGGCTTCGAAGGGGCTCTTGTCCTCGACCACGCCGCTCTTCTCTGTCCTCACGGGCTGACCCGCGGGACGCACGTACACGGAGCGCTCCTCCACGTCCTTGAAGCCCTTGCCCGAGGCCGAGACGGTGTAGAGGGCCTTGCCGGCCTTCGTGGGCTTCACCAGGAACCGGGCCACGGCCGTGGACCCCGGCTTCGCTTCCACCTTCACCTTGTCCTTGCCCGAGATCTGCAGCACCTCGGAGGCGAGCTCGATGGTCGCGGACACCTTCTTGCCGGTGTTGTTCCGAAACGCTGCCTGGACCTCGAGAGCGTCGCCGAGCGTGAGGGTGGCCGGGAGATCGGAGCGGGCATACAGGTCCTGGTTGACCTGGATCTCGTGGTGCTCGACGCCCGAGCCCCCCGCCTTGTCGGATGCCACCAGGGTGAGCTTCTGCACCGTGATGGAGTCCGGGAGCGTGGCCTCGAAGGACAGCTTGCCGTCCTTGGCCACCATGTGGGGCATCCACAGGCTCGTCTCGGCGAAGTTGGTGCGGATGGTGATGTTCACGTCGGTCTGGCCGGGATCCTGCACGTCCTTGGACTTCGTCACGGAACCGAGATCCTCTTCCATGTCCGCGGGAGCGAGCAGCTCTCCCGAGAGGACGTCGTCGCTGAACGAGTACTCGGTCTTCGAATCGATCGATGCGCCCTTCTTCTTCGGCATCTCCGGGGCGGGAGACGGCATCGCCGAGGGTTGCGAGGGCATGGCCGTCGCCATGGGTGGGGGTGAGGCAGGGGGGGATTGCTCCGTGTCGTAGTAGTCCGCGCCACTCTCCGCCATTGCGCCATAGCCGGATCCCTCGCCTCCGTATATCGCTGAGTTGGCGGTCTGTGTCCCGTACCCGTAAACGCTCGCGCCCCCGTACCCGCTCGGCGAGTTGATGGAGCCGCCGTCGCGCCAGCCCCAGTTGCACCAGGCGATGTCGTACTGGGAAGAGCCCCAGTTGCGCGAGACGACGGGCCAGGTCAAAGTCGTGGCGCCCGTGGTGCTCATGACCTTGAGCTCCGGGTTGTAGAACCTGTCCATGGGCGTGATCTCCAGCGGGTCGAGCATGGAGATCACGGCGTTGTCCACTATGCCGGCTCCCACGGACGCGTCGATCTTGGCGCCGACCGCGTTTCGAACCGTGGCGTTCACCTCGATGCTCTGCCCTGGCCGGGCCGTCTCGGGGATCCCGTCGAGCTCGATGGTGATGGTCTTGCGTGGCGCGACTTCCAGCTTCTGGCCGTCTGCGAGCAGTCCCACCACGGTGCCGTCCTTGGGCCTGGCGATGCAGTACAGCGTGATGAGCATCGAGCCCCAGGACGGTGCCGGGAACTCGGTCTCGGCCACGTACCTGCCGCCGTCCTTCTCCTTCTTCACGGGGATCTCGAACGCGTACATGATGGACCCCGAGGAGTCCGTGACGTCTGCGTGCACCACCTGCTCGGCAGGGATGTAATCGGGCACGAAGTTGACGACGATGCGGGTCATCTCGCGCTCACCCACCTTTCCTCCGGGGATCTCCGAGAGCATGGGTGGCGTGAAGCGGAACTCGAGATAGCTCGACGCGATGGCGTGATCCACGCCGTCCATGTAGGCCTCGACGTACATCGCATGGTTGCCCATCTTCGTCTTGACCTCTGCCACGCCGTCGTCGTCGGTGGTCTCGTGGAAGGCCTCGCCGTCGATGAGGACCTTGACCTTCTTGTCTCTCACCGGCACGTGGTCCAGATCCTTGAGCCTCACCGCTATCAGGACGGGATCGCCCTCGCCGTACGACTCCTTGTCGGGGATGATGACGGCCACGTAGGGATTGGTGACGAAGCGCATGTCGCGCTTGACGCTGTCCTTGCGCCCGAACTGGTCCTCGACGGCGATCTCCACCTGCACGTTTTCGTTCTCGTAAAGGCCGGAGCGGATCTCGTCGAGGTCCGCCTGGGGGATCTCGAACTCGAAGGGGCCCGCACCCTCGACCTCCCTCTCGAGGTCGAACTTCTGCTGTCCCGATGCCTTGACCGTCACCTTGACGGTTCCCTTGTCGAAGCTCCCGCCGCCGAAGTAGCCGAGCTTCACGGTGAAGGGGAGGTTCTTCTGATCCCTCGTGAGGAAGCGACCCAGGTCGTGCTCGATGTCGATGACCGGCGGCACGAATCTCTCTATCCGGATCTTGGCTTCTGCGCTCTCCCTCTCGAAGTTGGCCTGCAGGGTGTAGCGGCCCTCGGGCGCGTGGTCGGGAAGGGGGATGTCCATGCTCAACACGCCCCATTCGTCCGTCTCCGTGCCACCGCCTCCCACGACTCGCCCCATCTCGTTGACGAGCAGGATCTCCACCTGATGGTTGTCCAGAGGCAAGAACTCGCCCCTGAGCTTCCACGCCAGGGCGCGCACGCGGATGGTCTGGCCGGGGTTGTACACGCCCCGGTCCGTGTACACGAACAGGTTGGCCGACTCGAAGCTCTCGGTCCTTCGTCCTGCCGAGAAGGACACGCTGCCCATCATCCTCTTGCCGCCACGATCCAGCACCGCCGTGAGCGTGTGGCTGCTGCCGAACTCGTCCTTGTTGGGCACGAACTGGAACACGAACGTGCCGTGCTCGTTGGCCTTGCCCATCTCCGCGTCGTCCACGAAGATGCGCGCATCCTGGGCCGGCTCGAAGCTCTGGTCGAACACGCTGACGTGCACGTAGGTCCCCGCGTTCGTCCAGATCTGGTACGGGGTGTCCACCAGCACGGCCAGCGGGGCATCCGCGTTCGTCACGGGAAATTCGATCCGCTCCTCGCGGTCGTCGGGCTTGGTGCCGATGAGGACC
>JBFYZU010000247.1:0-4511 GCA_041309365.1 Myxococcota bacterium
CAATGCCTGCAAAGAGTAGACCTCGGCGTAGATGGCCTGGTGGAGCCAGCCGGGAGAGATCCCCACGAGGATGCAGCCCAGGGTGGGCACGAGCACGACGAGCGGGCTTGTCACGCCGAACCCGTCACGCACCAGCCTCACGGCCGTGTCGTGGGTCAGCGCGAGGGCGAATGACGCGCACAGCGCGCCGAGAAGGTTCATGCGAAGGGCTGCCGAGCCGAGAGGCAACAGCAGGATGGCCCGTCCCAGGAGCACGTAGAGAGGATGTCCCGGCGGATGGGCGGGCTGCATCGCGAATGCCGCGCCCACGAACTCCGGCGAATCGAGCCAGTACGGGCAGTCTCCCAGCAGCACGATGTAGACACCGAGGGGTATCCCGGCTGCCATCAACAGCCCCAGGTACCTCACCGACCCTTCTCGTCCACCACCTTCCAAGGTACGGGCGCCATCATAGACAACTGTGGATCGAAAGACAAATCAGGGATCCCGGGGGGGCCTCAACGCCTGTCCATGGGGATGAAGTCCCTGGCCGTGGATCCCGTGTAGATCTGCCTGGGCCGGTGGATCCGCGACCGTGACCGCCACCCTTCCGCCCACTGGGCGATCCATCCGGGCATCCGTCCGATGGCAAACATCACGGTGTACATGTTGAGCGGGATGCCGATGGCCCTGAGCAGGATTCCCGAGTAGAAATCTACGTTCGGGTAGAGCTTGCGCTCGAGGAAGAACTCGTCCTCGACCGCGATCCTCTCCATCTCACGTGCGATGTCCAGGAGAGGATCCTGCGTGCCCTGGGCCTCGAACAGCTCGTCGCAGGCCTTCTTCAGGATCCTCGTGCGCGGATCGAAGTTCTTGTAGACCCTGTGACCGAATCCCCACATCAGATCCTCGCGGCGCTTGACCTTCTCGATGAGATCCGAGACGGTCTGCTCGCCCGAGTCGATGCGCTCGAGCATCTGGATCACCCTCATGTTGGCCCCACCGTGGAGCGGTCCCCACAGCGCGCAGACGGCGGCCGACACCGCAGCGAACAGGTTCGCGCCCGAGGAACCCACCATGCGCGCTGTGCTCGTGGAGCAGTTCTGCTCGTGATCCGCGTGCAGGATGAAGAAGAGCTTGATGGCGTTCACCACGGCAGGTGGCGGTTCGTAGTCCCTGTATGGCAAGGAGAACATCATGTGTAAGAAATTACTACAGTAGTCCCTCGCGGGATCCGGGTACACGATGGGCTGGCCCTTGACCTTCTTGTACGCGAAGGCCGCGATGGTGCGGACCTTCGAGAGAAGCTTCGCGGCCGCGTCCATGAGGTGGTCCTCGCCGCCCAGCTCGAGCAGGTCAGGGTGGTAGCACGAGGTGGAGTTGATCATGGCCGACAGGATGGCCATGGGGTGCGCGTCCGGTGGAAACCCCTCGAAGTGATACCTCAAACCCTCGTGCAGGAGCGCATGCTCGGTGAGCCGGTCCGAAAACGCACCGAGCTCCCTGGCAGTCGGAGGCTGCCCGTTGATGAGCAGGAGGGCCGTCTCGGGAAAAGAGCAGTACCGCGCCACCTGCTCGATGGGAAAGCCCCTGTAGCGCAGGATCCCCTTCTCTCCGTCTATGAACGTGATGCTGCTGAAGCAGGATCCCGTGTTGGTGAACCCGTCGTCCAGCGCGATGTACCCCGTCGAGCCCCTGAGCTTGCGGATGTCGATGGCCCTCTCGTTCTCGGTCCCCTCGACGACATCGAGCTCCACGGTCATGTCGGGAAGCTCGAGCCTGGCCTTGCCCACCACGAGTGCAGCTTGGTCATCGACGGGATTCATGATTCACCCTCCTGGTGCCTCCGGCTCCGGTCACCCATCTTACCCCTAGTTCGCCCCGGTGCCCCGTCCAGGGGCTGGCCATCGGGGCGAATTTTGATATCATCGTTCCTGTGCCCCTGGAACAGGGAAGGAGCTGGGGCCACCGCCCCATCTGGCGATGGCTGGCTCTCGGAGTCCTCATCCTGGCCGTGGCCGTGGCAGCGTACCGGGTGTACGGATCTTTGGGCCGCACGGGCGAGCCGTGCGGCCATCGCCGAGACTGCCTGTCCAGGATCTGCCTCGAGGAGTCCGGACGAAATCGCTCGTACTGCACCGAGGTCTGCGAATCCGACGACCAGTGCCCACCCACCTACAGGTGCCTCGAGAGCCCGGAGCTCGCAAACCGCCTCGTCTGCGTCCAGCCCTGACCGGCTCAGGAGGTCTTCGCCTTCTTGGGGGTGGGCTTCTTCTTGGCAGGTGGCAAGGGCGCTGCCGGAGGCTCTGGCTCGGCGTGGACCGGGGCGAGCTTCTCGTCCGGCGCTGCCGTGAGCAGGCGGACCAGGGCGAGCAGCTCGAGCACGTCGTCCGGGGCCACCCGGGCATCCATCTCGAGGCGTCGGCCGCTGTCGTGGTGCCATGAGGCGAGACCCAGGAGGCTCGTTGCACCGATGAGACCGAGAAGCTCGTCCTTCTCCAGGAAGCTGACGGTCTTCTTCCACTGGCCCATGAATCCCGAGACGTCCTCCTCGGTGGGAAACAGGGCGCTGCCGGAGATCAGCACCTCTCCACCAGGAGCGAACCGCCCCGTGAGCATGACGTCCGAAGGTGAAGGGAACGCGGAGCCGTCGACGAGGAACTTGAAGGCGTCTTGGAACATCACGCTGCCCAGTGCCACCGCGACGGGCGGCTCCTCGCCCTCGCCCACGTCGCCGCCTTCGGCGTGCTTGTCCATGGCCGTCTCGAGCTCCGGCATCACCAGCCCCATGCGCATGTGCCGCTCGAGATCGCCGATGAGCCTGGACTTGGCCCCCGGGCCGAAGGCTTCGGTGCCCATGTACGTCGAGAGCCGGTCGCGCTTGGACACGTGCAGCACGGCCACGTAACCGGGCCTGGGGATGAAGTAGATCCAGGGGAGATCGTCGAAGTCCTCCTTCGTCGGCTGGGCGACCTGGTGCCCGTCGACCTCGTACCAGCTCGGCACCACCTTCACGCTCTCGAACTGCCGGTCGATGGCGTCTTTCACCTCGCCCTCGTCCAGCCGGTGGCGGAGGATGATGAACGTCTCCTTCTCGTCGAGAGGGTCGCCGGACGCGATGAGAACCGCGTCGATGTCCTCGATGAAAGACAGATCGCTGCCTCCGGCTATCTGGCGAAAATAGCCGAGGGACATGAAGGTGCGCTCGAGATCGTCGCGGTCCTCGCGGGCGCGCAGGAGGTCCAGCGAGATGAGGGCGGCCATGAGGCTGTCCGTGGGCATCCAGTCCAGAAGCTCCGGCAGCCTCGGATCCTCGACCACGGGCGCGGACCCGGACTGGGCGTCCATGGCCGCGTCCTCGTTGCCTTCGGATGGGTCGTCGTAGGGGTTGTTGTCGATGAGGGCCAGGATGGGATCCGGTCCTGCCTTCGATCCCTTCTCCCCTCCGGGCGAAAAGGATTTCGAGGGCTCGTCGCCTTCATCGTCCGTGCCGGAGAACAGCGAGTCCCATGCCTTGTGGTCGTCGCCGTACTTCTCCTCCATCTTCGCGGCGACCTCGGGATCGTCCCCTTCGTCCTCGTCGTCGTCGTCGATATCGATGTCGTATTCGTCCAGATCGACGGTTTCGTAGTCGTCGTCGTCGAGCACGTCGTCATCATCGTCGTCCAGGTCGTCGTCGATGATGACGGTCACGCTGGATTGCTCGTCGTCATCATCGTCGAGGACGTCCGCCCAGTCCTCGTCGTCCTCGTCGTCCTCGTCATCCCCGAACCGGCTGCCTGGTTTGGGGAACCCCCACCGATCGAAACGGTCGTTGTCGTGGTAGTCGATCTCCTCCTCGTCACCTTCGCCCTCGTCCCCTGCGCCTTGCCCGTCCTCATCCTCGTCGTCCTGGTCCTCGTCGAGGAGCTCCTCCCAGTCCTCGTCGTCCTCGTCCTCGGTGGCACCGCCACGGCCCAGGGCGATGCCACCCTCGAGCATGATGACGCGGGTCGTGTCCTGCTCGGGCTCGAAGATGACGATGACGTAGAGGAGCGGCATGAAGAGCAGGTGGAAAGCCAGGCTCGTGACGAAGGGGACCACCGGCCTGGGAAGGACGCGCTCCACCTCAGCGGAGAGCTCCTTCACGAAAGCCGCAACCCTTGTGAACAGGGACTTCAATCGGTCACCACGAGTACATAGAACGTATCAGGGGCCGGATTGTTCTCGGGAAAGCACGAGCTCCATGATTTCCAGATCGACCGGCTCAAAACTTCCACGCTGCACCCGCCCTTCCATTGATCCGGATCTTTATATAGAAGTTGCATGGCCCGGGTCAAATCGGGTCGAACGTGGGATCGTCCTTCCGGAAGATCCCGGGGGGGCATCGTCCGTAGAACCTCCCTTGAAACCCTCGGTGAAGGCAAGGAGTTGTCATGCAACGTCGCACTCTGATGGTATGCTCGGTGGTGCTCATGATCTGCTGCGGTCCAGGAACCGGGCCCACCCCGCCGGTGGTCGGAGGCAACCAGGACGAGGCTTTTACACCCGAG
>JBFYZU010000248.1:0-12404 GCA_041309365.1 Myxococcota bacterium
ACGGGGAGCGTGTCGAGAGATGGCCCGGACGTCGGTCTTACGGGCCACGTCGACCTCGCCCTGATCGAGAAGCTCGTCGAGGAGATCACGCTCGTCTCGGGCTCGGTGGAGCCGCACGTCACGGTCAGGGGCACCTGGGCTCTGCCGATCGTGACGGGGGAGCTCGACATCGACATGAAGAGGCTGGAGATGGCGGGCTCGCCGGCCGTGCTCAGCGACGTGCTCGGGCGGGCCCAGTTCACGAAGACCGGCGCCACCCTGGACGCGGCCGGGGTCGTGAACGACGGGATGTTCTCCGTGTCCGGGACCATGCAGATCGAGGACGGCACGCCGGGTGCATACTCCATGGACACCGACTTCAACGACCTCACGCTCGAGGTCATGGGCAACACTCCCGTGGGGCTCGAAGGCCGGCTCTCGCTCACGGGACGGGTGGGCGCAGACGACCTGCCTCTGGTCACGGGGGAGGTCTGGGTGACACGGTTCCGATACTCCAAGAAGTTCAAGCTCACCTCCACGGCGCAGTTCAAGGGCGCTGCACCCGCCAAGAACGTGAACGTCTACCAGCACGGGGGCGATCACGTGAAGCTCGACATCTTCCTGCACGGGCACGACAACCTGAAGGTCAAGAACAACGTGCTGGACGTCGCGTTCAGGCTGGACGATACGACGAGGCCTTTCGTCCTCACGGGGACGGACACGAGACCCGTGGTCATGGGGACCGTCCAGATCGCGCGAGGGATCGTCGAGTGGCAGAACAGGATATTCGAGATCGATCAGGGATTCGTGGACTTCTCGAACCCGGCGAAGATCGAGCCGGACTTCGACATCGTGGCCAAGGGCGAGATCCGGGACTGGTCGCTCACCCTCAGGGCGCTGGGCACTCCCGACGACTTCAGGGTCCTGGTGGAGGCCTCGCCCTCCTTGCCCGAGGAGGACGTGGTGTGCCTCCTGGCGTTCGAGATGACCTGCCAGGAAGCGCGCGAGGGGCTCGGCCAGGCGGGCGTCATGGGCCTGTCGCAGCTTCTCGGACAGTTCACGCCGCAGCAGACCTTCTCCATAGGCTCGAGGTACAACCCCACCACGGGCAAGGCCGAGCCCGTGATCACGATCAAGAAGAAGCTCAACAGCAAGGTGGCGGTCAGCGCGCTCACCAGCCTGGGCGGTGACGAGGCGGGCGGCCAGAACTACCTGCAGGCCGTCGTGGCCTACAAGGTGACAGACAGCATGACGGTGGAGGGCTCGTACGACAACAAGGGTGCGGAGAGCTCCTCCGGCATCGGCAACCTGGGCCTGGACGTGGCCTGGAAGTTCGAGTTCTAGCCTCGCTGCCGTCCCGAGCTCGCCCTTTCACGCGATATCGGCTCGTCGACCCTGCGCGAAAGTCATCACTTCGTGACAGGCGCCCGGCCGTGCTTTTTGCACCTTTCCGGGATGGGAACTGGCCTCAGATGATGAACGTCTGGCAGCCGAAGGTGGCGCTGATGCTGTCCACGCCGCCGGACTTGATGTCGGCGCAGTACTCGCCGCAGAACTCCACGGTCGTGTGCTCGACGTCGGCCCAGTGCCACCCCGAGCCGGTGGTCTCGGTGCAGTCCTCGTCGTAGGGGACGATGGTCCCGTCGATGTAGAAGTTGACGAGGTCGGGGTCGGCGGACGGGGAGACGTCGTCGATGACGTAGCGGCACGTGAGCACGTCCGATGCGATGTCCGCGAGCGCCGCCTCGAGGGCCGCGCCGTCCTCCGCGTGCAAGAACGTGGTGAAGCTCGTGCCGCCGTTCGAGGCGATGGCGTTGAGCTCGGAGGCCATGGTGCCGGACGTGGACCCGAAGCCGATGGCGAAGCTCATGATGCCATGGTCGTCGAGGATCTGGGTCGTGTAGCTGGCGATCTGGCCGACGGGGTCCCCATCGAAGCAGGTGTCCTCTCCGTCGGAGATGACCACGAGGTAGTTCGCGCCGTCGTCCGAGTACAGGTCTGGCACCTCGACCGAGCCGGGGCCGGTGGCGTAGTAACCGAGCTGATCGACGAGCGGGGTGTTCGAGCACACCGGTGGGAAGAACGGGTTGTTCATGTGGGCGATGATGTTGGTCGCGCTGATGTACTGCGGCGCCATGGCCACCTGGGGGATGGCTGCGGTGCCGCAGCTGTCGGCCGTGCACCTCATGCAGGGGAATGGGTTGACCCACGTGGCGTCCATGCAGGACGACCAGAACCCGGGCGAGCCGTCCGGGAACGCGTCCAGGCCGAAGTGCATGTCGTAGAAGGCCGGGTTGACGAGCAGCGCCTCGAGCGCTGTCGTGGCGTCGTTCCACGGCGTCCCGTGCATGGAGGAAGACTGGTCCAGGATCAGCATGAGACGGACGAGCTCGTGGTGGATGTCGATGTCCTGCTCGTCGCAGATGTTGTCACCCGTGGCGTCCGGCACGGGAGGAGGCTCGTGCATCGTGTCGAGGGGCAGATCGTACTCCCCCGTGGGGTCCAGCCCGGTGTCCAGAAAGCCGTCCCACGCGGGGTTGTCGTCGTTGCAGCCGCAGGCGTTCAGGGACATCGCCATGAGGATGGTCACGACTTGGCGAGCGTTCATGGGGAGCTCCTCTTTCATGTGACCCCCAAAGTCTATGTCAGATGGCGAGGACGTCAAGCCTGTCCGTCTCGGCCTCCGGGTACCCGTCCGTGTCGCGGGCCGCGCATGCGTCCAGGGGCTCTTCTCCCAGGGGCTCGCACTCCTTGGCAGGGGGCAGAGAAGGGGGGCCCATGATGTCGATGAGCTCGTCGGAGAGCCACTCGTGAAACAGGGCGTCCATCTCGTGGGTCATGACGTGACCGACCCCCTCGAACTTTGCGATCTCGACGTCCAGGCCGAGGGCCACGAGCCCATCCAGCACCGCGACGGTGGGGCCGATGCGCACGATGAGGTCGCGCGTCCCATGGATGGACCGGATGGGTGGGTAGACCGCAGGATCCTCGATGGACCCGGGCACGATGCCGGGAGGAAGCCACCCTGCGAGGGGGATGGCGAGACCCACCTCGAAAGGATGGAGAAGGGCCATCGCGAGGCACAAATGACCGCCCTGGGAAAACCCCGTGACGATGGTCCCCCCGGCCGTCGGGCGTGTCTGGCGCATGAGAACCATGAAGTCGGCCAGCCTGTCCGCCATGGCCTCGAGCGACTCCGCGAGCAGCTCCGTCTTGCCCTGGGATACGCCCACGGGCAGCCAGGCGAAGCCGCTGCCGTGCTTGATCGGGCCTCGAGGAACGATCACGCGCACCGGATGGGGGAGGTCGTAAAACGGCCCGCCGGGGATCCTGGGACGGTCGCCGCGTCCGTGCAGCGCCACCACCATGGGCATCTCGGCGTTGGGGTCCTCTCCTCCCATGACCACCTCGATGAAGCTCAGGCCCGAAGCCCGGCCCTTGCCGACCCATATGCCGTGAGAGTCTCCCACAACGAACTCTCCCGGGACGCCGTCCTCGTCCAGTGCCGATGCCATGAGCTCGGCCTCGAGGCTCACCTTTGCAGAGGGAGGCCACTCGATCTGCGGCCGGCTCGACTTGCGCACGAAGCACACCCTGGCGGGCTCGGGCCTGCAGGAGACACAGACGACGGCCAGAAGCACGGCCCGCGAAAGGACCATACACACCATCTTGGAGCGCATGAACAGCCGGGAGCCGTCGGGACCGTGAGCCGAAACTCCACCCATCGCCGGATTGTCGGGTATTGCCACGTCCGTGTCGAGGGTGCCAACATCGCCCCCGCCGAGCACTGTTACCTTGCACCTTCTTGCAGAGCGCCTGCACGATGAGGAATCGGTGACCGGCTTCACGGAGCCGCCGATGTCGCCGTCATGGGGATCACCGCCTCGAGGTCCGATAGGCATATGATCACCTCGCGGGCGCAAAGAGCACTTGCGCCGCGCGTCGGGGTGAAGCAAATTAGGTGTGTCCTTTTGGCTGGGATGACAGCCGGGTGCCGGATCGAGGCAGCTGGCTCGTACCCTCAGGGGGAGGCATATGGACGTAGCGAGACCTGTTGAACTCGAGGAACGGCTCTTCGCGGTGCAGAGGCTCGCCACGGCGCCCGTCGGCACGACGGTGACGGTCAAAGCGAACGAGTGCTGCATCGTGCTCAAGAACGGCCGGTCGCTGATCCGGCTGGATGCCGGGCGGTGGACCCTGGATCCGGCAACCGCGCCGTTTCTGGGCGGCTGCGTCGAGCCGGGTGGCCACATGGGGACGCTGGACCTCGTTTTCGTGGACCAGCGCCAGGTCTCGATGATGCGTTTCGGCGGGCGGCTGGGCGAGTTGCGCGACGGCGCCACGGGCGAGGTCGCGACCGCGTTCGTTCTGGGGGCATACGATCTCGACCCGACGGATCCGTCCGCCATCGCCGCGGTCGCCGTCACGAACCCCGATGCGCACGCGTTCATGAGCATGATCGGCGCCCGTCTGGTCCAGGCGGCACAGACCGTGGTCGGTGGAGGGCTCGCGAGCGGCCAGCTCACCTTCGATGGCATTCCGGAAGCGCTCGGGTCGCTCGCAGGGCAGATCACCCCCGAGGCATCGGAACAGGTGTCGGGTTTTGGGGTCCGGGTGACCTCTGTCGCAAAACTGGCCATCAACCTGAATGACCGGCGAGCTGGACCAGGGCAGGGGCAGCCAGGGCCGGCGCAGCCCGTGACCTCCGGCCTCCACGGGCTTGCAGGGACGAGCGGCACGCAAGAAATGGGCGGCGGGATCGAGCGGAAGGCAGGAGAAAAGTCCAGACGGATGGTGATAGGCTGCGTCATCGCAGCCGTCGTTTCGATCGTCCTGGCGGTCGTGGTGACTGTCGGCGCTGCGGCCGCACTCTACCTTCTCGGCTAGGACGTCGTCACGGTGGACGAAGCACAGGAGCGATGATGGGTAAGATAGATATGGTAGGGCCGGTGGAGATTTCCGGGATGACTGCCATCCCGGTCCGGACCATCACGAGGTTGGCAAAGCAAGGCATCATCCCCGCGGTCAAGGTGGGACGCCAGTGGCGCTTCATCAAGCAGGACGTGGAGGTGTGGCTCAAGACCACGGCCTCGAACAAGAAGCGCCGGGTCATGGTCGTGGATGACGACATCGTGATCTGCAGGACGCTCGGGCGCATCATCGAGTCGGTCGGGGCCATAGTCGTCATGGCAGAAGGCGGACGCAAGGCCATGGACATACTGGAGATCGATCAGGACTTCGACCTGATCTTCCTCGACCTTCTGATGGACGACATGGATGGGCCCGAGCTGATGAGGAGGATGAAGGAGAAGGGGATCGATGTGGACGTCGTGATCATGACGGGCTATCCGGACAGCGACCTCATGGCCAGGGCGCTCAAGTACCGGCACATGATGGTCGTGCCCAAACCAGTGGATCCGGCGGTGATCCAGAGGGTCGTGGAAAATGCCCTCGTGGGGAAGACGGCAGGGACCTGGGATATGGGCTGAAGATGGCGCCACCAGGCGTCGAGGAGTTTCAGGCAGACGATGTCGACGTCCGGCACGAGCCGATGCCCTCGCGGGTGGCCTCACCCTCGATGAGGTCAGAACAGATCGGTAGGCCTGATTCCCTGCGCCTCGAGCTGCTTCGGGGTGCAAGAGCCCACGAAGTCGTGCGAGCGGTCGATGAGCAGGCCGAGGCGCTGGCCCAGGGTGGCGAGAAGGTAGATTCCGAGAAACGGGCGCTTCTGCACGAGAGCCCTGAAGGACGCACCGTCGATGAGCATGAGGTTGATGGGCTCGAGGGCCGTGAGGGTGACCCGAGCGGGACGCCCGGCAAGCAGCGTGGTCTCTCCCACGACGTCGCCGGGATGCAGCTCACCGAGCGGCTCGCCGCGTCGGGATATGCCGACCCGTCCATCGAACACCACGTACATGCACGAGCACAAAGTGCCCTCCGCGATCACGACGTGGCCCCGATCGAATGAGGGAGACTCGCAGACCTCGAGCACCCGGGAGAGCTGGGCGAGGGTGAGATCCTCGAACAAAAACACGGAGCCCAGGGTGCGCAGCTTGCTCGACACCATGAGGGTGTTGCGGGCCGCCTGGGCCGCCTCGGCCTTCTCGGCGTCGACGTGGATGGCGATGGCCGTGACGTTGTCGTGACCGCCGGAGGCGTTGGCGAACTCGACGAGCCTCGCGGGGAAGTCCTCGAAGCGCTCCGGGACCTGGTCGCAGAGCTTGTCCGGATCGCTGATGTGGTCGTGCAGGCCGTCCGTGCACATCATGAACCGGTCGCCGGCGAGAACCTCCATGACCAGGGTGTCCACCTGCACCGAGGGGTGGGTGCCGATGGCGCGGTTGAGCACGTGTCCGAACGGGCTGTGCTTCGCCTCCTCCAGGCTGATGCTGCCGTTGCGGATGAGCTCGGCCACGATCGTGTGATCGCTGGAGATCTGGTGTACCTCGCCGCCTCTGAGAAGATAGAGCCTCGTATCGCCCACGTGGGCCATGATGGCCCTGTCGCGGACGATGAGGAGCAGCGTCATGGTGGTGCCCATTCCCGCGAGCTTGCGATCGGTCGTGGCCAGGTCGTAGACCTCGCGGCAGGCCTCGGCGAGAGCCGACTCGGCGATGGACTCGACCTGTGCGAACGACACCTGGCCCTGCCGGGCCTTCTCGATGGTGTCGCGGTTCGTGGCCATGACCCTGGTCACCACCTCGACGGCCTTGGCCGAGGCCACCTCGCCGGCCGCGTGGCCGCCCATGCCGTCGCAGACGACGTAAAGCCCCAGCTCGTTGTCGACGAAAAAGGCGTCCTCGTTCGCGGGTCTCTTGAGACCCGGATGAGTTGCCCCCGTTCCCTCTGCACGCATGCCCACAGCATCCCCATTTTCGCGGGTGGATGCAACAGGAACCGTTCTGGTGAAGCGACTCGTCGGCCGGCCATTTTCTGGACGTGCCAGGGGTGTGATATACGAGACATCTGGCGGACAGCGAGAGTCCAACGTCCGGGTACCGAAGGTCGATTGGAGGTGAATCATGCGACTGGCAGCAGAGAGGCGCAACTGGGCAACGGAGCTGTTCATGCATCGCGAAACGCCCGGGGCACCGCCGGGAAAGTTCGTCGTCGATCCCGTGGCTCATGCGACCGAGATCAGGGTCATGTGCTACGGCACCGAAGGACTGGTGGAGCAGTCGGTGGATTCGCTGGACGTGCTCGAGGAGCTTCGCGACAGGTGGCCTGTCATGTGGGTGGACGTGGTGGGGCTCGGAGATCCGAAGATGCTGAACGGACTCGCCGCGCGATTCGACATCCATCCGCTCGCCATAGAGGACGTGGCAAATACCCACCAGCGGCCCAAGGTCGAGGAGTACGAGAACCTGACGTTTCTGGTCATCAGGCAGATGGAGGAGGGCGATCCACCCAACAGCGAGCAGATCAGCTTCTGTCTGGGCAAGGAGTTCTTGGTGACGTTCCAGGAGCACCCCGGTGATTGCTGGGAGACGGTCCGCAAGCGCATCCGCGAGGCGAGGGGCAGGATCCGGAACGCGGGCCCCGATTACCTGCTGTACGCTCTTCTCGACGCGGTGGTGGATCACTACTTCCCCGTGCTCGAGGACTACGTGGAGCGGGCCGAGAAGCTCGAAGACGAGATCCTGGAGGGCCCCGGCAGAACACAGATGGCGAGGATACAGGCCCTAAAGCACGAGTTTCTGTCCATCAGGCGCGATATCTGGCCTCTGCGCGAGATGACCATGGTGCTCGCGCGCGAGAAGCTGCCTCACGTCACGGCGGAGATGAGGACCTACCTGCGCGATTGCCACGACCACGCCATGCAGCTCGTGGATCTTCTCGAGAGCATGCGAGAGCTCGGGAGCGGGCTCATGGACATGTACCTGTCCAACCTCAGCCACCGCAACAACGACGTCATGAAGATGCTCACCGTCATCGCCACCATCTTCATCCCCCTGACCTTCATCGCCGGCATCTACGGCATGAACTTCGACCACGACGTCTCGGCCTTCAACATGCCCGAGCTGCACTGGGCGTATGGCTATCCCTTCGTGCTCGGGATCATGCTGGCCGTCGCCCTGGTCCTCCTTTCGTACTTCGCCCGCAAGGGGTGGATCGGTGCACGCGACAAGCTGCGCTGACGAACCGACCGGACTGGTTCGCCGGGCGCTCCTCGTCATTCATGCAGCCGGCAGGATGGACGGTGTGGCAACCCCCGATGGTATCCACGGTGCGAAAGGGGGGACTCGAACCCCCACGCCCTTGCGGGTACAGGAACCTGAATCCTGCGCGTCTACCAAGTTCCGCCACTTTCGCAGGCAGGTGAATTGATACGGATTTCCCGAGGGTTTGTCAATGATCGGCGGTCCCGGGAAGGTCGGGATCCGCGTTGGACGATGGCAAGATTGCCGGGACGGCGAGTAGCCGCGGGTCGTCGTCCATGGCCTGCTCCATGTAGGAGCGTCGCAGGAGGGAGCCCGGCGGGAAGAGCGAGAGCTTCGACCCCAGGCAAGGGCGGCGCGAGCACATGATGAGGGAGTCCTCCTCCGAGGCCATGTCGAGCAGATCGGCGGAGTGGGTGGTGACAAGGACCTGCACATTGCTGTCGCGGGCGAGGCGGCGCAGAAGGTCGAGTACGTCGCGCAGGCGTCGCGGGTGAACGCTGCGCTCGGGATCCTCGTATACGACGAGTGAGGGGCGGTCCGAGGCGACCACTCCCAGCACGCACATGAGCCTCAGGGTCCCCTCGGACACGAGCCGCAGGGGGAAGGCGCCGCCGGAATGCTCCGTGACGAAGAGGTCGATGATGCCGGGTCGTATCTCGCGCACGTCCAGGCCGGTCAGCGTCGGCACGATGGAGCTCAGAGAGGCGACGATCGCCTCGAAGGCAGCCGGGTTCGTGCTCTTGAGCTGGTAGTAGAAGGGGACGAGGTCTTCGCCGTGGCGGCCCGGGTTGGGGGCGCCCATGAGCCCGTTCTCCCTGCGGATGCGGAAAGGGTCCACCTGGTACGTCCGCCAGGAGCCTATCTCGTTGCGAGCGGCCACGAGGTGCGGGTGGTTGACGATGTCCGATATCTCCGCGAGCAGCGTCCGGCTGCGATGGGCGGGGAAGTACCGGGGATGGTTCTGCTTCTCCAGGTGCACCACGTACCTGTCGCCGTCGCGCCTGATGAAGGGCGGCCTCTTGGGGCGAGGCTCGCCGTCGCGCTTGATGGCCGTGAGCGACTCGTCGGCCACGTAGGGCTCCCCCCCGGGCAGGGCCAGGCCCACGCACAGGCGGTAGCGCAGCCGTCTTTCGACCACCCGCGTGTAGGAAGCCTTGCTCTCCAGCGCCTCGCGCTCCTTGAGCTCCTCGTTGGCGCGATCCACGGCGTGCTGCGGGAGCTCGAGATCGACCTCGACCTCGAACGTCGGCTCGGACTTCTCGCTCCTGAGCCGCACGATCCCCTCGTCGCCGAAGCCGAGGGGCCAGTGGAAGGCCTCGAGGGCATGGCCACGGTCCTCCTCGAAGGCGTCCCGCAGGCTGTCCGCGCGCGCGGCCGAGGAGAGAAAGGAGACGAGATCGACGAGGTTGCTCTTGCCCGAGCCGTTGGGTCCGAACACGCAGGTGAAGGGCTCGAGCACGACATCTGCGGAGTCGAACGACTTGTAGTTGCGGATGCGGATGTGTCGGATCATGTTCCACCCATGGACTGTTGCAGCGAGGATAGCAGGAGCCGTGGGGTAGGGGAAGCACGGCTGTGGTATATTCACGGTCCATGGTGAAGATCCTCAGGGGGAGGAGCGATGGGGGGGAAGTGCGCACGAGCGAGTCCCATCCCATCAGGGTGGACTTTCTGGGCGTGCAGCCGTGGCAGGGACGGCTGGGTGTGACCTTCGCTCCGGGCAAGAAGAACGAGAGCTACCAGAGGTTCACGTGGGAACGCGACCTGGAGGCCGACCTGCAGAGGCTGTTCACGGTGTTCGGGACCGAGGTCCTCGTGACCGTCCTCGAGAAGGAGGAGATGGAGTGGATGGGGATTCCCGATCTCCGGGAGCGGGCGCGGGAGGCGGGGATGGAGTCCCTGTACTTCTCCATCATGGATCTCTCGGCCCCTGCCGAGGACGACCTGTGCGAGTTTCTCGACCTGCTGGGCGAGATCCTCGTCCGGCTCGATGCGGGAAAGACCGTGGTCGTGCACTGCAGGGGAGGGCTGGGGCGATCGGGAATGCTGGCCGCCTGCCTGCTCGTGCTCAGGGGATACGGTCCACAGGAGGCGCTCGTGGCGGTGCGTGAGGCAAGGGGAGAGGGAGCGGTGGAGATGCCCGAGCAGGAGGACTTCATCGAGACCGTGGCAAGGGCAGGGCTGGGAGACTGAAGTCCTAAAGGACGACCGATCACGACAAAATGGATGACGAGATGGTGGCCAGCGGGCCGAAAATGAAGTAATTTCGATGTGACGGATCGCCAATCACGAACATGGAGGACCGATACGATGCCGACACTCACCCGACCGGCATGTGCGCTGGCAATCCTGTCGCTCGTATGGGCAGGATGCGACAACAAGAACAAGACAGAGGGCGACGCGACACTCGACAGTCCCCTCGACACATTGGAGGTGACGGACGGCGCCGATCTGGACGATTCGCAGCCCGACACGACCGGGGACCCGACGGCGGATGTGCCCGATGCGGAGACGGATGCGGAGACGGACACCACTTTGGATGCGGAGGATGCCCACGAGGTGGAGGACTGCGTTCCGGATGGGAGCGTGGGCGTGGATCCGAGCGACGGGACCGCGGCATGCGCCAAGGTGGCTGCGTGCGTGGCCCCGAGTGCCCCGGCGGACAGCGCGGCGAGCTGCATGACCTTCGGCCTTCTGGGCGGCTGGCAGCCTCTCTACGGGCGTGCGCGTGACCTGCAGATCGTCGATGGGCTCAACCAGCTTTGGCAGGTCGTGATGGACAACGCGGCCGATGTGGCCGCAGCCTCGGACTGCGACGAGGTGTTCCGCGTGCTCAACAGCGGGACGCCATCTGACACGTGCACCTTGCTGAGCGCCAGCTTCCCCGCATGGCCCACCGGATGCCGGGGTGGTGACCTCGTCTACTGCGTGAACGTCGACCCCACGAACACGGACGGCCGCGAGGTGGTGGTCTCCTGCGGCACGGGCACCTCCTGCCAGACCGTCATGGGTGTGATGAGCGCCTGCTTCATCGCGGACTGCACGGTGAGGGACGAGGATGCGGTGTGCCGTGACGGCAACATCGACCAGTGCGTGAGCCCCGGACGGCACCTCGTGCTGGACTGCGACGCGCTGGCCAGGGGTGCGGGCGGCGTGTGCGAGATGATCGACGATGGGTCGGGCACGGGGGCCCTCACCGCAGGGTGCGTGCCCACGGGTGCGGCCTGCGACGAGTCCACTTTCACGAATAGCTGCAGCGAGGATCTGCTGACCCGCTGCGCGCAGGGTCACGAGTTCGTGACCGACTGCACCGACATCGGCGCGGAGTGGCTCTGCTCGGGTGTTAGCCGCGAGTGCATTCCCGACGTGACGACTTGGACCTGCACGACTCCCCGTGGTGGCCTGTGCGACTGCGACGATCTCGTGTTCTGCGACGCGACCGTGGGTGCGGACGTCCGGCTGGACTGCTCCGAGTACGGCATGAGCTGCGCCGAGGATACGGACGGAGCGATGTGCGTTCCGTAGCCCCACCGCCAGTGGTGACCGACCCTACTCTCCGATGATGCTCACGATGACGTGACGGCCTGAGCGGCCCGAGCGATGCTCCCATAGGAAGATCCCCTGCCATGTGCCCAGGGCGAGCTTCCCACCGACGATGGGAATGCCGATGCTCGTCTGCGTGAGGGCTGCCTTCACGTGGGCTGGCATGTCGTCGGGGCCCTCGCTCGTATGAGTGAAGAGAGGGTCGTTATCGGGCACATGCCGGTCGAACCAGCGTTCGAGATCTTCTCGCGCCGAGGGGTCTGCATTCTCCTGCAGGACCAGGCTTGCCGAGGTGTGCGCGATGAAGACGGTGCAGAGGCCCTGGTCGATGCCGGAAATCCCGACGAGATCGAGAACCTGGCGCGTGAACTCGGTCAGACCCCTTCCACGAGAAGCGATCGTCATCTCTTTGGTGAAGGATTTCACGAGGTGGTGAGACTAGATCGATAAAGGGAGGGCGTGCAAGCTTGCAATGCTGCTCGGCCGTGGGATTCGGTGGGTTGGTGACGACGGAAGATCACGTCCTGCGTCTGAGCCACAATGCGACGAGAGGCGCGAGGACCAGAAACAGCCAGGCAGGGTTCGCGTGCGTCGTGGTACCCATGCTGCATCCGGCGCAGCCGCCGGCGCCGGTGGCGATGATGTCCTGGCCGGTGGTGCCCGCGTCCGTGTCCGTGTCGGGCGAGGCCTCGGGGGTCTCGTCGGGATGGGGGATGAGGC
>JBFYZU010000249.1:0-12709 GCA_041309365.1 Myxococcota bacterium
GAGGATGCGGATCTTGCTCATGTTCCACCTCTCCGGAGCCTTCTCTATATGATGCAGACGCCGAATGATCAACCACCGTCATGCTTTCTGTTGCCATCGGAACGAATGAAAAACCTTGACCGATCCATGATGCGAGCTACAATATCGGTGAAATTCCACGGAGGTAGGACATGGCTCCACGAACGCGTATCGCCCTGGCCGGCGCACTTCTCGTCCTGCCCGTCGAGTCCTGTGGCTGCCAGGAGGAGACGTTCAACTGGGACGGCTTTTTCGACACCGGGCTCGATCCCACCGACCAGATGGGCGACATCCCGCCAGACACGTACGTCGACATCCCCGTGCCCGATGCGCCCGACCACACGGGCGACGACGTGTGCGACGAGCATGACTTCCCCATCCACCACGAGATCGTCCGCCTCATGCTGCTCCTCGATCAGTCGTCCTCGATGGAGGGGACGAGGTGGAACCAGGCGACGTCCGCCCTCGAGGCGCTGCTCACCAACCCCGCTTTCTACGACATGCACTTCGGGCTCGACCCGTTCCCGGACGGCTACCCCGGGTTCTGGACCGACTGCGGATCGCTCTGCCTGCGCTGCAGGGAGGACGAGTGCGGCACCCTGGCACCGCCCATGGTGGCCACGGCGCCGCAGTACCTGTCGGCGCCGCCGATCATCGACCACATGCACGACTCCGACTATCCGCAGTTCTGCACCTTCACCCCGCTGGTGAACCAGATGCAGTACTACGCCACCGGCCCCGGGCCCACCGACGCCCCCGAGATGTACTCCGAGGAGGGATCGAGCTACCTCGTGGTCATCTCGGACGGAGAGGACACCGGGTGCTACTCGGGGAGCCCCACCTCTGCTCTGGCCGATGCGACCAGCACGATCCTCGACACTCACGGCATCCGCAGTTTCGCAATCGGGTTCGGCTCGACATCTGGCGAGATGGCCGCCGAGCTCAACGCCATCGCATCCAACGGGGGGACGAGCTTCACCACGTTCCTGCACGCCGAGGACGGGGCCGCCCTCGAGGCGGCCCTCGAGGACATCGCTTCCGACGTGCTCACGTGCCGCTACGTCATAGACAGCGTGGCGCCTTCCGCCGATCCGGAGCTCGTGAACTTCTACATCGACGGGATCATCGTACCGTTCGACGAGGGCTGCACAGAGACCACGGGCTCGGGCTGGCACTGGTTCGACGCAGGGCACACCACCGTCGAGTTCTGCGGCGAGTTCTGCACCGACATCAAGGCCGGCGACGTGGAGACCATCGGCGCGACCTTCGGCTGCGACTCCTTCATCATCTGATCCGCCCCTCGCCCTCGAGCCCATGTTGCAGGCGAGTGCGCCGGCCGCTAATCTACGCATGCCACGGAGGAAGGACATGGTCGACTTCAAGGAGCTCATCGCCGCAGGCCTGCCCGACAGGCTTCCCGGAATGCCCCCCCGGGATCCCGACGTGAGCCACGCGCCCGCGAGGCCCATGCTCCTCGACGAGAGGAACAGGGAGCTGGCAGTGACCAACGCCCTGAGGTACTTTCCCCGGGCGATGCACCCGGCCCTGGCCCCGGAGTTCGCCAGGGAGCTTTCTACCGACGGCCGGATCTACATGCGCAGGTTCCGCCCCGTGGGCTACCCCATGCACGCGCGGCCCATCGACGAGTACCCGGCCAGGAGCCGCGAGGCCGCGGCCATCATGCTCATGATCACCAACAACCTGGATCCGTCGGTGGCCCAGCACCCTCACGAGCTCGTCACCTACGGAGGCAACGGCACGGTGTTCCAGAACTGGGCACAGTACCTCTTGACCATGAGGTACCTGTCGGAGATGACCGACGAGCAGACCCTGGTGCTCTACTCCGGGCATCCCCTGGGCCTGTTCCCGTCGAGCCCGTCGCTCCCCAGGCTCGTGCTCACCTGCGGGATGACCGTGCCCAACTACTCGACCCCGGACGACTACGGCCGTCTGGCCGCGCTGGGCGTCACGTCCTATGGCCAGATGACCGCGGGCAGCTTCATGTACATCGGGCCGCAGGGCATCGTGCACGGAACCACCATCACGCTTTTGAACGCGGGACGAAAGTACTTGGGCCTGGCCCCGGACAGGGACCTGCGCGGGGTGGCCTTCGTGACGTCCGGCCTGGGAGGCATGAGCGGGGCCCAGGCCAAGGCCGCGACCATCGCAGGCGCCGTGGGCGTCATCGCCGAGCTGAACCCCAGGGCGGTGAAGAAGCGCCAGGACCAGGGGTGGGTGATGGAGGTCGAGCAGGATCTGGACAGGGTGCTCGCACGCATGGACAGGGCCCGCAAGCAGCGCGAGCCCCTCTCCTTGGCCTACCTGGGCAACGTGGTGGACCTGTGGGAGCGCCTCGCGCGGGCCGGCGTCGAGGTGGATCTCGGGTCGGACCAGACGTCGCTCCACATCCCCTACACCGGCGGGTACTACCCGGCAGGGCTCACGCTGGAGCAGTCGAACGGCATGATGCGCAAGGACCCCGCACGGTTCGCGGAAAGGGTGAAGGAGTCCTTGCGGCGGCAGGTGGAAGCCATCAACACCCTGGCAGGACGGGGCCTGAAGTTCTGGGACTACGGCAACGCGTTCCTCCTCGAGGCCGGTCGAGCTGGCGCGAGGGGGATCTTCGGCCCCGGCGGGAGGTTCGTCTACCCGAGCTACGTCGAGGACATCATGGGGCCCATGTGCTTCGACCACGGATTCGGGCCGTTCAGGTGGGTCTGCACGAGCTGTGACCCTGCCGATCTGGCGCGAACGGACGAGATCGCCGCGGGCGTCATCGAGGGCATGCTGGCCGAGGCGCACCCCGGGATCGGGCAGCAGCTCGAGGACAACCTGATGTGGATCCGTTCTGCCGGAGCGAACAGGCTCGTGGTGGGATCCCAGGCACGTATCCTGTACTCGAACAGCGAGGGACGGATCAGGATCGCCCGCGCCTTCAACCGGGCCATCCGTGATGGCGAGATATCGAGGCCCATCGTGCTCGGACGCGACCATCACGACGTGGGCGGGACGGACTCCCCGTACCGCGAGACCGCCGACATCCGCGACGGGTCGTCGCTCTGCGCCGACATGGCCGTGCACAACTTCGTGGGCGACGCCATGAGGGGCGCCACCTGGGTGAGCCTGCACAACGGCGGCGGTACGGGCTGGGGCGAGGCCGTGAACGGCGGCTTCGGCATGGTCCTCGACGGCAGCGAGGCCTACGATGCCCGGATCGACAGGATGATGTTCTGGGACGTGAACAACGGCATCGCCCGTCGGGCATGGGCCGGCAGCGAGGGCGCCGTGACCACGGCGACGCGGACCATGAGCGCCGAGCCGCGGCTGCGCATCACCTTGCCCGAGAAAGCGGACGCGGATCTGGTGGCCGGCGCCTGCGCGGAGGCGTTCGGCAGGTGAAGGTCCTCCTGATATCGGGCAACCGCCAGGCGAGCCCCGAGCCGCCCTACCCGCTCGGTTGCGCCTACCTCGTGACGGCCCTCAGGGAATCGGGCCACGAGGTGGCCGGCCTGGACCTGCTCTTCGAGGACGATCCCGGCGCTGCCATCGAGACGGCCATCCGCGAATTCGGGCCGGAGGTGGTCGGCCTGAGCATGCGCAACCTCGACCTTCTGACCTACCCGGTGCACCTCAGCGAGGTGCCGGCCTACGCGGATCACGTCAGGAGGATCCGGGGCGTGACCGGAGCCCCCATCGTCATGGGGGGCTCCGGTTTCTCGCTCGTGCCCAATGAGTGCCTTGCCGCCGTGGGCGCGGACGTGGGCATCGCCGGCGAGGCCGAGGTGGCCCTGCCCGCGCTGCTCGCGCGCATCCGCCTCGACGGCGGGCTCGCGGACGACCTGGTGGGCAAGGTGCTGCGCTCGCCTCCGGGCGTTGATCTCGACAGGATCCGTCCGGATCACGAGGTGTTTTGCATCGACAGGTACAACGACGAGGGCAGCGGTGGCAGCCTGCAGACCCGACGCGGATGCAGCCTGCCCTGCTCGTACTGCTCGTACCCGCTCATCGAGGGCCGCAGGGTCAGGGTGCGCAGCGGCGCGGACACGGCCCGCGAGGCGGCCGAGATGCGGGACCGCTGGGGCATCGACCATTTGACGTTCGTGGACTCCGTGTTCAACCACCCCGAGGATCACGCCATGGACGTGGCGAGGGCGTTCGCCACCCTCGAGCCGGCCATCCGGTGGACCGCGTTCTTCCACCCCGTGTTCGAGGATACGGGCCTCTTCGCCCTGCTCGCGAGGTCCGGGTGCGAAGGCCTGGATCTCGGGGTGGACTCCCTGAGCGAGGACGTGCTCGCCCGCATGCGCAAGGGCTTCTCGCCGTCCGAGGTCGTGTCCTTCTGCGACGGATGCAGGACCGAGGGGTTGAGGTTCAACATCAGTCTGCTGTTCGGGGCGCCGGGCGAGACGCCGGACACGGTGGCCGAGACCATCGACTGCGTGCGTCGCTGCGATCCGGACTCGGTCACCGTGGGGATCGGACTCAGGCTCTACCCCGGCGCCAGGGTGAGCGAGGAGCTCGTCGAGGCCGGGGTGGTGGCGCGCGAGGACGTGGGGATCTCGACTTTCTACCACGTGAGCGAGCCCGTCCGCGAGAGCCTCGTCGAGACGCTCGACAGGGTGGCCAGGGCGGACAGCAGGTGGATCGTGCCAGGCCTGGAGATCAACTACAACCCGCGATTCATGAAGCGGCTCCGCCGGCACGGTCGCAAGGGCCCCATCTGGCACCTCGCGGGAAAATGACATGACCCGCGTGAACAGGCATCCCCTGGCGTCGAGCGTGCCACGCGCGCTGGCCCTGATCATCTACCCCGTGGCCGTGTGGGCGAGTCTGCGGCTCTTCGAGCAGAGGACGGCCATCGGCATCATCGCCTTGCTGCTCGTGCCGGTCCTCGCGTGGAACGTGGTGGTGGGAAAGCAGTACCGCTTCCCCCTGATCTTCCAGGGGACCGTGGTCTTGGCCATCCTCGCGACGGCCTTCTTGACGGGAAGCGAGATGGTGCTGCGCTCGGTCCCGCCGCTCATCGGCCTGAGCTTCACGCTCAACTTCTTTCTGTCCATCGTCAGGGGCAAGCCCCTGGTGGAGATCTTCGCCAGGATGCAGAAGGACGACCTCGGTACCGAGGAGGTCGTCTACTGCCGCCGCGCCACGTGGTACTGGGTGGGGGTCCAGGTGCTGGTCACGGCGCTCGTCACGGCGGCCGTCTTTCTCGAGGAGACATGGCAATGGCTGGTCGTGGCCGCGCCCGCATCCTACGCCATTCTGGGCGCGGCCTTCTGTCTCGAGTACACCTACCGCAGGTGGCGGTTCAGGGAGTTCGACAGCAAGAGGCCCTGGGACAGGGTCCTGGCCTGGGTCATGGGGGCGCAGTGATGATAGGTCCCCGCGCCATGGCGCAGAGCGTCGCCGCCTGGGGGGCGTTCGCCGTGCCCACGGGCCTGTACGGGCTGGCCTCGCCGGCCCTCTTCTTCGTCCTGAGCAGGGTGAGGGGCGAGCGCGATGCGCACAGGGTGATGCGCAAGCTGGTGCACCGCTACTGCAGGATCTACTTTCCCATCCTGTGCACCATCGTACCGCCGCTCGATGTGCGCTTCGATCCGCCGGGCGGGGTGCGGCGCGTGCCGGGCCAGGGGACCATCTACGTGGCGAACCACTCCGGCACGCTGGACATCGTGTTTCTCCTGGCGCACATCGAGGACTTTCGCATCCTCGGCAAGCACGACCTGTCCCGGGTGCCCGTGTTCGGCTGGGCCCTGCGTGGCATGGGGATGGTGTTCACCGACCGCTCGAACCGCTTCGAGGCCCGTTCCATCTACGACGACCTCTGCACCCTGGTCCGCAGCGGAGAGAGCATCCTCGCCTTCCCGCAGGGGCACAGGCTGCCCGAGTGGAGGCTCAAGGATCTGAAGCGGGGGATCTTCCGGATCGCCCTCGAGACGGGCGCACCCGTCGTGCCCGTGGCCATCGTCAACTCCACGGGCTTTCTTCACCCGCACCAGTTCTGGTTCGACATCACGAGGCCCGTGACGGGGCACGTCATCGCGCGCCCCGCCATCCGCGCGCAGGGCGACCCGGACGACCCGAAGGACGTGAGCCGTCTGAGGCGGCAGGTCTACGAGAGCATCGCCTCGGCCATCGAGGAGCACGGGAGAATCGAGCATGGCTGAAGGGCTGCGCTTCTGCGCCATCGTGCCGCTCTTCGACAACGGCGGGACCGTGGCCGGCGTCGTGAGCGGCTGCCTCGATCACCTCGCCGACGTGATCGTGGTGGACGACGGGTCCACCGACGCAGGCGCGGCCAGCGTCGAGGGCACGGATGGGGTGCACCTCGTCTCGCTGGGCGTCAACAGGGGCAAGGGCGAGGCCATCAGGCGAGGGCTCGAGGAGGCGGCCCGGCTGGGGTTCACGCACGCCATCGCCATCGACGCCGACGGCCAGCACGACCCGCGCTACATCCCGAGGTTCGAGGCCGCGGCCCAGCGAAACCCGGGCGCCATCATCACGGGCCTGCGCAGGCTCGAGAAGGCGGGCGCCCCCGGATCGAGCCACTTCGGCCGCTCCTTCTCCAACTTCTGGTACGCGGTGGAGACGTGGCGGACCATAGGCGACGCGCAGTGCGGCTACAGGGTCTATCCCGTCCTGCGCACCCTCGCGCTGCGGACGCGCACGAGCCGCTACACGATCGAGCACGAGACCATCGTGCTGGCCGCATGGAGCGGCATGGAGGTCGCGAGCGACGTGATCATGGACGTCCGCTACGGCGAGGACGTGGTCTCGCACTTCGACAAGCTGCGCGACAACGTCCGCTACAGCTTCCTCAACGCCTACTTCACGCTGGCCAGGTACAGCGGCGCGTACCGCCTCCTCAGAAGCGAGCTCCCGCCGGCGCCGGGCCCGGCCGGGAGCACGCCCGGGTGGATCCACGGCGAGAGCCTCGGCACGAGGCCGGGTTACCGGTGGTTCGAGATGCTCGCCCGCGTGGGCGGCATCGATGCCGCCTACAGGTTCCTCGATGTCGTCGTCTCCTACTACGTCGCCTTCGCCCCGACCAGGTACAGGCAAGCGTCGCTGTCCTACCTTCGCCGCCAGTTTCCCTCGGCCTCGCCGGCCGAGCTTCGCCTGCACATGTGGCGTCACTTCCGCCACTTCGGCGAGGCCGTCCTGGATCAGGCGCTGGTCCCGCACCTCGGCGTCGAGCAGTTCTCGATAGACGGCAAGGGGCTCGATCACATCGAGAAGGCCAGGGCGCAAGGCAAGGGTCTGATCCTCCTCGGTGCGCACGTCGGACCCTGGCAGTTCGGCGCCATGGGCCTTGCCCGAAAGGGCATCACCGTGAGCATCGCCGCCGTGGTGCAGGAAGCGCGTGCCATGGATGCGTACCTCGCCGCGCGGCGGGAGACGTCGAGCCACCCCATGCCGGAGATCATCCTTCTGAGCGGCGAGACTCCTTTCTCGTCTCTGTCCGTGGTGGAGGCATTGCGCGAGGGCAAGGTGGTGGCCCTGCACGCGGACCGCACCATCCTGGGCAAGAGCCTCGCCGTCGGGTTCCTCGGCGACGAGGCGCCGTTCCCCCTCGGCCCGTTCGTGCTCGCGGAGCTGACCGGCGCTCCCGTCTGCATATGGTTCGCCTCCAAGATGGACCGGCGAACGGTCCGCATCCACGTGCACGAGCCCATGCACGTGGGCCCCGGGCCGCGATCCCAGCGTCAGGCCCGCATCGAGAAGGCCCTGCGGGCCTACGTGGATCTGCTCGAGCAGACCGTCCGGATCCACCCCTACCAGTGGTACAACTTCTACGATTTCTGGAAGGTCTGATCGTGCACGGTCGTGAATACCGGCTGGCTTGATCGGGTCGATCACTGACTGTATAGTTCCCGCAAATCGGGCGGAGGGACGGGCCGTGCATACAACGTCGATATTGCTGGCAATGGTGGGCATCTGGCTCTTGTCCGAGACACCGTCTTTGGCGCAGACCAAGGAGGATCTCCTGGGCGGGACGCCCGTGGACTCCCAGTCGGTGTACGCCCAGGTCCAGCAACCGCACGTGGCCAACGCACTGGCCGCGTGCGGGGCGGGCAAGCTCTCCGCCGGCTCGGTCTCCATCACGATCTCCATCACGCCGGCAGGCAAGGCGAGCCTCGTGTCCACGAACCCCGCGTTGCCGCCGGACATCAGCGGCTGCCTCGGCGGTGTCGTCGGCTCGGTGGCCATGCCCTCGTCGGGCTCGGGCGGACAGGTTTCCTTCGTGTTCAACTTCCCGGCCACGCCGCCTCCCACGGCGGCGCAGCCCAAGCCCTTCGACGTGCGCTTCACGCCCGAGTACCAGAAGGCCTGGCGCACGAAGAAGGCGGGGCTCGGCCTGCTCATCCCCGGGTGCATCATCACCGGCCTCGGAGCCATGGCCATGGCCATCGTCCTGAGCACGGAGCACCCGGACGATGAAGGTGTCCGCGCGACCGTGGGCATGACCGTCGTGGGCCTGGTCCTGCTCATACCCGGTGCCGTCCTCGTGGGCATCGCCAACAAGGGGCTGCAGGAGGCGCTGGTCAAGTACAACGCCATGTTCCCGCTTCCCGGCATCGCGCTCGACCCCGTGACCCGCACGGCGTCGATCACCCTGTCGTGGCGGCTCTGAAAGGAGAGTCCTGATGAAGAGATCCCTTCTCGCAACGGGTCTGGCCGCGGCCGCCCTGCTCGCGGCGCACCCGGCGCACTCCCAGGCCGAGCTCACCGAGGAGTCCGTGGCGGCCGCGTTCGCGGCGCAGGACTTCCAGTACGCGTTCGGCTCGTGCTTCGTGGGCATGGACAAGCCCGAGGAGGTCACCCTCGTGGTCATCATCGCGGGCGACGGCAGCGCCACACTGTCCAAGGTGGAGCCCATGATGCTGGCCAAGACCAAGACCTGCATCTCCAGCGCCACGGCCCTGCTGAAGTTCCCGGCGACCGGTGGCGACTACGAGATCACCTACCCTCTGGCCGTGCCCGAGGTGGCGGGCGCTTCCACCCACCCCACGACCGTGGCGCAGCCGGTGGTCGTGACACAGCCTCCGCCCACGGTGGTCTACCAGGACGACTCCTGGAAGCCGATCTATTCCTCGGGAAAGCGCAAGATCATCGCCGGCGCCGTCACCCTGGGCGTGGGAGGCGTGGTCTTCGTCATGCCCGGCCTGCTGCTCATGCTCTACGGCCAGGTGTTCTCCGAGGTGAGCTCCACGACGGCGAAGATCTTCACCTCCGCAGGCGTCGTCCTGGTGGGCATCGGCCTCGTCCCGGTCATCGTTGGTATCATCCTCATCTCCAGGGGCAAGGCGCTCAAGGCCAGGGCGCTGCGCATGCGCGATGGCCTGGCGTTCGACATGCCCCTCATCGGTATCGGCCCGACTCCCGACGGCAAGGGCGGACAGCTCGGCCTGACCTGGACGTTTTGATCCCCTTGATACACCTGACCGTTTTTGCTATGCAGGCCGCCCAATCATGAAGGTGACTCGCGCTGACATCGAGGAGCACGTGAACCGGCTTCTCGTCGAGAACTTCGAGATGGACCCCGGGGACCTCGACCCCAGGGCGGACATCTTCGACGATCTCGGCCTGGACAGCCTGGACGCCATCGATCTGCTGCTCGCCATGGAGACGTTCGTCGGCTGCAGGCTCGATGACGACGACAAGCAGAACGCGAAGAAGATCAGGACGATCGATGACGTCGTCGTGTTCGTGCAGGCCATCGCGACGAGGAGCGCCGGCGTGTGACCATCCTGGGCGACCGCCCCGACCTGCGCGACAGGGTCCTGTCAAGGCTCTCGGTTTATCTCTCGGATGTCGTGCTCACGGCTGGCTCCGATGGTACGATCGAAGCGAAGGGTACGGTCCGCTCCGACTTCGTCGGCTTCACCGGCCACTTTCCAGGTCATCCCCTCCTGGCCGGCGCGTTCCAGATCCAGATCATGACGCTGCTCGTCGAGCTCGTCGAGCCTCGGGCCCGGGTCGCCGGCATCGGAAACGCCAGGTTCAGCAAGATGATCGGCCCGGGTGACAGGCTGGAGATCGAGATCGTGAGGGATCCGCAAGCTTCGAACCTTGCGAGGTTCAAGGGAACCATTCGGGCCGGTCGAGAGGCCCGGGCCTGCCAGGCGACCATGCTCGTCTCGTTCGATGACGAGACGGGCATGCGCTACCCGGAGAGCCTCTCGCGCGTCGGCGTGGACGGGACGGACATGGCCTATCTGGACGCGGGTCGAGGCAGACCCGTCCTCATGCTCCACGGGTTCACGTTCAACGCCTCCTGCTTCAAAGATCAGTTCGGCCCCATGGTCTCGGCCGGGTATCGCCCCATCGTCCCGGACATCCCGCCCTTCGGCCGTTCTCCCATGCCCCCGGGCTTCGGTGCGCGGGCCGAGGACTACGTGCAGCGCATCCTGGGCTTGTTGGATGCCATCGGGATCCACGGGCCATTGCCCGTTGTGGGCCACTCCCTGGGAGGAGGCCTGGCGCTGTTTCTGGCCCTGGAGCAGCCGTCACGTGTCTCGTCCGTGATTGCCATCGCGCCTGCGTCCGAGCCGTCGCACAAGGCCCTGCGGGTCGCCAGGGTGAGCGGACAGGCCGGGTTCGACGAGGTGGCGCCCGTCTTCTTCACCAGAGACAGGCTCGTCTCCATACTCTCCTCTGCCTACGGGGCGGCCGTGCCCGACGAGGCGACTCTCGCCTCCTACGTCGAGGGCGTGGACGTGGTGCAGGCGTTCGGCGTGGTGAGGAGCTTTTTCTCTCCTGCGTTCACGTCCATGAGGGAGCGCTACGCCGACATCCGCGTCCCGGTGCTCATCGTGGTGGGGTCGGACGATCCGCACGACCCGGTGGCCCTCTCGCAAAGGCCGGCCAGGGAGATCCCCGGGGCGAGGCTCATGATAGTGAGCCGGACCGCCCACTGCCCTCACCAGGAATCTCCGGGGAGCTTCAACACCGTCATGCTGGATTTCCTGGGACGGCTCCTTCAATAGAACCCGTCGGGCACGGGCACGAGGCACTCGTCGTCCACGCAGATGAGACCTTCCTGGCAGTCGTCGCTCGTCGAGCACGAAGCGGCCCGCGCCTCGAGCGCGACGTCCGAAGCTCCCTGGCCGGCCTGGACAGTGGCCGCCTCGCCCGAAGGATCCACCGCACCGGGCCTGGGACCGCAGGAGACCATGAAGCCGGCGACGACAGAGGCGGGCACGAGGACCAAGAGGGCACCAAGGCCACGGGTCGTGTTCACGGGTTGCTCCTGCCCAACCGGCCCTCCAGGCCCTGGGCCAGACCCATCGGACGGTTCCGGACGTTCTCCAGCATCACGCTGCCGTCCCCGACCTCCACCGCCTGGATCTTGCCGGCGGAGGCCCTGCACCTGGCGCGCATCTCGTCCGAGAGATCCGGAGGGTACAGCGTGAACCAGGCGTTTCTCGGCACCCTGTTCGCCCCCACGAGAGGGGGGATGTCCACGTCCGGCCTCGTGCCCACGCCTATCCACCCGAACAGGGGGCCCGTCGCGCACCAGGCACGATGCAGAGAGCCCATGAGGAGTCCCAGGTTGTGCCCGTGTGCTTCGGGGGCGTTCCCCGTGAGGATCCCGGTGGCGTTGCAGGAGGCCACGATGGAGAGGGTCTCCTTGCCCAGGAAGGCGCGGCCGTTGTAGGCGAGCCTCACGCCGATCTCGGTCAACTCGAGGCGATCCGAGCTCTCCGCCGGGTCCTGGCCGTCGTGCGATGCAAGCACCCCTTCCAGCCCGAAGTCCGCCCTGTAGGCCGCGTAGAGCCACTCCCCTGGATGCTTGCGCTTGTGCCAGAGCGCCCGGGCCTGGTGGTAGAGGTCGATCATCCTGCGGCTGCCCGAGGACCAGTCGACGAGAGTGTAGTGGAGCAGCGAGTCGTTTCCCTTGAAGTAGACGTACTCCAGGCCGCCTCGAACGAGACCAACGTGATGGCCCTGGACGGTGTCGAGGGGATCTTCGCTCGCGGGGTAGAGGAACTCGCAACGAAGAAACGATCTCTGCTCCGGGAATCCGAACACGACGTGCTCCAGTCGGCCATCATACCGCAATTGAACGCCGATTTCCTTGTGTTATAAACGGGGGTCGAATCATGTCCCGAAACTGGTTCAAGTTCACTTCCTCGCTCTCGGGGATCAACTCCCGAGGATACATCGGCGTGCTCGTGGCGAGCGCCGTGGTCCTTTTCGCGAGCGGCTATCTCGCCATGCACAACCGCATCAACGGCGACATCACGGCCCTTCTCCCGGAGGATGCCCCGAGCGCCCGCAGCCTGGATCACATCACCAAGCGCTTCGGCGCCACCAACACCCTCGTCCTTCTCTTCCTCGCCCCGCCCGGCGAGCCTCTCGTGCCCGTGCTCGAGAAGGCGGCATCGAGCCTGGGCGAGAGCGACCACATCAGGCGCGTGGACTTCCGCTGGTCGGTGAGCGATATGGAGGAGCATGGCCTGTACTACCTCGAGGTCGAGGATCTGGAGAAGATACGAGACGACATCGAGGAGCGCATCCGCAAGGAGATCGCCAGGAACGACCCATTCTACGTTTCGCTCGAGGAGGAGGAGGAGACCGGCGAGGCTTTGACGGAAAAGGACTTCACCGATCTCGGGCAGCTCATCGAGAAGTACGGCGAGGGGCTCGCCCTCGAGGGCGACCACGTCTACTTCCGCAAGCCCGT
>JBFYZU010000250.1:0-5029 GCA_041309365.1 Myxococcota bacterium
CCACCGAGCCCCAGGTGTACAAGGCCTTCGTGGACGTGGTCGGCGACTCGGTCACGGTGCTGTCCACCCGCGAGGTCTTCTTCCTCGTGCCGCCGGAGTTCGAGGGCCCTGGAGTCCCGGGCTAGCCCTCATCGAGCAGCGACTCGATCAGCCTCTTTTTCGAGAACTCCCCGAGGCTCACCCAGGTGAACAGCCCCTCGTGGCCTAAAAGCTCGCGCGCGATCCTCCTCGGGCTCATGCCCCCGAGCCTGAGTTCGCGGGCGCGGTTCGCCAGACCTTCCCAGTACTCGATCTTGCGCGCAAGTGCCGCGGTGCCGTCCTCGACGAAGCCAGCCTGGGAGCAGCACAGGATGCTGGGTTTCAGGGCCATCACGCTCTTGAGCGATGCGATCTGCTCCTGGGCGTTCTCGATGCCCCTGAGCACGGGTACGCGCTCGTGCACGAAGAGATCGCCCGTGAAGAGCCACCCCTCGACCGGCTCGAAGAAGCACACGTGGTCGAACGTGTGGCCTGGAGTGGGCACGGTCTCGAGGGTGAAGTCACCGCACCGGGTGGTCTGTGCGAGGGGCAGCGCGCGGTAGGGCCGCGGCGACGTGGCGAGCACCCTTCGGTAGAACGGCAGGCGAGGCCCGGTCGCGAGGATGTCCAGCGCGCCCTGGGGAGCGTACACCGGGATCCCGAACTCGCGCTGGATGTCAGCCCCGCATCCCGCGTGGTCCTCGTGGTGGTGGGTCAAGATCACCCTGGCCACGGGCTCGCGTCTCAGATGGGAGATGAGCTCCCGGGCAGAAGTCGGGGCGGCCGCGTCCACGAGCGTGTCTGCGACCACGAAGGCACTCGTCTCGTGGAGCGGCAGCCCGGCCACCTTCATGGTCATGCGCAGCCGCGTGATGGGGCCCCTTTTCTCGACCACGAGCGAGCTCGAATGCAGCATGGCAGCGAGGCATCATGATCAAAGCCGGCGCCACGGTCAAGCACCGGACAGGGGGCCGAGCAGGACCCGCCGTCTAGTAGAAGACGATGCCCCCCTCGGTGGGCACGATGATGATGACCATGCGCTCGTCCAGGCGGGCCACGCCGTTGCCCATGACCGCGATCCAGGCCTTGAACACCTGGGCCGAGTCCTCGGGCTCCACGATGTCGTTCTGGAACGTCACGTCGAAGGTCACGGACGTGCCAGGGGTCACGTCACGGAAGTACTCGTCGTCCATGCCCGAGGCGCCTCCCACGGGGAAGAAGCTCTTGGGCGTGATGTCCACGATGAACAGGGCGGCATCGAAGTCCTCGGGGCCGGGGCCGGGGTCGCCGGGCTCGTCCTCGGGAACGGCGTTGATGTCCATGGGCGTCTCGCGCGCAAGGGTCAGGATCATGTCCACGATCTCGGTGCTCACGCTGCCTCCCGGGGCAGTCCGAACGAGCGCCGTGCCGGACTCGTCCACGGAGCCCGTGTCCTGCGCCACCCTCGTCATGTGGGAGAAGGTCTCCGTACCCGTGCCGCTGTCCACGCTCACTCCGATGACGCGGGCGCCGATGCCCAGAAGCGCCGTGATGGCCATGTTGTAGTCGGCCGTGCCGTAGAGCTCGGAGTAGGTCGCCACGTTGTACGCGTACGCCAGGTCCGGACCGTTGTGCATGGGTGCGTCCGAGATGAGCACCACGATGGGCAAGGAGTCCGGCCTGAAGCAGGGGTAGCCCACCCGTAAAGAGGTCTCGTCGGGATACACCGGGCAGCTCTGGGGAGGCACCCAGGGGGCGAAGCCGTACCCCGTGGCCGTCTGGTAGAGGGCCTCCACGTGGCTCTCGGGCGTGTCGGCCCCGCCTCCCGCGCCCATGGAGTTGATGGCCGTCTGTACGTCCGGCACGCTGTCCGTGATCTCCTGCAAGAGCACGAACGGGAGATCGCCCGCGCTGCCGTAGCCGAGCAGGCCGCCCACCGGAAAGTCGCGAAACGAGCCCGCGCCCATCTGGATGTCGGGCGCGGCGGCCGAGATGCCGGGCACGATCGTGGACGTGAGGCTGGAGCTCACGTTGGAGATGGCCGTCCCCATGGAGCCCGTGGTGTCCGTGAGGAAGAACACGTCCGCGAGCTGCAGATCCGAGCCGAAGGTGAGCTCGCGCACGACCGCGGGATCCATGTACGGGAGGATCACGAAGAAGTCGTCGGGGGAGATGACGCTCGTGGCGTCGTCGGGGTCCGTTCCCGCGGCCACCTCGCCCAGGTCGGTGTACCCGTCGCCGTCCGAGTCGGGGTTCTTCGGGTCCGTGAACCAGGTGTCGTTCTCGTCCTGGTCCGACAGGCCGTCGTTGTCCGAGTCCGTGTCCAGGTAGTCGGGGACCGCGTCCGGTGTGGAGCCCGAGGTGGTATCGGAGTTGTCCGGGAGCTGGCAGTAGTCCGGGTCCATGGAGTCCCACGTGCCGTCGCCGTCCGCGTCCCTGATCCCGCCCTCGGTCAGGTCGGCGATCCCGTCGCCGTCCGAGTCGTCGTCCATGTCGTTGGGGATGGTGTCCGAGTCGCGGTCGCTCGACCCCTCCAGGGCGTCCGGGATGCGGTCGCCGTCGGAGTCGACCATGCCGACGCAGTCGTGATTCACGTCGGCATCCGTGTTCCCGTCGCCCACGGCCGGCGTGTCTTTCGTGCCGCAACCCTGGGCGGTCATGAAAGCCGCGATGAAGAGCGAGACAGGTATGCATCCCTGGCGAGTCATCTCGTACCTCCGGGCATTCTGCGATGCCTTCTCTTAAGTGACACCAGAGCATGCCCTGGTTGCAACGACGGATCCAGTGCCGTGTCGAGCGCCGGCCGGCTCCCGGGATCAGCCGGTGGTGGGTGGATCGTAGTAGGATGGCGAGGCATCCCTGAAATCGCCTGGAATCTCGTGGATGACCAGGGTGTTGGCGTGCCCTGACTGTCCGATGGGCCGGCCCGTCACCACCACGATCTTGTCCCCGGACCGCGCGAGCCCGTGCTCGACCGCGTAGCTCGACGCCGCGATGAGCACGTCCCTGGTGGAGTGGGGCACGCCGCAGAGCACGGGCTCTACTCCGTAGTAGAGGCACATCCTGCGGACCGCGGCCATGTTCTGGGAGAGGCCCATGATGGGGCAGGGGAGGCGATGCCTGGACAGGATGCGCGCCGTGGTGCCGGACGAGGTGTACACGGCAACTGCAGCCACGTCCAGGTCGGAGACGATCGAGAGCACGGCCGCGCCCAGGGCGGCCTCCGTGCGGGCCCGCGTCCAGGTGACCCTCGTGGGGATGAGGATCTCGTCGTGGTAGGCCTGTACGCTCTGGAGGATGGAGTTCATGGTGGAGACGGTCAGGACCGGGTACTCGCCCACGGCCGTCTCGCCGGAGAGCATGACCGCGTCGGTGTGGTCGAGCACCGCGTTGGCCACGTCCGAGACCTCCGCCCGCGTTGGCACGGGCGAGGTGGTCATGGTCTCGAGCATCTGCGTGGCGACGATGCAGCTCTTGCCCTGGGCCTGCGCCAGCCGTGCGATGCGCTTCTGCGCCACGGGCACGGCAGGGAGGTCCATCTCGACACCCAGGTCTCCCCGCGCCACCATGACGCCGTCCACCACTCGCATGATGTCCTCGATCCGCACGATGGCCTGGGGCTTCTCTATCTTTGCGATGATGTGGGCATCGCAGCCGTGCTCGGACAGAAGGTCTCGAAGCCCGGTCACGTCATCCGGCGAACGGACGAACGACAGGGCCACGAAGTCGAAGTCGAGGCCGGCGATGAACGCGACGTCGTCCCGATCCTTGTCGGTGAGCGCCGGCACGGGCAGGTCGGTCTCGGGCAGGTTGATGCCCTTGTGCGAGCCGAGCGGCCCGCCCACCAGGATCTCGCACTCCACGTGGTCCGGAGCCGCGGACCTCACGACACGAAGCTTGAGCTTGCCGTCGTCGAGCAGGATGACCTCTCCCACTCGTGCGAAGTCGACGATCTCGGGCACGATGGTCGAGATGCGAGATGCCGTGCCGTCGAGGGGTGCGCGCTGGATGACGATGCGCTTGCCGGCCTCGAGCAGGACCTTGCCGCCCGAGATCTCGCCCACGCGGATCTTGGGGCCGCACAGGTCCGCGAGAACGCCGATGGGCACTTTTGACTCCTTCTCCACGGCGCGCACGAGGGCCAGGGTCCGGCCGTGCTCCTCCCGGGTGCCGTGGGAGAAGTTGATGCGGAACAGGTCGCAGCCCGCCTCGACGAGCCTGGCGATCCTGTCCGGCGTCGAGCTGGCAGGGCCGAGCGTGGCGAGGATCTTGGTCCTTATGAACATGTCGGTCACCTCACGATAGCCCTGTGGACAGTGCGAGGACGAACTGGCCGGCGTAGTAGAGGGGAAGCCCCACGGCCCTGTTCGCGAACTGCTCGGCAACGAAACGGTGCCGGGCGACGGTGACGTCGGAGATGTAGAACAGCACGGCGCCCACGATGACCATGATGCGCAGCTCCATCGGGTGGGCGGGCTGTGCCACCACCCCGCAGGCCATGGACACCATGACCGTGATCACGATCACGTAGGCCAGGACGGGCCCGAGCATCTTGCCCAGATGGGGCCTCAGCCACAAGAATACAACCGTGGAAAGGGCAATAGACGCGGCCACGCCGGGCAGGGCCATGACCCCGGGCATGCCCAGGGTGGCGAAGGCCGCGATATAGGCCACGTGGCCGAGCAGAAACGAGATCAGGCCGGCCCTGAACGCCCAGGGAGGCGTGAGCGCGAGCAGCACGTCCCCGATCACGCAGAGCGCGAGCCCGGCGATCATGATGGTGGCGTACAGGGGGTCCGGGTGCGGCTCGAGGAGGGCAACGAGGACGAACATGCCGGAGAGGGGTGCCTTGGTGCAGATCGTCGCGGTGACGTTCTTTCGCTTCGACGCGACGAGCAGCCCTGCCAAAAGCACGGCGGAGATTGCGAGGATCGCCCAGGTCGCGGGATCAAGCTCCATCGTTCGCCTCCAGCGTCTCGTCGAGAGCCTGCACGGCGCGGCGCAGGTGCGGGATGGTGATGGAGCCGCCCAC
>JBFYZU010000251.1:0-13107 GCA_041309365.1 Myxococcota bacterium
GGTGTCCTTGCAGCGGCTGAGCGTCGACCTTTTGCCGTCTTTGGATTTCCCTTCCATCTCCATCTACACCGAGTACGAGGGTGTGGCCCCGGAGGAGATCGAGACCATCATCACGCGGCCCATCGAGGAGTCCGTGAGCACGGTCCCCGGCATCGAGGAGATCGAGTCGGTGTCCATGGAAGGCCGGTCTCGCATCTCGCTGCGCTTCTCCTGGGGAACGAGCCTGGACTCTGCCCTGAACGACGTGCGCGCCCGGGTGGAGCGCGTGCGCGACGTCCTGCCGGAGGACGCGGCGACGCCGACGGTGTTCAAGTTCGACGTGACGAGCTTCCCCATCATGTTCCTCGGCGTCTCCGGCGAGATGGAGCCCTACGGCATGCGCACCGTGGTGGAGAGGACGGTCAAGTACCGCCTCGAGCGCATCGAGGGCGTGGCCGCGGTGAACATCCGCGGCGGGTTCCGCCGCGAGATCCAGGTGGAGATGGACGCGCAGCGCCTCGCCGCGGCCGGCATCTCGCCCGCGCAGCTCGTGGCCGCTCTGAAGCGTGCCAACCGCAACGTGGCAGGCGGAGTGGTCACGGAGAGCGGCTCGAACGTGCTCGTCAGGACCATGGGCGAGTTCGACGACATCGACCAGATCCGCGACGTGGTCGTGGCCAGCCGCGTCGAGCCGGGCACGGGCAACGAGGTGCCCGTCCTGGTCTCGGACGTGGCCGAGGTGGTGGACGGCCACGAGGAGGTGACCAACATCGCCCGGATGGACGGCATGCCGGGCATCCGCCTCTCGGTGGACAAGCAGTCCGACGCCAACACCGTGGACGTGGCGCACCGCGTCAGGCGGGAGATCGAGATCCTCAACGAGGAGTACGACGGCAAGCTCAAGCTCTCGGTCATGGTGGACACGTCGGAGTTCATCGAGGACTCCATCCAGAGCGTGTGGAAGTCCGTGCTCTGGGGCGCGTCGCTGGCCGTCCTCGTGCTGCTCGTCTTCCTCTACAACGTGCGCTCCACCCTGGTCATCGGCATCGCCATCCCCATCTCCGTCATGGCGACGTTCGCGGGCATGTACCTCATGGACATGTCGCTGAACATGATCTCGTTCGGCGGCCTGGCCCTGGGCATCGGCATGCTCGTGGACAACGCCATCGTGATCCACGAGAACATCTACCGGCACATGGAGCGTGGCCTCGAGAAGAAGCAGGCCGCCGCCTTCGGCAGCGAGGAGGTGACCTCTGCCATCGTGGCCTCCACATTGACCACGGTCTGCGTGTTCGCCCCTGTGCTCTTTCTGGGCGGATTCGCGGCCGTGTTCTTCAAGGAGATGGCCTTCGTGGTGACCATCGGCCTCGTCGTGTCGCTGGTGTCGGCCTTGACCCTGGTGCCCGTGCTCACGGTGGCCGCCATGGGCCGCACGGCGTCGGGAGGCGCGGGCCGCGTGGCGTTCATGGAGCGCGCGGTGCGCGGGCTCGAGAACGCCTACGGCTTTGTCGTGCGGCGGGTGATCCGTCATCCCGTCATCGTCCTCGCGGTCGCGGCAGCCGCCTTCGGAGGCTGCCTTCTTCTCTTGGGCCGGCTCGGGTTCGAGCTCATGCCCCAGGCGGACGAGGGCCAGCTTCGCGTCGAGGTGGAGATGCCCGTGGGCACTCGCATCGAGGAGACGGACGCGGTCATGCGCAGGGTGGAGAGGGTGGTGAAGGACACGGTGCCCGAGCTGGACAGGATGACGGCCCTCTCGGGCGTGCCCGGTTCCTTCAGCAACGCGGGCGAGGAGTCGGGGAGCATGCGCATCGTGCTGCGCTCCCCGCGAAGGCCCGGCGACCGGCCCACCGACCAGGTGGCCCGCGAGCTGCGCGCGGCCATCGTGCCGAAGGTCCCCGGCGGCCGCATCATGGTCCAGCCCACCGAGGGGTTCTTCCTCATGCGCATGCTCAGGGGCGGCGGGGAGCGGCTCGAGGTCAAGGTGCGTGGCTACGACCTCGAGGACGCCTCGGCGCTGGCGAAGCGGGTGCGCCTCGTCATGCAGTCCGTCGAGGGGATCTCCGACGTGCGGGTGAGCCGGCGGGAGGGCAACCGCGAGCTTCGGCTGTCGCCCGACCACATCCTCATGGCCCGCCACGGCCTGGACATAAGCCAGCTGGGTGAGCTCGTGGCCACCTACGCGGCCGGCATGCCATCGGGCTACTTTCGCGACGCGGGCGACGAGTTCACCATCCGCGTGCGGCTCAGGGAGCGCGACCGGCTCAAGCCAGAGAACCTGCTCGACGCTCCCGTGTTTCTGGGCGACGGGCAGAGCGTTCCACTGGGCTCGCTCGTCCAGGCCGACCGGGAGACCGGGCCGGTGTCCATCGAGCGCGAGAACCAGGAGAGGCTCGTCGTGGTCACGGGGGACATGGACGGCACCAGGGACCTGGGATCCATCGTGGCCGACCTTCGAGAGGGCCTCTCGGGGCTCGAGACGCCCGACTTCTTCACGGCCACGGTCTCGGGCGAGTTCGAGGAGCAGCAGGAGACGTTCAGCGTGCTCCTCGGCGGGCTTCTGCTGGCGATCCTGCTCATCTACATGGTCATGGCCTCGCTCTACGAGTCGCTCCTGCACCCGCTTCTCATCCTTCTGTCCATCCCCCTGTCTTTGGCGGGCGTGGTCGTGACCCTCTATCTCACGGGCACGACGATCAACATCGAGAGCCTGATGGGCGCGATCGTGCTGGTGGGCATCGTGGTCAACAACTCCATCGTGCTCGTGGACTACGTGAACCTGCTCAGGCGCCGCGACGGCGTGGATCTCACCGAGGCCGTCGTCCTGGCGGGCAAGCGCCGGCTCCGCCCCATCCTCATGACCGCCCTGACCACGGGAGTGGCCCTCCTCCCGGTCGCCCTGGCCATCGGCAGGGGCACCGAGAGCCAGGCGCCCATGGCCCGGGCCATCGTGGGCGGCTTGACGGCAGGCACCTTCGTGACCCTGTTCTTTTTGCCCGCCCTGTACCACGCCGTGGAGAGCGCCGTGCTCTACATCCGTTCCCGCCGCGCTGCTCCATCTGCCTGAGACCGGAATGGTTTCGATGTGTTGCGCGATAACGCGGGTTCGAGGCCACGGCTTTCATCTTTTGCTCCCCTGGCCTCGCCCGTGACCGGCGAGGCCAAAGGGGACGCCGGGCGATCTGCATGTTGGGGTTGATCGCGGTGAATGCTTTCAACTATCTTTCGGTCTCATGGCTCTACAGCTCGGCTGGACACCACGGAGGTCAAAGACACATGCGTAGGACGTACCGCTGGATCTTCCTGGCACTGCCCGCGGCGCTCTTGCTCTCGTTTCCGGCCCTGGTCCCTGCCAAGGGCAAGGGAGGCGGAAAGGGCAGCATCTACATCACGCCCAAGGCGTGCCCCGACACCGTCTACAAGAAGAACAACGGCAACGCGCTGGTGAGCTGGTTCAAGTCCAACCGCAAGCTCGAGGTGTGGGAGAAGGAAACGGCGGTCGTCGAGGCGACCTGCGCCCCGCGCTGCGCCGACGAGGAGTCCGAGGAAAAAACGGCGAAGTGCCTGAAGAGCTGCAAGGACAAGGAGTCGGGCTGGGACTTCTGGATCCTCATCCACCTGAAGAAGCCCATCAACGACCTGGAGCTGACCATCAGCTTCTACGACGTCGAGGTGCAGCCCAAGCACCACGTCAACTCCTTCTCCATGATGCTGTACAAGAAGGGCGACACGATCCTCACCCAGCGCATCCGCCTGCACCGTCCCGACTTCACGGCCAACCACCGCTACCTCATCGAGGTCTCCAACAAGAAGGTCATCCAGGCCCAGCAGGAGTTCAATCTGCGCGGGATCCCCACGGTCTACTCCGGCGAGGTGGACTTCAGCGGGGACGAGTAGGCCCGGCCCTCCCCCCGATTTCTTGACACCTCTTCGCGCGATTCCTAGGATCGGCACCCGGACAGTGGCGACGTGAACTCGAAGACCCGCATCCTCGTGCTCGTGGGCATCGGCCTCGCGTACTCGCTCGTGGGCGGGGCCCTGGCCCTGACCGTGTTCTACGAGCCCGGCCGGCGCGACGTCCCGCTGCCGGCCATCCACGTCGCGGGCGTTCCCATCCGCTACGACAGGCCGCTTCACGGGCAGCTGACCCGCATCGGCCGCGCCTACCTGAAAGGCGAGGTGACGCTCACCGACGGGGAGTTTCGCCGCTCCGTGTCGAGGCGCGACCTGGGCGCCTACGTGGACTACGGCGCCCTCGAGAGGCGCATCCGCGTCATCGTCGCCGACAGGGCGGATCTCGACGCCTTCATGCGCGAGAGCTCGAAGGGCGGGATCCGGGAGGTTCGGCTCCAGCTCCCCGTGAGGCTCAACCCGAAGGACGCCAGGCAGATGATCCTGGACGTCAAGTACGAGTACGACCGCAAGCCCTCGGCCGCCCGGCTGGACATGGAGACCCGTCGCGTGGTTCCTCACCAGGACGGCCGCATGCTCGTCATGGACGACACGCTGCACGGCATCCAGAAGGCGTTGTGCGAGGGCAAGTCCGAGGTCCCCATCTCCGCGGTCGTCAAGAAGCCGGAGTTCACCACGCAGGTGCTCTCCGACATGCAGATAGGGACGGTCCTGGGGTGGTTCGAGACGCCCTACTGCCTGATGAAGCGGTGCTGGGACCGCAACCACAACCTCGAGCTGGGAGGCAGGATCCTGGACGGCACGATCGTCGGCCCGGGCGAGGTCTTCGACTTCAACGACGCGCTGGGCGAGCGCAACGAGGCCCGAGGCTTCAAGCCGGCGCCGACGATCGAGGCCGGCGTGCTCGTGCCGACGCCCGGCGGGGGGACCTGCCAGACGGCGAGCACGCTCTACGCGGCCGCCTTCTTCGCCGGGCTCGACATCCTGGACCGACGGCCCCACTCCCGTCCCTCGGGATACATCCTTCTGGGCCTCGACGCCACGGTCACCTACGGCAAGATCAACCTCGTGATGCGAAACCCCTACGACTTTCCCGTGGTCATCCACTACGCCGTCTCGGACGGCAAGATGCGCGTGGAGATCCTCGGCAAGCAAAGGCCCCGCATGGTGCACTTCGTGCGCCGCGTGACGCAGAAGATCCCCTACACAGAGGAGACCGTGGAGATGCCGGACTGGCCCGCGGGAGTCAGGATCATCGAGCAGATCGGCATCGACGGCTACCGCGTGCGGCGCTACCGGATCCAGTGGGAAGGCACGCGGGCCTGGCGCGAGGTCACCGAGGACGTCTACCCCGCGACTCCCCAGGTCGTGAAGATCGGGACGAACAAGGCCATGTCCGCCAAGGACTTCGAGCCCCCGCCCGGGGACCTGCATAGCCCCTATGAAGCGGACAAGCGCATCAAGTATTATCTGGACGCCAATGGAACATACCAGAAGATCATCGCGAACTGGTGACCGGCCAAGGGTCGTGCTTGGCGTGACCGGTGGCATCGCCGCCTACAAGGCGCCCGCGCTGGCGCGGCTTCTCGCCGAGCACGCGCGGGTGCGCGTGGTCATGACCCGGGCGGCCCGGCGCTTCGTGGGGCCGTTGACCTTCACGGCCATCACGGGCCAGCATGCGCTCACGGACATGTTCGACCCGGGCCCCGCGGGCCCCATGGCGCACATCCACGAGGCCGGCGACGCGGATCTGTTCGTCGTGGCGCCGGCCACGGCCGACTTCATCGCGCGGGCCGCTGCGGGCCGCGCCGACGACCTGCTGGGCGCCATGCTGCTCGTGACGCGGGCGCCCGTCGTGGTGGCACCGGCCATGAACGTGCGCATGTGGGAGCATCCCGCCACGCAGCGAAACCTCGCCTTGCTCCGCACGCTGGCCCGGGTGCACCTCGTGGGGCCCGTCGAGGGAGATCTGGCCTGCGGCTGGTCCGGCAAGGGACGCATGGCCGATCCCGAGGAGATCCACGCCCGCGCGCTCGAGCTCCTGCGGGGAGGCGGGCCGCTCGAGGGCAAGACGGTGATCGTCACCTCCGGCCCCACCGAGGAGCCCGTGGATCCGGTGCGCGTGATAACGAACCGCTCCAGCGGCCGCATGGGACGCGCCCTGGCGGAGCAGGCAAAGGACAGGGGCGCGAGGGTGGTGCTCGTGCGCGGTCCCGTACAGGTCGCGGATCCTGCCGGGGTTCAGGTCGTCTTGGTGCGGACCACCCTGGAGATGTGCGAAGCCGTGCTCGAGAGGCTGCCCGGCGCGGACGTGCTCCTCATGGCCGCGGCCGTGGCCGACTACCGTCCGGCCACCGTGTCTCTTGAGAAGCTGCGCAAGGCCGAGACGGGCGACCGGTGGAGCCTGGATCTGGTGCGCACCGAGGACGTCCTGTCGAGGTGCGTGGCCGCCCGCAAGGGGCCCCTGCCCGTCATCGTCGGCTTCAGCCTCGAGACCGACCCGGAGAGGGCCGTCGGGGCGGCACGAGCCAAGCTCCGCGCCAAGGGCTGCGATCTCGTGGTCGGGAACCTGGCCGGCACGGGCCTGGGGGGGGACGCATCCGAGGTGACGCTCGTGGCGCCGCGGGCACGCCCTGTCAGGATAGGCCCCGCGCCCAAGACGGAGATCGCCGGTCGCATCCTCGACTGGGTCGAGAAGAGGATCTGACTCAGAAGGTCCCGCCCACGACCACCATGCCCCCACCCCCGACGAGGGGCACGGGAGCCACGGAGAGGCTCACGGCAGGCTCTGGCTCCAGGGCCTCCGTGCCGTCCGGCGCGTCCTTGGACTCGGCCTTGGGCGCGAAGGGGTTGAGCACGATGCCCGTGACCACGGTCCCCACGAGCGCTGCGCCGGCCGCGATCATGAGCCCGGTGGTGATGGGGCCCAAGAGCTTGCCCTTGTCCACGATGTCCTCGCGGTCCTTCTCGTACTCGTCCCAGTCCGCGCCGGTCCAGGCGATCTCGCCGCTGGCGGCCTTGGTCGCGCTCGCGTCCAGCGCGCTCACGTCCTTGTCCGCCATGACGGTCAGCGCTCCCGTGGCAGCTGCGCCGCCGGCCAGAGCGAGGGTCAGGCCGCCCATGACCCAGAACACGGGTGCGGCCTTGTGCCGGACCTTGCCCGCAGGCTCCACGGGCACGACGGGGCCCACCGGATCGACGGGCGAGACGGCCTTCGCCTCGAGCGTCACGTCGAAGGCCTTCTTCTGGCCCTCGGTGACGAAGAACTCCTCGCGGAACGTCACGAATCCATCGGCCACGATCTCGATCACGTGCGCCCCCGGGTTGGCGTCCACGGGCCCGGGCAGGGGCGTGGTGCCCGCGATCTTGCCGTCCAGCTTGATCGTGGCGCCGTCGGGCACGACCTCGATGTCGAGCACGACGATGATGGCCGATAGCTCGGTCAGGGCATCCTCCACGAGGCCCTTCTTCGACTCGTAGTAGTCGATCTCGGACTTGTCCTTCTGCTCGAAGCCCTCCTGCATGAACGCGTCGAGCGACTTCTTGGCGTCCAGGTACATCGCGAGCTCCTTGTAGCAGAGCCCGATGTTGAGGTTGAATCGCCATTGGGGCCAGATCTCGTAGGTCTTCTTGAACTTCTCCAGGGCCTGGGCGTGCTTGCCGTCCTTGAAGAGCTCGACCCCCTGCTTGAACAGGGCCTTGGCCTCGTCCTTCTTGACGTCGCTTATCTCCTGCGCGCTGGCGCAGGGCGCCGCAAAATAAAGCGCGACGAACAGTAGAGCCATGCCGAGCATTCTGGGCATCTGGATCGCTCCTCGTGAAGGGTGATTATAACCCAGCACCGGCCCCGGGCGCCAGTCACGCCGCAAGGCACTCGCGATGGCTAGGCGGGGCTCACGAACTCGTCGATGATCTTGCGGATCTTGCCGTCGGCGAACTTGATCACGAGCTTGGTCTTGAGCCCCTCCTCGACCCGTACCACGATGCCGACGCCGAAGCGGGCGTGTCTGACCCTCATTCCCAGGCCGGAGCGCTCCGTGTCGGGGCCGGGGTCGCTGGGCCTCGAGCTCCACTCGGACGGCACTCGCGCCAGGAGCCGCGCAGGGATGGCTTCCAGAAACGGCGACGGCGACCTGAAGCGGCTCCCGCCGCCGAAGATGCGGCGCGAGCGCGACCAGGTCAGCGCCAGGCGGCGGCGGGCACGGGTGACCGCCACGTAGAAGAGCCTTCGCTCCTCGTGAAGCTCCTCGCGCACGGTGGCCGCATCTGGCTCGACCTCCGACCCGAACGGCGGCAGGGGGAACAGGCCCTCCTCGAGCCCGGTGACCACCACCGAGTCGAACTCCAGCCCCTTTGCCGCGTGCACGGTCATGAGCACCACGGCCTTGCCCTGGTCCGGTCCGTCGTCCACGCTGCTCGAGAGCGCGATGCGCTCCATGAGCGCGAGGAGCCCTCCCGACGGATCCTCGGTCTCGAACTCGCGCACGGCCACCACGAGCTCGCGCACGTTGAGGATCCGGGCTGCCGCCTCGGGCTCGCTGGAGCTCTCGAGCGCATCCATGTAGCCGGAGTCCTCGATGACGGACTCGATGATGTCGCCAGGCTTCTCGCCCCGGGCGCACATCTCGTTGTGTCTCTTCACGGCCGCCGCCAGGGATCCCAGAGAGTCCCTGGCTTTTGCCGTGAGCGATCCCCCGCGTGCCACCTGCGCCGCCGCGGCCAGCATGGAGGACCCGTCTCGCCGGGCCGTCTCCCTGAGCGTCTCGATGGCCTTCTCCCCGAGCCCCCTGGGGGGCCTGTTGATGATCCTCGTCAGCGCCACGTCGTCGTCCGGGTTGATGGCGAGCCTCAGGTACGCCAGCATGTCGCGGATCTCCGCCCTGTCGTAGAACCTCACGCCCCCCACGATGCGGTAGGGCAGGTCGCGCTCGCGCAACGCCTCCTCGATGGCCCTGGACTGCGCGTGCACCCTGTAGAGCACGGCCTGCTGATCGAGCGGCACGTCCGCCTCGGCCAGGCTCGCGATGCGGCCGGCCACGAACCTCGCCTCGTCGCGCTCCGTGGAGGCGTCGAAACGGACGATGGGCTCGCCCGGGCCGGCGTCCGTCCACAAAGTCTTTTGAGCCCGCTCCGTGTTCTTCGAGATCACGGCCAGGGCCGTATCGAGGATGTTCGCCGTCGAGCGGTAGTTTCGCTCCAGCTTGACCACGTGGGCGAACGGGTAGCTCTTGCGGAAGTCCAGGATGTTGCGCACGTCCGCGCCGCGCCACCTGTAGATGGACTGATCGTCGTCGCCCACGACGCAGACGGAGCTATCCGGCGGCGGTGCCATGAGCGTGATGAGCCTCGCCTGCATCCTGTCCGTGTCCTGGAACTCGTCCACGAGCACGTGCTCGGTCCGCTCGATGAGGCGGACGGCCGACTCGGAGCCGCTCTCGAGGAGCGCGGCGGCCCTGAGGATGAGGTCGGCGAAGTCCAGGCCGTTTAGCCGGCGCAGCCGGTCCTCGTAGGTGTGCATGATCTTCGAGAGCACGGCGAGCCGGTCCGGGCTCGTGCGCCCCTCGAAGGCGGCCTTGATCCCGCCCTCGCGCTTGGCCCGCTCGATGGCGCTGCGGATCGACCTGGGGGCGTTCTTCGCGGGGTCGAGCTCCATGGAGCGCACGACCTCCTTGATGACCGAGATCTGGTCCTGCTCGTCGAGGATGCTGAACTCGGGGGCCAGGCCCACGTCCTGGCCGTGCATGCGCAGAAGCCTGGCGCAGAATGCGTGGAACGTCCCGAGAAAGGGCGGGCGGGTGCCGGCGGCGATCTGGCCCGTCACCCTCTCGCGCATCTCGGATGCGGCGCGGTTGGTGAAGGTCAGGCCAACGATGCGCGAGGGGTGCACGCCGCGATCCCTGATGAGGTGCACGATCCTGGAGGTGATCACGCGGGTCTTGCCGCTGCCTGCCCCGGCGAACACGACGAGCGGCCCGTTTCCCCAGGTCACGGCCTCCTGCTGCTCCGCGTTGAGGAAGGCGTCGGGTGCTCGAGGCTCCAGGTCTGTCCGGTCTTTCTCCACCGATCCTCCGTATCGGCTCTTGGGGGCCGCAAGTTTCTCGTGGGCACGTGATGGCACTTAGTCAGGGCACCGTCAAGCGCCAGCGGCGATCTCAGGAGATCCGGCGGCTCACGTCGTCGCCTAAAAGGTTGAAAGCGAGGATGCAGGCGAAGATGGCCGCGCCGCTCGCCAAAGCCACCCAGGGGCTCACCATGAGGTAGCTCGTCCCCTGGTCGAGCAGGGCGCCCCAGGAGTCCGCCCTGGCGGGCCCCAGCCCCAGGAAGCTCAGGGAGGACTCGGCGAGGATGACGCCCCCGAAGCCGTAGCTGGCCTGGATCACGAGCGGCTTTGCCAGGTTGGGCAGGACGTGCCGAAGGGCGATGCGCCAGTGGGGAAGCCCCTGGCACACGGCGGCCGTCACGTAGTCGTTGCGGCGGATGGAGAGGGTCTCGCCCCTGGCCACCCTCGCGTAGCCCACCCACCCGTTCACGCACAAGGCGAAGATCACGTGGCCCACCCCAGGCCGGGCCACCAGCGCCACGATGGCCATGTTCAGAAGGATGGACGGGAACGCCATCATCACGTTGATGACCGCGCCGAGCGCACGGTCCACGGCTCCTCCCATGTAGCCCGCCGTCACGCCCAGAGACAGCCCCAGGCAAAGCGACACCAGAACCACGGATGAGGCCACCGCCAGAGCCAGCCTCGCGCCGCGCAGCAGGGCGGAGAGAAGGTCGATGCCGTTCTCGCCCGTGCCCAGAAGGTGGGCACGAGATGGCGGCTCGAACTCGTGGGCGATGTCCAGATCGTCGGGACCGTAGGGTGCCAGGGCCGGGCCCAAAAGGGCGGCGAGCGTGAACAGGGTCACCACGGCCGCGCAGGCCCACGTCACAAACCTCACGAGGCCCCTCGTTCCCGGACCGGACGGCGCATCCTGGGATCCACCAAGAGGTACGCCCCGTCGGTCAGGGCGTTGACGAGCACGTAGATGGTGGCCATGACGAGAACGCAGCCCTGCACCACGGGGATGTCGCGGGCGTAGTAGGCCTCGAGAAAGAGCGATCCGAGGCCCGGCCTCTCGAAGATCTTCTCCGTGATCACGGTGCCCGTGAGAAGGGCCCCGAGCTGCAGCCCGCCCACGCTCACCACGGGCAGAAGCGCGTTGGGCAGGGCGTGGCCGAACAGGGATCGTGCCTCGCCGAGGCCCTTCGCGCGTGCCGTACGCATGAAGGGCCTGCGCATGGTTTCCTCCATGCTCGATCGCGTCAACCTGTACAGGATGGCCATGAGGGCCGTGCCCAGCGTGATGGCGGGCAGGATCAAGGACCCGAGCCCGCTAGGGTCGTCTCCCGGGAGTGGAGTCCATCCGAGCTTTATCGAGAAGACGACCATGAGGACCGGTCCGAGCCATATGTTGGGTGTGGCGAGGCCCACGAGAGCCCCCACGTCCAGCGCCCCTCTCAGGGTGCCGCCACCCAGGGAGGCGCCCAGCACGCCCAGAGGCAGCGCCAGCCCCAGCGCCACGGCCATGGACACGAGAGCCAGCCTCATCGTGTGCGGGAACGCTTCGGCGAGCAGCGACCCCACGCTGCGCTCCGGCCAGCGGAAGCTCTGGCCCAGGCCGCCGGTGACGAGGCCGGCCATGTAGATGCCGTACTGCTCGTGGATGGGGCGATCGAGGTGGAGCTTCGCCCTGAGCTCTTCTCTGGCCTCGGCAGGGGCATCCTCGCCGAGGATCTGCGCCACGGGATCGCCGGGCAAGAGGTGGATGGCGAAGAACACGAGCGTGGCCACGACCCACACGGTGGCCACGCCCACGGCCAGGCGCCTGCCGATCCCGGCGACGAGATCCGTCCTTCTTGACCGCCCGTTCTCCTTCGGTGTCCTCATGTGATTTACAGGTAAACGATCAAAAGCCATATAATTGGCTTGAATGGCAAAATTCCGGATGATAAATTCACGCCATGCCGTCGGATGTGGACATCTACAAGCAGAGGCTTGCTGCGGATCCCCTTGATATGTCAGCATTTTCCGCTCTGCGGAACGCGTACATGAAAAATGGCATGTGGGGTGACCTCGCAGTATTGCTGGAGACACGCGCCGCTCACCTGGGATCCGACGGCGAGGCCGCGGATCTCTACCACCGTGCGGGCGAGCTCTGGCTCGACAGGATCGGAGACCCGGCCAGGGGAACGTCGACGTTCTTGCGCGCCATGGAGGTGGTGCCCAGCCACCGGGGAAGCGCCGAGCGGCTCGAACGGATCTACCGCGAGGCCGGCAACTATGAGGCGCTCCTGCAGATCCTCACCCGATGGGTCGAGGGCCTCGAGAACTACGAGCCGGGCAAGGAGTCGGCATCCCTGCGTTCCGCGCTCTACCAGCAGATAGGCGAGATCTGGGGAGGTTACTACCAGAGGCCCGACGTGGCCGTGACGTTCTACAAGCGCGCCACGCAGTCGGACCCCACCAACGTGATGGCCATCTACCTGGCCCGCGAGATCTACGTCAACGCGGCCAACTACGAAACGGCCGCGCGTCTCTACGACATGGAGATCAGCGCCGAGCCGGACCGGGAGCGCAGGATCGCGCTGTACCGCGAGCTCGCCATCCTGCACGAGCAGCAGCTCTCCGACTGGGACTCGGCCCTCTTGACGCTCAAGCGGGCCTACGAGCTGACCCCCACGAACCCCGACGTCCTGTACGAGCTCGGCACCCTGCTCATCCGCCGCATCGACGCGGGACAGGAGGCCACGGGCGACCGCAGGCTGGCGTCCGATGCGTTCTACAGGCTCGCCCAGCTCAGCGAGGACGACATCGCCCTGCAGTACCTCGAGACGGCCCTGGACCTTCTGCCCGTCCACGAGGCCTGCCTCGATCTGTACGAGAGCAGCTGTGCCCGGGCCGCGCGCTGGGAGGACATGAGGCTGAGGCTGGAGCGCTGCTTCGACTCCATCGCGGACTCGCAGGAGCGGGTGCCCATCCTGCGCAGGCTCGGCCGCCTGCACCTGGAAAGGCTCGGAGATGCGGCCAAGGCCGCGGACTACTACGAGCTCCTCGCCGAGCACGGCGATCCCGCGGACCTGGACGTGCTCAGGCGGCTGCGTGGAGGCGAGGGCATGCCGGCATCCCCGGCCCCTGCGCCTGCCTCGCCCCCGCCCGCGGCCCAGCCCTCCGCCCGG
>JBFYZU010000252.1:0-17577 GCA_041309365.1 Myxococcota bacterium
CGCCTGGTGCCTCGTGCGAGGCATGCTCGCTGCGGAGTCGAGCCGTGGCGCTCGCGGCGTGCGCTCCCGCTTCATCTGCCTCGCGTCTCTGGTGCTCGGCCTCTCTTTGGCCAATCACCACCTCACAGGTGTCCTCATGGTCCCGGCTGCCATCGCAGGACTGACCTTCAGTGCCCTGTCCACCAGGCTCGTCGCACCGATCCGGTTGATGGGGATCTGCGTCGTCATGGTCTTGGCCGGGCTCTGCGTCTATGCGCTCATCCCCATTCGCGGGGTCGTGGAGCCTTCCATGATCCTCGGACGGGTGGAGACCATCGGCGACTTCATGTGGCTCGTCTCGGCCAAGGTGTACCAGAAGAGCATCGGGAGCGGCTGGACGCAGGCAGGCGACCTGGGGGGAGCGGCCTTCCTCGTGGCCGAGCAGGTGGGAATCGGCATGGCCGTGCTCTCTTTCGGGGGGTTCTACTTCGCCGTGCGCATCCGCAAGGCCAGGGCTTGCGGCGTTTTCGTCCTGGTGGCGGCCGCAACGTCCGTGGGCGGACGGATGATGCTCCAGTTCGACCGCACAAATCCCGACGTGATGGGTTACCTGCTCGTGGTCCTCGTGCTCCTGGTGACGGCGATCACGGCGCTGGCGGCCGCCCTGCACGGCCTCGCCGGTCAGAGGCGATGGCTGCGGGGATCGGCGGTCCTGGCGATCGCCCTCTTCGTGTGCTTCTCCATCTCGGTGCACGTGCCCACGACCGTATCTCTGTGCAAGCGAGGTGACGGGGTACGCAGGTCGCAGACCGCCCTCAGGGAGCTCGGCGCGGCCGGGATCCCGCCTGGCTCGGTGGCCGTGACAACGCTGTACGCCACGAGCTTCTTGACCTGGTACGGGCGCGTGGTGGAAGGCGAGAGGCCGGACGTCCGGCACGTCCCGCTCGCCTTCGTGGGCTATCGGGGGGAGGCGGCCGTGCTCGTGCAGACCTGGCCCGACCTCGCGCCCATCGTGCGCAGCTATCTCGTATCCGGTGCGCTCCCGGCGTCGGAGATGGCCTCGCTCTCGCAGGACAGGCACGTCTACGTGGAGCCGGATCCCTTCCTCGAGAAGGGGCACATCCAGTACCTGGAGCCTGCCGGGATCTTCATGGCGTACAGCCCCGAGCCCGTCGCCATGAGGGACGTGATGTCGGCCGCCGACGAGTCCGCGGCCGACATCGACGATCTTCTGGCGCGGCACGGCGTGGCGCTCGCGGAGCCGCAGACCCGCCGGTTCGTGCTCTGGTGGCTCTACAACCGTGCCCTCGTGCTGGCGCGTCGCGGCTACACCGCCGGGGCCCTGCGTGCCGCACGACAGGCCCTGGCCGTTGCGCCGGGCGTGCCCGAGCTCGTGGAGCTGGTGAAGAGGCTCGAGAGCAATCCCGACCCGGTCGACGACCCCACACCGTTCATCCCGTGACAGGCACTCGAGTTGTGCTAGGATTGCCCCCCATGGGTCGCTCTTGGCTCGCCATCGCCACGCTGGCTCCATATATCGCTTCGGGCGGATGCACCCTGTTCGGGTCCATGCTCGTTCCGGCCGACGCCACCCTGGAGGATGACGGCCCGCCCTTGAAGACCCACGAGCAGATCACCCAGTGCGAGCAGGCCAAGGGGATGAACAGGGATGGCCTGAACATCGCCGACCGCAACGTCATCGCCCTAGCCTGCGGCGACGGGATGTACGGATCGAGCGCGCCGGGTGCGCGCATCGACGTGGAGGAGTTCATCTACTCGGAGGTGGACCTGGATCCCGTGTACCACGGCGTGCACCTCATCCTGTGCTCCCAGGACGCGAAGGCGGAGACCTACTACCACATCATGCAGAAGTGCGGGCTCAGCTTCGAGCTGGCTTTTCCCGAGGCGTTCGAGAAGGGCGTCTCGTCGTATCCGGGGTTCGACGCGACCGACGTGCAGACGATCATGCACCGCTACAACCAGGCGGCGCTGTGGATCTCCGGTCAGAGCGAGAAGTGGGCCAATGACCCCGGGCTCAATCCCCGCGACAGGGAGATCTTCTTCGACGTCCCCCACCGGGTCCTCAACGGCTACATGCAGCAGAGGGCCCAGTACCAGGACATCTACAACTTCGTGTCCAGCTTCCGCGCCTGGTTCGCGTACCAGCCCTTCGGCGCCCAGGTCCCGCAGGACTGCGACGACACGCTGACGCAGGCCCGCGCCTCGTACCTCGAGAGGTCCCATCCCACGAAGGACAGCGCCTGGCAGCTCATGACCACGGACCTCGGCTACTGGATCACGGAGAACATGGTCCTGTGCCGCCTTGGGCGGAAGGACTACGCCGGAGCGCTGGCAGAGGCCGAGATCCTGCGAGCCGAGCGCAGGGAGGTCGCGCTGTTCGAGAAGATATACACGGCGGTGGCCGCCGAGATCACGAAGGACGACCAGATGCAGGCCAAGCTCGGCTCGAACCTCGGAGAGGCCAAGGGCCTGGTCATGCCCTACAAGCCGACGTGGTGCGGCCTGGATTGCCTCACCGTGCCCGAGAAGATGTTCGCCAGCGGCCGTCCGGACTGGGAGGAGCAGATCCAGGCCCTCCATCCGGGGGTGAGCGTCGTCAGGGGCGTCGTGGAGAGCGTCAAGGACGGCGGCAAGATGGCCACCATCACCTGGAAGGGCCAGGAGACGTCCTGGGAGAGCTTCAACTGCTACGACACCAGCGTGGTGGACCACATCACCAAGGATGGCCAGGTGGTGTACCGCGAGCAGTGCTTCAAGGACGATGGCACGACCACGAACCGCCCGCCCGAGGTGACCATACCCATATCCGAGGCAGAGGGCATCGTGAAGGGACAGATGGCCGCCGTGGCCGTGGACCCTTCGAATGCGGCGAACTCCAAGGTCGTCTTCGCCTGCACCGACCTCGGCAACGGAGCGAAGAAGTGCACGAGGGTCGAGGAGATCCTCTTCAACTGACGTTCCCACCGGCTCTGTGGACGGTGCAGTGGAAGGTGCCGAAAGCTTCACTCCTCCTGCCGGCTCGCGAAGTTGCGGATGACGTACTCCATGACGGGCCCGCGCCGGTCCGTGCGGGAGTTGATGGCCCTGCGGGCCGGAAGCTCGATCACATGGGGTGGGATGGTGGGCAGGCCGATCCGTCCCATGAGCTCCTTGACGAAGATGGTCGTGGTGAGCTCCGTGTGCGAGTTGCTCAGCATCCAGCGCACGCCCCTTTCGTGCAGATCCACGAGCACCGAGGCCAGCCTGCGCTGGTCCGTTTCCGAGAACGACCCTCTGGCATAGCTCGTGAAGCTGGACGTGGAGGACACGGGCACGTAGGGGGGATCCAGGTAGACGAGATCGCCCTCGATGCACGTCTCTTTCAGGAAACGCTCGAAGTCCATGGAGTCGATGGAGGCAGCCTTCGAGAGAAGCATGCTGGCGTGACGCAGACGAGGCTCGTCGAGGATGGTGGGATTCGCGTGGCGGCCGAACGGCACGTTGAACAGGCCCCTGGAGTTGACCCTGTAGAGGCCGTTGAAGCACGTCCGGTTCAGGTAGATGAACAGCGCGCTGCGTTCCACGCTGGATCCATGACGCTCGAGGGCGTTGTACCTCGCACGCCTCTCGTAGAATGTCTCGGCCGTGTTGGCGCCCGGGCCGTCGAGCTCGCGCAGGGCATCGACGAGGGCCAGGAGCCGGTCGCGCACGTGCACGAACAGCTCCACGAGTTGCCCGTTCACGTCGTTGAGCGACGCGGTCTCGATCCTCGGCCCGAGCCGGAAGAAGGCGGCGCCGCTTCCGAGGAACGGCTCGACGTAGCGCTCGATCCGCTCCGGCCACAGGTCCTCGAACCTGTCGAGCAGCTGCTCCTTTCCTCCGGCCCACTTCAGAAATGGCCCTCTTCTCCTCCTCATTCCCATGTCTTGGATCCGCAGAGGTTAGCCTGGCGCCGTCGTGCGGGCAAGGACCGATCGGAAGGAGGCATGCTCCTGGCGCGCGTCCGCATTAAATGAGAAAGTCGCTACCCCCCGGGCGAGCCACATTTTGCCGGCCATTCCGGTCGAGATCGCGGATCGCATGACCCTGGTCACGACGGGCGCCATCGCCGCAGTGATCGACGGCAGGTTCTCGAACCTTGCCTCCCGCAAGCTCGGCCGCACGCAGGACTGGCTCCTGCCTTCCCTGCTTGTCACGATCTTCGCGGCCGGTTACCTGACGGCCATGCACGGGCTCTGCATCGGGTGCCACGAGGATCCCGGCGCCACCAAGAAGAGCAAGCCAGAAATGGAGTGCGCCCCCTGTCATCAGGTTCCGTAGATCGGGCTGGATCCACGAGGCGGGAACGGTTAGATACAGGTCCTCATGCCGGACGGGACGGACATGCCCGAGCTTTCCTTCCTTCCCCGTGGAGCCGTCGTCCTCGCGCCGCTGTCGGGATACGGCGACCTTCCGTTCAGGAGGATCTCCCGTCGCTTCGGCATGCGGTACGCATTCGCCCCCATGGTGGACGCCTCGGCCCTCTCCATCGGTTCTCACCGCACGGAGCGCATCGCGGAGCGTGGCGAGGAGGAGGACTGGTTCGGCGTGCAGGTCGTGGGCAACGATCCCGACAAGATCGCCTCGGCCTGCGAACGCATCGTCCCGCTTCGCCCCGACGTGGTCGACCTCAACCTGGGCTGTCCGGCACCCAAGGTCCGCCGCAAGGGTCAGGGTTGCTCCATGCTCGACGATCCGGACCTCGTGCACGCGTGCGTGAGAGCCATGTGCGCCAGCACGGAAGTGCCGGCCACGGTCAAGATGAGGCTCACGGGGAGGGCAACGGCCGGGCCCGTCCTCGAGGTGATCCACTGCGCCGCGGACGCAGGAGCACGGGCGGTGACCGTTCACGCACGGCCGCCAAGACAGAAGTACGGTGGACCGGTGCACCTCGACGTGCTCGCCGAGATCGTGGCCCTCTCTCCAGTTCCGGTCATCGGAAACGGAGGGATCTACTCGCGATGGCACATGGAGCAGATGCGAAGGTTGGTGCGTCCCTATGCTTTCATGGTGGCGCGCGGCGCCATGGGCAACCCCTGGCTCTTCGCACACCTCGAAGGGCCGGATCCCTGGCAGGGCGGGGAGCTCCCGGCCGAGCCCGTGCCCGACCCTGCGCCCGGTACGGAGGAGCTCATCGACGTCATCGTGGAGCACGTGGAGACGACGGTGGAGCACCACGGCAGGCATCTCGGCTACGCTCGAACGCGCAAGCTCGTCCTGCGCTACCTGAAGGGCAGGGGGGCGACGGTCCAGGCCCGGCACGTGGCTTCGAGGCTCGGCTCGCGCGAGGATCTGGACGCGCTGTGCGCCCTGCTTCGAACCTGTCCTGTGCCCCTCGCGCGCTTCTCTTGAGCCTGGTTGACGGGGGAGGGGCCTGCGCCGATACTCGACCGGGCGACCCCGGGAGTGTCATATGAGCCACGACGTGAACAGCCTGCTCCCCATGATCCTCGACTCCATCACCGAGGGCGTGTTCACCGTGGACGAGCGCTTCCGGGTCACCTCCATCAATGCCGAGGCCGAACGGATCATCGGGGTCACACGCGAGCGGGTCATCGGCAAGAGCTGCCACCAGGTGCTGCGATCGGACTCGTGCAAGGGACGCTGTGCGCTCAAGCAGACCATGGAGACGGGCGAGCCGAGACGCAACGTCCGCATGGACATCACCAATGCCAGCGATGAGCCTGTCCCCCTGCTCGTCAACACAGCGGTCCTCAAGGACGGCGACGGCAAGCTCGTGGGTGGCATCGAGATCTTCCGCGACGTGAGCGACCTCGAGGCTCTCAGGCGCGAGCTGGACGACAAGCACGTGTTCGCGGACATCGTGGGCACCACCGAGCAGATGGTCGAGCTGTTCCGGGTGCTGCCGGACGTGGCCGACTCCGGCTCGCCCGTCCTCATCCAGGGTGCCAGCGGCACAGGCAAGGAGCTTCTGGCCCAGGCCATCCACAACCTCTCGCCCCGCTTCGAAGGTCCCTACGTGCGCGTAAACTGCGGAGCCCTCCCGGATACGCTGCTCGAGTCGGAGATGTTCGGTCACGTCAAGGGTGCGTTCACTGGCGCCATCAGGGACAGGCTCGGGCGGTTCCGCGAGGCCCACGGTGGCACGCTGCTTCTGGATGAGGTGGCCGAACTCAGCCCCGCGTTCCAGGTCAAGCTGCTCAGGGTGCTGGAAGACGGTCAGGTCCAACCGCTGGGAGGGACAGGCTCGGTCCGTGTGAACGTGCGGGTCATCGCGTCCACCAACAAGGACCTGCACCAGCTCATAGAGGCCTCGGCCTTTCGCGAGGACCTCTACTACAGGCTCGGCGTCGTGCCTCTGGTCATCCCGCCGCTCAAGGACAGGCGCAAGGACATCCCGCTGCTCACCGACCACCTGCTCTCCAGGCTCGGGCGCAGGATGGGCAAGAAGCCTCCGGGAGTCACGGCTTCGGCCCTCGAGGTCCTCCTGGAGTACGACTACCCCGGCAACGTCCGCGAGCTGGAAAACATCCTGGAGCGTTCCTTCATCCTCGGCAGGGGGGAGGACATCGACGTGCGTCACCTTCCGCCAGAGGTCAGGAGCCGCAGGCGCGAGCCTGGTGCGCCAGGCGGTTTCGACGTTCCCGAGCCTGCCGGGCGCACCAGCCCGCGTGCCAGGGAGATCCTCGCCGTGCTGCGGGAGCACCGATGGAACAAGACCGAGGCGGCAAGGGCCCTGGGCATAGCCCGCAACACCCTCTGGCGATGGATGCGCAAGTACGACCTCGAATGATTCGTCTGTTCCATTATGGATCGGTATGTTCCATACACGGATGACGTCTTGTTCCTCATTGTTCCATATCTGACCTTTTCGATACTTGTAACATCATGTAATCATTGAATACTATCGATGGCATCCTTCATGCATTGATGGAACGTGGGGACACGGAGGAACGATGCAGGAAAGGGTCAGCTCTGGCCTCATTGCCCGTGCCATGGACGAGGTCATCGAGAAGGCTGGACTGAGGATTCCCAACAAGCTCCACAGGCTCGTGGCCGAGCAGACCGGGCTGCATCCCACGACGGTCCTCAGGTATCACCGGCAGGAGCTGGAGAGTGCCGATCTGCGGGTGCTCGAGTGCGTGCAGGACATAGGGACGCGGCTCGCGAACGGCGAGAAGATCTTCGACGAGTACGGCGATCCCTCGGTGGCCGGTCTCGAGGAAGAGCTCGAGGAAGGCATCATCGTGTCCACCCACGAGTTGAACCGCTGGGTCGAGAAGCTGCGCAGCCGGCTCGGCATGAGGTCCACCTCGTTTCTCTACCAGTGGCTCGAGGACGAGCTGGGCATCCCGGCGTCCACGATCATGCGCTACCACACGGGAGAGCTGCACGCAGCGCCCTCGGCCATCATGCACGCGCTCAGGGCCCTCGAGCGAATGCTGTGTGCGGGCGAGCCAGTGGCGTTCCGCCGAGGTCCGGGCGATCCCGTTCGCCACGTGCCTCGCAGCTGCCTGAAGACCCTGCTCGACGAGATAGAGGATCTCGGCCTGGTGACCGGCGCGGGCCGCACCTCCGACATCGTGTCTCTCAGGCTCGGTCTGCCATCCGGTGGGCTCGCCTCCATGATCGGGGACGAGTCCTGGCCGTTCGTGCGGCTGGACGTGTACGAGCGCGTCCGCGACCTTCGTGACCAGGCCATGTACGATCCGCGGCGGCACTACGAGGTGGGTGATCGCATCTGGTTCCCGGACCTCGGCACCGGCACCGTGGTGCTCAAGCTGCCCAAGCAGCGCATGCTCGTGACCTTCGATTCCGGAATGCAGCGCCAGCTGCGAGAGGATATCTGGGTCGATCCCCGCGCGGGCGACTTCTTCTCGCTCCATGCAATCGGCGCCTGACCCGTGCATCGGGGCGACCGCCTGGTATGCGCATGAAGCCGGGTTCCTGCTTCAGAGGGCGGCCCTCGATGACAACCGGGCACGTGCTCGTGGCCATGATGGCTCTCTGCGCCGAGGGGTGCAGCCTGGGCACCGTGGCAGTCTTGCGATACCCGTGGGTCGAGCACATGGGCCTGTCGCTCGACAAGGAGACGCTCGCGGTGAGGGTGGGAGCGAGCGAGGTGTCGGTGGAGGCCATCTTCTCGTTCGGGATGCACGGAGAGCAGGTGGATCAGCGGATGTTCTTCCCCGTGCCGCGTGGCGCCGAGGCGGGTGGCTTTCGAGTGGCGCTTGCCGGCGAGGGCCTCGCACCGCTCGAGCTGGAGACGATCCCGGGGGAGGGGCCGGGACTGTCCGTGGGCGAAGATGCGACGTTCTTCGATGTCGTGGTCCCGGGCGAGCCGCTCGTTGCTCACGGGGGAGTGATCGACGTCAGCTACGTGCAGCAGGCCTGGTGCTCGTTCTCCTACATCATCGGATCGGGAGCGTACTGGCGTGGCCCCATCGGGGAGCTCGAGGTCATGGTCGAGGACCCGGGTGGGCGGGTCGAGGAAGCGCTGGTGGAAGGCGAGCCCGGATGCCGTGTCGGAAACGAGCTCATCGTATGGCGGTTCGTTGATCTCGAACCGAGATCCGGGTTATCCATGAAGCTCGCCTGCGACGGGGCGCGCCAGAGCGAGATGGACGCCGGGCCATGACGGGAGCATGACAGGCGAGAGGCAAAGCTGTGTGCGAACGAGGATCGGAGACATGACGGATCAGGAGATCGCCAGCATCGACTTCGAGGCACAGCTCGACGAGAGGCAGTACGTGGCGCGGCTCATCAGGACCATCGTTGACGAGTGCCCGCGCAGGCAGCCCACGAGCAGGGACGAGCTTCGCGCCCAGCAGATCATGCAGGACGAGCTCGGCAGGCTGGGATTCCAGTCCTACCTGGAAGGCTTCCAGTTCAACGACAGCCTGTACGCGAACCTCGCCCTCCACTTCGGGCTCGGCACGGCCGGCACCCTGGTCTCGGGCATGGCACCGGCGATGGGGTTCGTGCTGCACGCACTGGCCGGCACGTCCTTCTTCCTGGACTCCACGCGCAGGGCCTTCGTTTTGAGGAGGCTGTTTCCCTACAGGCCCTCGCAGAACCTGGTGGTCACGCTGCCCGCGGATGGCGAGCCGGAGCTCAGGATCGTCGTCATGGGGCACATCGACGCGGCCTTCACCGGGATCCTGTTCCATCCGAAGCTCATCCGGTCCACCAATCCCGACAGCCTTCCACGGCCCCTGCGATTCCTGGGCCGCACGCTCGCAGTGCCCACCTACAGCCAGTTCGTGCTGGCCGGCTTCGACCTCGCGAGGATCTATCTCGGGCCGCTGACATGGCCGCTCAGGCCGCTCGAGGCGCTGCTCACGGTCCCGGCGCTGGTGGCGTTCGTCATCAACATGCAGCTCGTACTGCAAGACCAGATCGTCCCCGGCGCCAACGACGATCTCACGGGGGTGGCGGCAGTGGCCCTGCTGGCCCGGCGCCTGGCCCCGTTCAAGCCGGCGAACGTGGAGATGGTGTTCGCGATCACGGGTGCGGAGGAGGCCAGCATGGGTGGCGCCCAGGCCCTGCTGGACGATCGCAGGAAGATGTGGGACAAGGAGAAGACAGTGGTCATCGCACTGGACGGGCTCTCGGGAGGGGAGCTGCGCTACTTCGAGGAGGGCGAGCTGTGGCGAGTGCCGGTGCCCGGGTGGCTCGGGGACCTGATCCGCGAGGTGGCGGACATGAACCCCAAGGTCGGCTCCGTGCTCCCCTTCGCTATCCCATCCGGCGCCACGGACGTGCTGCCATTCAGGTACGCAGGATACGACGGGGTGGGAATAGGCTGCGTGGACCCGTCGATCCAGGCGCCCCGACACTACCACCAGATGACGGACAGCCCGGAGAATGTGGATCCGGACGACGTGATTTTGGCGCTGGATTTCACGGAGAAGCTGGTGCGTGCCATCGTGCATCATCGCCTGGGTGTCTTCATGCAGGGCGCAGGCGAAGGTCGTGACGATCGCGGGCCAGTCCCTTCTTGACGTCAGGCCGGTTATTCCCGAGCATGTCCCCATCAGGACGATGCAAGATCGGATGGATGCGTTTCCAAGGAGGGTGATCGTGAAGGACATTGCGACATGTGCGCTCCTCTTTTTCTGCGCGTGTGGACCCAAGCCTTCCGAGTCGGGACCTCCCGCGGCGACGCCCGCCGGGGCAGGCTACGGCGACGTGTTGACCCAGAAGCTCGCCCCCGACATGCTCCCGGAGGACATGTACCTGCACGTGCAGGTATCCGGATTCGGTCTCATCGTCGTGAAGCTGTTTCCTGCCGACGCTCCCGGGAACGTGACGAACGTGGCCAACCTGGCCATCGAGGGGTTCTACGACGGGCTCACGTTCCACAGGATCATCGAGGGCTTCGTGATCCAGGGAGGCGATCCCGACGCCACGGGAGCGGGCGGTCTCGGGTACACCGTACCGGCGGAGATCGCCAGGCTGCACGACAAGGGGTGCATGGCCATGGCCCGCAAGAGCGACGACGTGAACCCGCAGAAGGAGAACTCATCCTGCCAGTTCTACTTCTGTCTCGAGGACATCCACAAGCTCGACGGCAACTACACCGTCATCGGGCAGATCGTCTCGGGCCTCGAGGTCATGGAGGCCATCGGTCAGGTCGACACGGACGAGAAGGACATGCCCCTCGATGCGGTCGTCATGCAGAAGGTCTGGGTCACGGCACTTTAGATCAGAGAAAGACGGTCGGGCACCCGTAGGACGCCGACACGGTCGACACGTCACCTTCCATGATCGATTCGCACAGCGGCCCGTAGAACATGATGGTGTCGGAGTCGAGATAGTCCCACCCGCTCGAGTGAGACTCGTCCCTCGGGACGATGACACCGCCCACGTAGATGTTCACGAGCGTGGGATCGGCAGCGTCCGAAGGATTGAGCTCGAACTCGCACGAGAGGACGACTGCGCTCATGATGCTCTCGAAGGCCGTCAGGATGTCGGCTGGGTTCTCGGCCGGATAATAGGCGCCCGTTCCGCCATGGACTGCCATGCTGTTGAGTATGGCGATGTCGGAGCCCGAGAAGGCGCCGCCCATGGCGAGCACGTAGGTCGGTATACCGGCAGAGCTCAGGGCGTCGAGGGCATCGTAGCAGGCCTGGTCGTCCAGGCACGACTCGGGGTTTCCGGAGCATCCGGTCTCCGTGTCGAGGCACGTGCAGGTGTCGCCGTCCAGCGATCCGTTGCAGTTGGGGACTCCGTCGGTGGCCAAAAGCACGTACTGGTCGTGCCCCGTGGACGTGGTCGAGAGGTAGGCCAGCGCGCTCTGGAGGGTGGCGCTGGTCGGGGTCGAGCCGCAGATGTTCAGGCCGGAGAACACGCTGGCGATCGGCGCCGCGTTGAGCGGTCCGAGCATGACGTGGGGCAGGGCGGGCACGTAGCACTGCGAGAAGGGATTCAGGAGGGTGCAGACATTGGGCGTAACGGAGGATGGGAACGGCATGAGACCGAACCAGATCTTGTCGTCCGAGGCGCCCACGATGGCATTCACCGCGTTCTCGAGATGGGTGAGCATCATGGCCATGGATCCGCTCCGGTCCAGAACGATGAGCACGTCGGAGCGCACGTCGTACTGCAGCGGCAGATCCTCCGCGTAGCAGATGTCGTCGAACGGCACGTCCGGCACCTCCGGGATCTCCAGCATCGTGTCCGCCGGGACGCTGTCCACTGCCGGGTCCCATCCGGGATCCGCGATGGTCGTGTCGTCGCCGGTCACGTCGACGGTGATGGAAGGGCCCTCGTGGTCCGCTCCGCAGGATGCGAGCCAGAGAGCGAGAAGGACCCTGCCCGACCCTGTCATCGTCCTGCCTGGCGATCGTGCCATGCCACCCCTCCTCGTTCGATGCATCGGTTACAGTATACCTGGATCTCGCCTCCGGGCAAGGCTTCCCGGTCACGATCGCGGGGATCTCTTTCCGGTGCGAGGGGCTTTCTAGAACGTGTCTATGAAGCCGTCGAAGCAGCTGGCGGGCTGGGGGCGGCGCAGCTTGCGTAGCGCCTTGGCCTCGATCTGGCGGATGCGCTCACGGGTCACGTTGAACTGGTGCCCCACCTCTTCGAGCGTGTGATCGGTCCTGGTCCCTATGCCGAATCTCAGCCTCAGGATCTTCTCCTCCCTGGTGCTGAGCGAGCTCAGGGCCTTCTGGGCCTGATCCGTGAGGTTCGTCTGCATGGCATCCTCCACCGGGGAACGGAACGTGCTGTCCTCGATGAAGTCTCCCAGGTGGCTGTCGCCGTCCTCTCCGATGGGTGCCTCGAGGCTCACCGGTTCCTTGGTGATCCGCAGGATGCGCTGGACCTTGTCCAGGGGGATGTCCATGGCCGCTGCGATCTCCTCGGGTACGGGCTCGCGGCCGAGCTCCTGCACCAGCGTCCTGGTGGCCCGCATGCACTTGTTCATGCTCTCGACCATGTGCACCGGGATCCTGATGGTGCGAGCCTGATCCGCGATGGAGCGCGTGATGGCCTGGCGGATCCACCACGTGGCGTACGTGGAGAACTTGTACCCGCGCCTGTAGTCGAACTTCTCGACGGCCTTGAGAAGCCCCATGTTGCCTTCCTGGATCAGATCGAGAAACTGCAGCCCCCTGCCCACGTAGCGCTTGGCGATGGAGACCACCAGCCGCAGGTTGGCCTCCACGAGCTCGGACCTGGCCCTGAGGAGATCTCGCTGCGCGGTCCTGAGGTCGACGCAGAAGGTGGCCAGCTCGTCGCCGCTCATGCCGGCTTGCGCCTCGATGCGGGCGAGCGCCTTCTCCTGCTCGCGGATCGAGGCCTCGGCCTCGCGCAGTGCACGGAGCTCTTCCTGGCGCGTGCGCGAGGTCCTGGCACGGCGGATGGCGTTGCGGATCTCGCGTGCGGTCATCTGGCGGCTCCGCTCGACCTCGGTGATGCAGCGGCGAGCGTCGTTGACGGCGACCACGACCCTCTCGAGCCTGTCCCCGATTCGGTCCAACGTCGCGCGGTCCAGCTCCAGATCGTGCCGCCTGTCCACGATGCTCTTCTGCAGCACGGCCTGCTTCTTCTCCAGGTTGGCGCGCCTCCTGTCGGTCAATCCCTTGAAAGAGGCTCCGGCCCTGAGGCGTGCGAGCTCGCGGTGCTCCTTGCGGATTGCAGCGACGAGCTCCACGAAATGGGCGTTGCGCTCCTCCTCCACCTCGGGATCCACGGCCGTTTCCCCGCTCTGGGTGACGATGTTGCGCGCGTCGAGCTCGCCCTTGCGGATCTGCTCGCCCAGCTCGATGATCTGCTCCACGGCCAGCGGACAGCCCAGCATCAAGGTGAAGATGCGGTTCTGGGACGTCTCTATCATCTTCGCGATACGGACCTCGCCGTCTCTGTCCAGCAGAGGGACGCTACCCATCTTCCTCATGTAGAGACGGATCGGATCCGTGGACCGGTACTTCTCCGGATCCTGAGGGTCCTCCTCCGTCTCCTGCTTCGGTGCCGTCGCGCGCTTCGTCTCGGGTGGCTGCTCCACCACCTCGATGCCCTGGCGCACGATGGTGTCCAGCAGCTCCTCCACCATGGCCGGGTCGTCCACCCGGGCCGGGAGCTTGCCCAGGATGTCCTTGTGGGTGAGGTACCCCTTGGTCTTGCCGAGCTTCACGAGCACTTCGAGATCCAGCGCCAGACTCTGCGCGGATCCCCCCCCCGGGATGACCCCCATGAGGCCAACCCCCTGGGTATGTGTGCTCATCTGGTTTCCTCCAATCGTTCTTTACTGTAATTCAACAGGAGCCCCGCGTGTGTAAGGTTAATCGAGAAATTGTCAAGGCCTCATCTCCGGTATCTCATATACGCTTGGATCTCGAATGGTTACAGCGAGCCGTTGTGGGGGGGGCCATGCCGTGGTAATCGCACTGTCATCGTCACATGCGCATCCTGGTCGCCATCGACAGCTTCAAGGGCAGCCTGACCTCTCTCGACGCGGGTCGGGCCGTGGCCCGGGGGATCCAGGCTTCCGGGCATCGGGACGACGTGCTGATCGTGCCCGTCTCGGACGGTGGAGAGGGCCTGGTCGAGGCGCTGCATGCAGCCACCGGAGGCTCCATCGTGGTCACTCCCTGCAGGGATCCCCTCGGCCGGCCGGTCATGGCGTCCTGGTTGGACGCCCGTGGATCCGCAGGCTGGGACGCAGCCATCGAGGTGGCCGGTTCGTCCGGGATGGGCCTCGTGTCGGAGCGAGACCGGGACATCATGGCCAGTGCCACCTGGGGCGTGGGCGATCAGGTGAGGGCGGCTCTCGACCGAAAAGCCAGCTCCATCCTGGTGGGCGCCGGTGGCAGCGCCACGTGCGATGGTGGAGCTGGCATGCTCCACGCACTGGGCCTGCGGTTGCTCGACGCACGGGGACAGAAGCTGGCACCCGTTGCCTCGTCGCTCGTCCATGTGCGCCGGCTGGACGCCTCGGGCCTGGACCCCAGGCTGGGCGAGTCGAGAGTCGTCGTGGCCGGCGACGTGCAGAATCCCATGGTTGGCCCAGAGGGGGCGGCCCGCATCTACGGGCCGCAGAAGGGGGCCACCGCATCGCAGGTCGAAAAGCTCGAGGCAGGGCTGATCGCCCTCTCCAGGGCCATGTACGACTCCAGGGGGATCGACGTGGCGCATCTGAGAGGGGGTGGTGCTGCCGGGGGCCTGGCGGCCGCTCTCGTGGTGTTCTGCCAGGCACGGATCCGTTCGGGGTTCGAGGTGATCGCGGAGGCGACCAGGCTCGAGGCGAGAGTCGAGGAGGCCGACCTCGTGATCACGGGAGAAGGATGCATGGACGGACAGACCCTCATGGGCAAGCTCCCGTCCGGGGTGTCGGGCATCGCCCGCAGACGGGGCAAGCCCGTGGTGGCGTTCTGCGGCAGGCTCGAAGATCCGGGCGGAGTGCTCGTACCGGCCCATTTCGATGCCATCCGCGACCTGGTTTCCGAGACGGGCTCGGTCCAGGATGCAGTGAGGGATGCGGGGCCTGTGCTGGAAAGGGTCGCCCGGAAGTCGTGGTCGCATCTGAGGGCGCTCGCCGGTGGTTGAAGGGATCACTTTGCCAGGAGCCATGCCATGGCCAGCTTCTCGTCCCTGAACACACGCAGCTGATAGGGCAGATCGGGCTCGCCGGATTTCTGGAACGCCTCGATCATCCTGGCGAGCCCGTAGTCCACGTCGGCCGGGGCAACGATGGCAGAACGGCCTTTTTCCCTGCGCACAACCCTGTCCTTGTAGTCACTGACCACGCTCGCCACCTTGCGGGCCTCGTCCGCGGTCAGCCTGCCGATCGTGGCGCCAGCCTCCCCCCTCCAGAGGACCAGCCTGGCAGGGTTCTCGAGCTCCCAGTAGCTCCTGATCGTTTCCAGGAGCTCCCTGGCCGTGACCGTGCCCTGGAGGGTGAACACGATCAGATCGTGGCTCTCGCGCATTTCGGTCGTGATCGGCATTATTCCAGTCAGAGTCGACAACTTAATAGGTGAATTTCCAGTATCTGTCCAGACGGATCACGCAACAAGCCGGGATCGCGAAGCCAACCTGTCTGATCCCATCGTGAAGGACACGTTTTCGATCGTCATCCTCTCGCCAGGCCCAGGTGCCCTGCATCTCCAGCGCCGGTGGTATTGTGGCGCCCGATCATATACCCTGGCATGGCATCGGGAGTTCATGCATGGCCGGTCATGATGGGGAAAAGGAGCTTCGCCAACGGATAGGGGAGCTCGAGGTCGAGCTGAGGTCGCTCAGGGAGTCCCTCCACGCCGTCGAGAGGAGCGAGTCTCTTCTCCGCGAGGCCGCCCACATGGCCCTGCTCGGGCACTGGGAGCTCGATCTGGTCACGAACTCCCTGTTCTGGTCCGACGAGATATACTCCATCTTCGAGCTGGATCCGCTGACTTTCGGGGCGACCTACGAGGCCTTCCTGGCGACCGTGCACCCGGACGATCGCGCAGCCGTGGACCGTGCCTACGCCATCTCGATCAGGGAGAAGAAGGGCTACGACATCGTCCACAGGCTCCTCTTGCGCGATGGGGCCATCAGGTACGTCCACGAGAAATGCGCGACCGAGTACGACGATGACGGGGAGCCTTCCCGCTCCATCGGCACGGTGCAGGACATCACGGACCAGATGCACGCCAGCCAGACGCACTCGAGCATCGTCGGACGCGAGCCCTGCATGATGGAGGTCCTCGAGCTCATCGGTCAGGTGTGCGATGTGAACGTCCCGGTCCTCGTCATGGGCGAGAGCGGCACGGGCAAGGAGCTCGTGGCAAGCGCCATCCATTTCCAGGGCCCACGCGCGAGCACGCCCTGCGTCCCGGTCAACTGCGGGGCCCTGCCGGAGGGGCTGCTCGAGAGCGAGCTCTTCGGCCATGTCCGCGGTGCCTTCACGGGCGCCATGAAGGACAAGAAGGGCCGGTTCGAGCTGGCCCACGAGGGCACCCTCTTTCTCGACGAGGTCGGGGACCTCCCGAAGCCCATGCAGGTGAAGCTCCTGAGAGTGCTGCAGGATGGCTGCTTCGAGCGGCTCGGTGACGAGAAGACGCTCGAGGTGGACGTGCGCATCGTGAGCGCCACCAACAGGGATCTGAAGGCGGAGGTGCAGAAGGGCGACTTCCGCGAGGATCTCTACTACAGGCTGAACGTCGTCCCCATCCGTCTTCCGCCCCTGAGGGCGAGGCGAAACGACATCGCACTTCTGGTGGAGCACTTCCTCGATCAGGCGGCGAGAGACGGCCAGCACAACACGGGTATCTCGCCGCGTGCCCTGGCATTGCTCATGGATCACTCCTGGCCCGGCAACGTGCGCGAGCTCGAGAGCAGCGTCCGCTATGCACTTCTGAAGTCTGGCGGTGCCTCGATCCTGCCCGAGCACCTGCCCGGGGAGATCCGCGAGCCCGCAGGCAAGCAGCACGCGGCGCCGTCCATGAAGGGACGTTTCGGTCGAAGAGGCGCATCGCCGCAAAAGCCCCCTGTCGTCCGTACACCAGGGAGAGCGCGAAAGCTCGATCCCGCGGCAGTGAGCCGGGCGCTCCAGAGGTCCGGGGGCAACAAGGCCATGGCAGCGAGGATCCTGGGCGTCGGCAGGGCCACCCTCTACAGGTACCTCGAGTCCATGGGTGTCTTGGGCGGCAAGGATGCCGAACGGGGATAGTTGCTTCAGCGGCTTTGCCAGACCCGCTCATGTCTTCTCTCCCATCGATCTCGCACCCTGCGCGACGGCCGGCGCCGCGATTGGCTTTCCGAGCCAGTCCACGTGGCCCGTGGCGCGCCCGGGAGGGTCGATGCGGGCAATGCAAGCGGGCCTTCCGGCTGCCTGACGCGTCGTCCCTGGCCGCTTCAGCCCTTGACGCCGCCAGCCGTCAGGCCTCCGACGAGGTGGCGCTGCAGGGCGTAGAACAGCACCATGACCGGCACGGTGACGATGACCGCCCCTGCGGCGAAGCGCCCCCACTCGGTGGAGAAGTCACCCACGTGGTGCTGCAAAGCCACCGGGAGCGTGTACATGGTCGGTCTCGAGAGGAACGTCGCCGCGAGGATGAACTCGTTCCAGGCACTCATGAACGAGAACAGGGCCGCCACGACGAGGCCCAG
>JBFYZU010000253.1:0-4292 GCA_041309365.1 Myxococcota bacterium
CCGGGCACTCCAGCACCGTGGAGGCGTAGAAGTCCGTGCCGGGCTGACGGTTCGAGCCGGTTCCCACGTAGGGGGCCACCCGGCCCGTGTCCAGGATCGTGTAGCCGCAGCCGGCGCGCACGGACAGGTCGTTTCCGGCGCTGCCGTACTGGGTGTGCACGTCGCGGCCCCAGGCCGCGTCCGGGGCCGGGCCGACCTCCTCGGCAAGGACGAGAAAGCGCGGATCGCACAGGTCCAGCCCGCCCGCGAGCGTGGGCTCCGCGTCGCAGTCGCATCCGGTGAAAGGGTTGTCGGCCACGGTGTCGCAGTCGTCGTCCACGCCGTTCTCCGGATCGTCGAACGCGCCGGGGTTCACGAACCTCTCGAAGTCGTTGCAGTCGCCGTCCGCAGGGGAGTAGCCGTCGGCGTCGTTGTCGTCGGGCGACGAGTCGGGCGGCGTGTAGTCAACGGGCGTGTCCAGCCCGGACGTGTCGGTGCCCGCCCCGTCCACGTCCGCCGCGTCGTACGAGAAGCTGCCGCCATCGGGCGAGCAGCTCGCCAGCGCCAGGGCCAGCATGAGGGTGTACGGCCGTCTCATGGCATCCTCCTGCTACTCGCAGAACGGGAGGCCGAACCCGCCCGTGACGCAGGTCGTGGCCTCGGGGCAGCACAGAGCCGCGTCTCCGAACGCGGCCGTGTCGAATGGGCACACCACGCCGGTCGTGCAGGTGGCCGAGCACTCGACCACCGTGTCCGGCAGCGCTCCCCCTGGAACCGGGCAGTAGACCGTGGAGGCGAAGTCCTCGGGGTCGTAGGTGCAGGAAAAGCCGCCCGAGCCGGGAACGCCCGAGCAGGGCAGGGTCTCTGGGCAGGTGGGCCTGCACTCGTAGTGCTGCCCGCACAGGTCTGCGTCGTAGCACAGCGCGCAGCAGGTCTGCGACGCAGGGCAGCAGTCCCAGGGCGCGAGGGGGTTGCGGTCGTCGAGGTTGCAGGTGTTCGGGTGACTCGAGCAGACGTCCGGCGCCAGGTCGGCCCCGTGATCGGCCGAGGCGTCCAGCGGGGCGTCGTCGCCCGGATCGCACCCTGCCGCGACCAGAAGTGCGAGTGTCGCGAATGTCCCGACCTTCATGGCGATGGGGATGATAGCACCTGATCGCGCCTCCAGGTAGTCACCTGTAAGAAGCACAAGAGATGTCCGCCTCATGAGCAGTCATAGATGTCCGGTCATCCGGCCCTGGACACACAGGTATAAGCACAAGAGATGTCCGCCTCATGAGCAGTCATAGATGTCCGGTCATCCGGCCCTGGACACACAGGTATAAGCACGAGAGATGTCCGCCTCATGAGCAGTCATCATCGACCTGGACCCAGGCGGCGAGCATCTGCCGGCTGTCGCCCAGGCATCCGAGGCGGCTGCGCATCCAGTTTGATCAGCAGGGGCTTAGGTGCTGTGGTGCGGTCCTCGGCTCTGGTCCTGCCAGCCGGCGTCCCACTCGTCGTGGCGGCGACGCGGACGCGACGTCAAGTCGAAACGTCGCTAACACCTCGGGATCATTGGACCGGCGTCTCCATCCTCCATGGACTGCGGAGCCGGTGGGGTCGTCAGATGATGACGGTGCCCGGGTCCACGGGCTCGATGGACCACTGGAAGTTGTCGATGATGACCATGGAGTCGTAGATGCCGTCGCCCTCGTCGTGGATGCTGAAGGTCAGGTTGAACACCTCGCCGGGGTCGATCTCCCAGGCCGTGCGCAGCCAGCCCGTGCTCGAGCCGCAGATCTCGCCGATGTAGAAGTCCGTGTAGCCCGTGCCGTTGATGTTGGTGGTGGGCGGGTCCTCGAAGAACGCGTTGTCCACCTCGATCTCGGCGCCGAAGTCGTCGAACGAGATGTTGAGGTGCTCGCCCGCGGTCGGCCTGTCGAGGATGGCGTAGAACGTGTCGTTGAACCCCTCGCCCACCCACTCGGGGTACTCAGCTGACATGTAGAGGAAGTCGAAGCTGAAGCCCGCTGCGTTGGTGGGGGCCTTGAGCTGGAGCATGATCTGGTTCGTGTCGCAGATGAGGGCCCCGTCCGAGGGAGGCGTGGGATCCGGGTCGGGCTCGGTCGAGGTGCACCCGAACAGGCCGCCTCCGCCGGGGTTGTAGAAGTCGGTGCCGGGCTGGCGCGTTGCGCAGCCGGCGATGGACGGCTCGATGGGCCCGGTGCCGACCATGGAGAACTTGCACCCGTAGCGTGGCGTGAGCGCGTTGCCGATGGTGCCGTAGTCTGCGCGCACGCCGCGGCCCGTGCCCGCGGCCGAGGCGTAGGAGTTGGTGTTGGCGCCGAGGATGAAGGCCGGGTCGCACAGGTCCATGCCCTCGGCCAGGGTCGGCAGGGCGCCGCAGTCGCAGTCGCGGATGGGCGAGTCCATGACGCCGTCGCAGTTGTCGTCCACGCCGTTCTCCGGGTCGTCGTAGGCGCCGGGGTTGACCGCGTACTCGGCGTCGTTGCAGTCGCCCGTGCTCGGGGTCCAGCCGTCCCCGTCGTTGTCCACGTGCGCCATGTCCGGAAGCTCGTAGCCCGAGGTGTCGTACACGCTCGTGTCCGTGCCCGAGGTGTCGCTCGCCCAGGTGTCCTGCGCTATCCCGTCCCAGTAGAAGGTCCCCGTGTCGGGCGTGCAGGCGCACAGGGCCAGGCCGGCGACGACCCAGGGTGCGAGGTGCTTGGCAGGTCTCATGGCGTGCTCCTTGGGGTACATACCCGTATCTGTCACATTGTAGATGTGATTCGGGACGCGCTCAAGGTTTACTTCTTTCAAACGAAACATGGCTTGACCCGTCGAGGGGGACTATACATAGTAGGTCCGTCCTGCCGGGTCCTCCGGCGGGAAGCGGGAGAGGGAAGAGTCGAAGGGGTAGGGCCGGCACGCCGCCAGGTTTGCCGCAGCGTGAAGGAGTGCGAAGATGGACGACTCTGCTCCCGCGGTCTCGCGCGTGGATCTGCACGTGCACACCCGCTTCTCGGTCAGGCCGGCCACCTGGTTTCTGCAGAAGATCAACTCTCCGGAGAGCTACGCGGACCCCGAGGACGTGTACCTCCTGGCCAGGTCCCACGGCATGGACTTCGTGACCATCACGGACCACGACTCCATCCAGGGGGCCCTGGCCATCGCCCACCACGACGACGCGTTCGTGAGCGAGGAGATCACGACCACGTTCCCGGAGGACCGGTGCAAGGTGCACATCCTGCTGTGGGACATCACCGAGGCGCAGCACCGCGAGGCCCACAAGCTGGCCGCCAACATCTTCGATCTGCAGGTGTACCTGGACGAGCAGCACATCCACCACGCCGTGGCCCACGCCATGTACTCCATCAACAAGCGGCTCACGGCCGGACATTTCGAGCGGCTGCTGCTCATGTTCAAGACGTTCGAGGTGCGAAACGGCTACCGCGACAGGCTGAGCAACGAGGTGCTCACCGAGATCCTCGACTCGCTCGGGCCTGCGGACATCGACAGGATGGCCAACCAGTACGGCATCGAGCCGCGCCACCACGAGCCCTGGAAGAAGTTCCGCACGGCCGGCAGCGACGACCACAGCTGCACCTTCGTGGGCCAGACCTTCACCGAGACCCCCAGGGCCAGGACCATCTCGGAGTACCTGCGCATGGTCGCCGAGGGCGGGTGCACCGCGGGCGGCGAGCACGGCTCGGCCCAGAAGTTCGGCTACACGATCTACAAGGTCTCCTACACCTACCACCTGAGCCAGGCCAAGAGCGAGGGAAAGAGCCCCAACCCGCTGCTCGAGGCCGCGCTCAAGACCATCTTCGACAACGAGCCCGCCCCCACCAAGGCGTCCATCCCGCCGCCTGCCGTGCAGCCCACGTTCAGGGACGTGCTGCACAGGGAGAGCCGCACCCTGCGAAACGAGATGCATCAGGGCGGCGAGAGGCTCGAGACCAAGGCCTACGACTGGATTGACAAGCTCTCCGGCCGGATCGTGGGCGGGTACGTGGAGGACACGTTCCGCAAGGCCTTCCGCGGCGACCTCGTCGGCGCGGGCGCGGCCTTCGGCAACCTCGCACCCGTGGCGGTGGCCCTGATACCGTACTTCCAGGCCTACCTGTTCATGCACAACGACCGGCCGCTCCTCGACCAGATCCTCAAGCAGTACACGGGCCGCGGCCTCATCGAGCGAAACGGCCCCATCCGCCGCGGCTGGTTCAGCGACACGGTGTTCGACCTGACGGGCGTGGTGGTCACCCTTCGCAACATGAGCAGGGCCGCCGAGCGCCTGGGCCACGAGCTCACCATCTGCACCTCGGGCACGCGCC
>JBFYZU010000254.1:0-2805 GCA_041309365.1 Myxococcota bacterium
GCGATCTCCTCCAGATCCACCCAGTTTTCGCTCCCGGGGCCCATGATGAAGTCGTGCTCACCCACCTTGTCCTCGACGTGATGAGTGAACGTGTGACCGAACTTTGCGAGTTTCAGATCCCCCCCGGTGACCACCTGGCACTGGTTGTCCACGACGACGTCCATGACCGCGTCGTCGGGCTGGTTCCAGTCCATGTCCAGCTCGAATGTCGCCCCCAACTCGCCGTCGAACATGAACCCGGGCAAGGATCCGCGCATGCCGAAGGGGAGCGCGCTGAACAGCTCCTGGCACCTGGTCCTCGGCAGGTTGCCTGTCATCTTAATCACGTATCCCTTCTCCATGCGGACGATCCTGGCGTCCTCGATCCTGATGGGGATTCCCGTCACGTTCAGGTCTGCCGCGCTCATGCTCAGGCTTCGGTCCTCGCCATCGACCCCGATGTGCCCGTCGAACCTGAAATGCACGCTGGTCAGCGGCTCCAGCGCGAGCCTGTCCGAATCTATCGTGAGCCCGTCACCTCCCAGTGTCCCATCGAAGACGATCGTGGATGCGAGGCGATCCAGGACGGCGGTTCCGTGTGCCATGATCCTGGCATCTTCGAGCTTCAGGAGATCCGGAACTGGCAACATGCCAGCGACTCGACCCGCTGGCATGTAGGGAGTATCGGCCTCGACCTCGACCTCTCGTGCATCCACCATCACGTGGATGGAGAACGGACCCTGATCCACTTCGCCTGCCATATCGAGGACCAGCGAATCACCCGGCCGTTCGATGGCCATGAAACCACGTAGAGCGCGGGCTTCGAGCGCATCCTGGCCGGAGGCTTCGATTGTCAGGGCACCCTTGTTGAACTCGACCCGGGGATGGGGCAGAAACCCTGCCATGGGCTCCGGCAAGACCGTGAGCGCCATGGCCTCGTCGACCATGGAGAGCAGGGGCTTCAGAAGATTGGAAGGTCCATCCCGGGCCTGCCCGGTTTTGGGGTCATGATCGCTCACCGTCGACTTCTCAACGCCCGGCTCACCCGGGCCTTCTCGTGCGGGAAGGTGCAAGACGACGATGGGATTGCTGATCCTCACGGCGCCCACGAGCCCATCCTCTTCCCCTTTTCCGAGATCGATGAACACGTGCTGAGCCTGCATATCGATCCCGGTGCTCGTGAAGGTTGTTCTCCCCAGATCGATCGATGGTGCATCACCCTCCCTGTCGCTCAGGACCTGCACGCTCTCGAATCTCACGCGTAGGTTCTCGCCATACAGCACCTCGAGCTGGACGTCGCGGGCGCTCACCTTGGGCAACGAATCCCAGCGCCCCGGCGAGGTCATCTTCGCCTGCGCCCCACCGGTTTTATCCTCGCCTCGTCCATCACCGCGACGCCCTGCAAGAGACCTCAGAGAATCGGCCCTGGCGAGATCGATGCGCACGCTGGCCCCTGAAACGCTCACGGCGCTTGCCCTCGGCCTCTTGGTGACGAAGGAGCGCAGCTTGGGGGTCACCTTGATCGTGTCGATGCTCACGATGAGCGGATCGTCCGGTCCGCAGTCCGTCGCGCACACGACGACGTCCGAGAACCTGAAAGACATCCCCACGATGGACGTTCGGCCGATGTCCATGAAGAGGCCTCGCTCTCGTGCGAGCCCGACGACCCGCCTCGCCGCCAGGTGTGGCAACAAGACGACGTGGGCCAGAAGCGCACCCACGATGAAGGCCGTGAGTGCCACTACCACGACGATTGCCCACCTACGTCTCATCCTGAAGCTCCCCTTTGGGATTCAAGGATTATATCGGTTCCGCTATTCCCGCACAAAACCAAGTCCAGTGAAGAACCTGTGAGGGCGGCGTGCACCGGAGTGCTTGCCATGCAGGGTCGGTTGTGTAGAATGAAGCACCGTTCAGCGAGGAGGAATCAATGAGTCCGCTGGTGATGACGCTGGCCCTGCTCGCAGGCTGGACCTCGTTCTTGTTCTCCGCGTGGCTGCGATTCAGGCTCATGGCATCGGGCGCTTCCACGCCCGAGCCTCGCTGGGACCGCCCCGTGGAGAGGTTCAAGCGGCTGATGGTCTTCGCCCTGGGGCAGGCCCGCATGCCTCGCTATCCGATCCCAGGATGGGCGCATGCGCTGATCTTCTGGGGGTTCATCGTCCTGCTCATGCGCTCGATGATGCTCTGGGGACGTGGGTACGACGAGTCGTTCGACCTCTGGATCCTCGGTGACAACCCGCTGGGCTACCTCTACAGCATCACGAAGGACGTGTTCGCGTTCATCGTGTGGGCCGCGGCCACTGTCTTCTTCACGTTCAGGCTCGTCTACCGCAAGTCGCAGGCGAAGCGCATGAGCCACCACTGGGAAGCCTACCTCATCCTGGTGATCATCTGGGTCATGATGGTGGCGGACGTGATCTACGACGGTGCGAGCATCGTCATCGCGCAGAGATCCGGGTCGGCGCTCCATCAGGCCCCTGCCTGGTCGGAGCCTCTCGGGCAACTCGCTGCCGCAGGTCTATCGGGGTCGACCGACAGCCTGTTGAACGTCCTGAGACATGGAGGGTTCTGGACCCACTCGCTGCTCGTCCTGATATTCCTCAATATCCTGCCCTACTCGAAGCATTTCCACGTGGTGACGGCACTCCCCAACGTGTTCTTCCAGGAGCTTGGCCCAGTCGGACGGCTCAAGCCGGTCGCGAACATCGAGGAAGCAGAGCACTTCGGCGTGGGGGACGCGAAGGACCTTTCCTGGAAGTCGATCCTCGACCTCTACACCTGCACGGAATGCGGTCGATGCTCGGACAACTGCCCTGCGTGGAC
>JBFYZU010000255.1:0-17926 GCA_041309365.1 Myxococcota bacterium
GAGTGGTGCGGAGACTGGTACGACACGTATCCCGGGACGATATCTGATCCGTGGGGACCTGCATCGGGCTCGATCCGGGTGATGCGTGGTGGCTCCTGGAACGGCGACGCCTGGTTCGCCCGGGCCGCGTACCGGAACGGCGACGTCCCGGGCGTCGGCTACGACGGCCTCGGGTTTCGTCCCGCGAGGTCATTATGACTTCAGGTCACCCTTGTCCCTTTTACCCTTTAACACTTGGCAAGCGGGCATCACAGGGGGATCGACGACATCGGGACGAGGAGGCGCGCGCCGGCCGGGGCAGCGCAGAGGCGAAGCCTGCGCCGCCGGACGGCGAGCGCCTCCATGATGAAACCCGATCCCATGCCTGCCGGTGACACGAGGAATTGAAGGCACGCATCTTCACGATCCCCTGGGACGATGGAGCCTGCCGTTTCGACGACGGGGAGCTTCGAGGCTTCTTCGATCAGGACGGCTGCGATCGCGAGGCGATCGAGATCAAGGATCATTTCTTCGTCCACGAGAGGCGGCCGGTCCTGGCCGTGATGGTCGCGTACCGGGAATCGAGGGACATGCGGCGGCCGGCTCGCGACGGTGAGTTGAGGAAGGACTGGCGCGCCGAGCTGGACGCGCGGGAGAAGGCGCTCTACGACGAGGTGAGGACCTGGAGGGCTCGAACGGCGAAGCGGGACGGCATTCCGCCGTACCTCATACTCACGAACCGGCAGGCGGCCCAGGTCGCGGCGCGGCGGCCGGCGACGAGCGCGGATCTGAGGACCATCGAAGGTTTCGGCGAGGCGAAGTCGTCGAGATGGGGTGAGGAGATCCTCGTCCTTGTCTCGGCGTTCGTGAACGCGGAGAAGGCCAAGGAGGCGGACGGAGATGCCGGCGACGCTCCCGATCATCCAGCACTGGGAGAGGACCATCCATGACATCCTCGCGAGGACCGAGAAGTTTCCCAAGAGGGTGAGGTTCACGTTCTCGACCAGGATCGATAACCTCGCTCTCGATGTCTACGAGAGGCTCGTCGAGGCGAGGTACTCGAAGGACAAGGGCGAGCCGCTGCGCCGTGCGAACCTCGATCTGGAGAAGCTGAGGCTCCTCACGCGGATCTGCCACGAGGAGCGGTTCCTGGACGAGCGCGGCTACGAGAACGTCGCGAGGAACATCGACGAGGCAGGCAGGATGCTTGGCGGCTGGATGAAGGAGAGGAAGGCGCGGTGAGACGGGTATCCGGCCTCTTCGAGAGGGTGACCGCTTTCGGGACGCTTTTTGCCGCGTGCCGTCGGGCTGCCCGCGGGAAGAGAGGGGCCGGCGAGGTCGCCGCGTTTCTCTTCGCCATGGAGGGCGAGATCCTCCGGCTCCAGTCCGATCTCGCCGGCGGCGAATACGGTCCTGGGCCATACAGGTTCTTCCTCGTGAGGGATCCGAAGCAGAGGCTCATCTGCGCACCGTGCTTTCGCGACAGGGTGGTGCACCACGCGATCTGCGAGGTGGTGGGGCCGGTCTTCGAGCGGTCCGCGATACACGACAGCTATGCGTGCAGGCCCGGGAAGGGAACCCACGCGGCCGTCCGGCGCGCCCGCGAGTTCGTGCGCGGCGGAGGCTTCTTCCTGAAAATGGACGTGGAGAAGTTCTACGATTCCGTGGACCGCGCCACGATGAAACGGCTGTTCTCAAGGCTAGTGAAGGATCGAAGGATGCTCGATCTGATGGACCTGATCGTGGACGCTGCCCCGGCCGGCGCTGCGCATGGCAAGGGCATCCCGATAGGCGCGCTCACGAGCCAGCACTTCGCGAACCTGTACCTCTCGGGCCTCGACCACTTCGTCAAGGAGACGCTGCGCGCGCGGCGATACCTGAGGTACATGGACGACCTGCTCATGTTCGCGGATGACAAGGCCACGTTGCACGGGTGGAGCGCTGGTATCAGCGACTTCGCCGGTTCGCGGCTCGGGCTCGCTCTCAAACCCTCGGCGACGGTTGTGGCGCCCGTATCCGAGGGGGCGCCCTTCCTCGGGCTCCGCATCTGGCCTTCGGTCGTGAGGCTCGGCGGCAAGCGCAGGCGGCGCTTCATCTCGATGCTGCGAAAAGCCGACGCTGCAATGCATGGTGGATCATCGGAAGCCGCGCTGCCGTCCATGGCCGGGTCCATCGAAGGAGCGATGTCCGCGGGCACCTTGCGTCTCAGGCGAGCCGTGGTAGGTTCCATTCTTGGAAGGGAAGGGGCGCATCGGGCTCGAACCGGGTGATGCGTGGTGGCTCCTGGAACAACAACGCCAGGAACGCCCGGGCCGCGAACCGGAACAACAACGACCCGGGCAACGACAACGACAACATCGGGTTTCGTCCCGCGAGTTCGCCGCGAAGCCGGAAGCCGTGCGTTCACGGACGCACGGCCAGCGCACAGGTGGTGACCACACGCCCCTGGCCCGCGCCGGCGGGGGGCCGGACGAAGATGGGAAAGCCGCCCCGGGCCGGTAGCTCGGCGCGCCCGATGGTGAACCGGGCCGAACGTCCGGGGCGGCGCCTCCCATCGCTGCACCTTGGCCCGGTCGAGATCGAGTGTCATTGTCCCGTCAGAACGGAGGACGTTTCATGTCGGTACGCATCCAAATAGATGTTCCGAGGAAGTATTCTCGATCCTCAGGCGCTCCCCGGACGAATTCGCCCGTGAGCTGCTGGAGGCCGCGGTGTGCAAGTGGTACGAGATGGGCTGGATCTCCCAGTCCAAGGCCGCGCACAGCCTGGGCATGAGCAGGCATGCCTTCCTCGATCTGCTCTGCAGATATGGCGTCTCCCCGATCCAGGCCACGCCGGGGGGGATCGAGAGGGAGATGGAGCGTGACTGACTGCTGGGTCCTCGACGCCTCCCCAATGATACTCTTGGGCAAAGGATCGGCCTCATCGAGATTCCGGCGCAGTGGGGCAAGGCAATCGTGGTGCCCAAGGCGCTCCTCGATGAGATCTTGCTCGATCCGGAAGGCGACCCGGCGGTGATTGCCATGCGCAGCGGCCGGATTGCACGTCAATTGGAGGTGGAAACCGTCGTTCCGATCATGCGATCCTGGGATCTCGGTCCCGGCGAGACGGAAGTGCTTCGATTCCAGCTCCCGGCACCAGCCTTCAACACAATGCCTCCTTTTATGGGGGTGTTGATTTCATTGGGGAAAGTGGTTCCTGGGATTGCGGGGACTCCCTTTTCGGGAGGAGCCGACCACGAGCTTTGAGGACCGCGACCAGCGTCCTGACCGGTTCGGAGTTGTAGGGCACCATGACTTCCGGTTTCACTTGGCCCTTTTACCCTTTAACACTTGGCAAGCGGGCAGTGCAGAGCGACTGTCGCGTGGAGGCGGGTCAGAACGTCCAGGTGGCGGAGACGAAGGTGCCGTGGCCCGAGGGGGCCATGCCGATGCCGAAGACGGGGAGGGCGGAGAGCTCGCCTCTGTAGAGCTTTCTCGCCTTGGCGCGAAGGCCGAGGCCTGCGCTCAGGAGGGCGAGGCCGGCCGCGCCGAAGACCATGGACATGGTGAAGTAGATGCGCACTGCCTCGTCGTGCCAGTCGATGTCGCTGTCGATGACCAGCGCGACGTCGGCCGTGCCGAAGAGGAGGCCCAGGCCCATCATGATGGAGCCCGGCAGGATAAGTCCCTTGCTCGCGGAGCGAAGCGTCTGGATCCTGCCGTCGGTGGCCGCGAAGCCTGGATCGCCGAAGGAGGGCGAGCAGTCCACGGGCGGGTGCTGGATCGCCTTGGTGGTGCGCCCGGCCCACAGGTCGAGGCTCAGGGAGTTGTTCTTCGCGCCGAAGCCGATCATGAGGCCTCCGGCGAGCATGGCGGCGCCTCCCATGGTCACGAGGAAGGCGCCGGTGCCCGGCTCGACGATGTCGGCGTCCACGCTCGACGGGACGGCCCAGAACATGGTGGTCAAGAAGATCTCCGCGAACCCGGCCGCGGCGAAAATGATGCCAGGGACGAGGAGCGACCTGCCCCGGGCGTAGAGATCCCACGCCTCGTTCCAGACGTCGCAGGGGGGGAAGCCTTCCAGCCTGGACTTGTCGGGGGGTGAGATGGGCTTGACCGAGATGGGCTTGTCCGGTTGACCGGCAAGAAACGGGGACGTGCCGGGGGGGAGCGGCGATGCCGTGACGGGCGCGAGGGACGACGGATCGGGCATGGCCTCGTAGATGAGCTTGGCCGTCGCCGCCAGCAGTCCCGCCAGTGTCGTGGAGGCGGTCTTCGTGATCGCCTCGCCGGACACGGTGGACAGGGCGGTCAGGGCGACCTCGATGCCATCCGGGCCTGCCTGCATCGAGACCGAGACCACGACGCCGGCGCCAGTTGCCACGCCGATGGCCCGGACCTGCTCGACGTCGTCGCAGGACGGGGTCGAGCAGACCTCGGCTGCGAGGGCAGAGGTGTCGGCCGTGCCGACCACGGCCCAGCCTGCCTTGATCAGCTTGTCGGCCAGGACCTGCTCGATGATGGACACGGTGGCCTCGTCCACTCCGTGCGCCTGCACCGGGAGGATGGCCGTGCGAGGCTCTGCGGCCGTGACGACCCGGGGTGTGGCGAGCATCGAAGACAGCAGCGTCGCCCCCAGGATGGCTCGTGCGTATTTCATGGGTCTCGTCATCGGGGGTTATTACGACACGGGACCGGCTCTGGGGCAAGCGGGTTTCCCTTGAAAGGGCCTGGAGCGGTCCGATCAGCCGTCCGATGGCCCTTCGAGGCCTCGACGGCAGGGCAGATCGTCCTGGGAGATGCATTGTGGCCCCTTGCCGGAACGGTCATAACGAAATACTAATGGCGATGCGGGATTGTGCCTGGGGGCCTCCGGCCGGGGGATCGGACAGACACGGGTATTCAAGAGATGGACGCCGGTATCAACGTCGAGCTCGCAGCGGCCTTCGGGCAGAAGAGGTGTTTCCCGTTCTTCGCGGACGAGGGCATCGTGACCGCGTTGCGCGATGGCGCGGAGCCCGAGGCGTTCGGGGCCAGGCTCGTGGAGATCCGGGACGCCATGCTCGCCGCGGCGGCCGATGGCGATGTGGACTCGGAGAGGAGGCTGCACAGCGACGCGCGCCTGCGCCTCAGGCTCATCGATGCCGTCATCATGACGCACGTGGGCCTGGCAAGGGCCGATCACCCATCCTTGCCTGGAAGGCGCTTCGTGCTCGTGCGCGAGAGGCCGCAAAACCCCGTGCTTTTCGTGCAGGAGCGTGATCGAGTCCTGATATCGCACGTCGGCAAGGGACCGGGCTGGGTGGAGACGCCCACCATCTACCTGTGCGTGAGCCTGTTCGACGTGCTCGCCGACGAGCGGCGCAGGGGCGAGGACAGGTGGCTCGAGGCGTTCGTGTCGCTTCTGGGAGTGGAGGAACGCGCCATCGAGACCGGCTACGAGCGGATCGAGGAGGTGGCTCCCGGCGTCCAGCAGGCCATCGACGCCCTTTCTGCGGAGGTCTTGAACCTGGCGGCGCCGCAGCCCGAGAGGGCAGTGGCCGCTGCGGATCGCCGCCGTCCGGGGCGCTTCACCGAGACCTTGCGCACCCGCTACACGAAGAGGCTGGACGCCAGGCTGCCCCAGGACCCGATGCGCTTCGACCAGGGCGAGAACGTGCAGGCCGTGAAGTCACTGGAGCGGCTGGCGCGGCGCTACAAGCGCGAGGGCGACGGGGAGTCTCTCTCCCAGGTGGCGCGCCTGCTCGTGGCCGCTTCGGGGCACGACGTGCACGAGGTCAGAAACCGCGCCAACCTGCTCATGGAGCGCATCATGGCGCCCAAGGAGTTCGATGCGCCGCTGGCCTCGCGCTTCGTCAACGTGCGGCGGGGCACAGTGCACAGGTTCGTTTTCGAGCTGCCCTCACGGCGGGCGGACTGCTTCGTCAGGCTGTACCGAAACGAGTTCTCCGGGGAGTTTCCCACGGAGAAGGACCTGCACTTCGAGGACCTGCACCTCGCGTACGACCCGCGGATCGGGAAGCACGCCTGCGTCAAGGAGATGAACGAGCACGGGCACGTGGACTTCGTGGTCATGCGGCGAGGGCGCAAGCACGAGCGCCTCGTCGATTGCGAAGGGGGGTCGGGCCGGATCAACGTCGTGGACGACGTGCGCGGGGAGCTCATCCTGGAGGTCTTCACCGACATCCACGGTCACGCGCGCACCTGGTGGGCCGATGGTACCGGACACCCGGGCATGGTGTACAACGAGAACGGGGAGGTGATAAGGCTCGGGCGGTTCTCGGACGTGGAGGCCCACCTCGACGACCTGAAGCGCCGCTACGGGATCACTGCCCTGTACCTTCTGGGCGTGCAGAAGCGCGGCACCAACCGCGAGGACTGGGCCTCGGACGCCACGAGCCCCTCGCCCTTCTCCCCCATGAGCCTGACGGAGATCGAGCCCTCGCTGGGGGGGGAGACGGAGCTCACGTCGCTCGTCGCGAAGGCCCACGAGCTGGGGATCAAGATCGTCGTGGATCTGGTGCCTCACGTGAACAGGCAGAGCAAGGAGCTCGCCGACGACTGCATCGTGCACTGCCTGGACTCCGAGGGCCGGCTGGTCTCGAGGGCGTCCACGGACGGGCGCTTCGGGAGCTGGAGCGACGGCAAGCTGCCCAACTGGCGCAAGCTCGAGGTCTGGCGCTGGCTGCGCGACGGTGTGCTGTCTCTCATCGATCGGTTCGGAATCGACGGCGTTCGCTTCGACATTGGGCACGCGGTGCCCATCATGATGAAGAGGGAGAACGCCCCGGTCATCGCGGGGAGGCAGCGCTCGCACGAGGAGATGCTCGATGGAGCGGTCATCAGCAACGAGAAGGTGGACAATCACCTGATCACGACGGGGTTCTTCGACTCGGCCTGCCGCGACGTCATCGCCGTGCCCCTGCAGCAGTACCTCGGACAGGCCGTGGAGCGCAAGCTCAGACAGAAGGCGCGCACGGGCTTTGTGAACATCGCGGAGTGCTACTGGGGTCACGAGAGGTACCTTGCCAGGAGCGGCGTGTTGCCCTACAACAGCGCGCTGTTCAAGATCTGCGAGAGCATCTCGCACGGCAAGGGCGACGTCCGCCAGATCTACAACCTCTACGAGAACCACTACGCGTCCGCCTTGCCCGAGGGGACCGTGCTCGTCGGGATCCTGGGTAACCACGACGAGCGCCGCGCCGTGAACACGTTCGGCGAGCGGGGGCTCAGGCCGGCCGTGGCTTTGACGGTGTTTCTGTCCGACATCGTCATGGACTACGAGGGCAGCGCAGAGGGCGAGGGCTGGAAGGTCTACCTCGACAACGTCCACGTCAACTGGAACCGGTTCGAGAGCGCCGCAAACCGCAGCCTCTTGGACTTCTACGAGAAGTGGTACGGGTTCCACCGCAAGAGCTCGGGCCGGTCGCGCCTGGTGCGAACGGATCACACCATGGTCGCGGCGGCGGTCAAGGAGTGCACGGACGGGACCTGGCTGGGGCTGTTCAACTTCACGGACGAGACGCTGAGCGTGTCGATGCGGTTCGAGGACCCCGAGCTTCCCCTCGACGACGACGAGTGGTACAGGATGGTGGACACGATCTACTCGCCCATCACTGGCCAGCACGGGTACTTCACGGGAAAGGAGCTGCGCCAGTCCACGGTGCGGACGGTCGTCCCCTTCACCGACAGGGTCAAGCTGCTCAAGCTCGAGAGGGTCGTAGATCGGGAGGCGGCCTGGCCGGACATGATGCGCAACTCCTTCTACAGGATGCGCGACATCACGGCCACCGAGGCCTTCGGATCGAGCTTCGCTTTCTCACAGATCCACGACCATGCCGGAAGCTACGACGATCTCGTGGGCTTTCTGGTCGAGAAGCTTCTGCCCGTCTTCGATGCGGGAGAGATGGACCAGGTGGAGATGGGGCTCAAGAGGGCCATGTACCACATGACGCGCACGGGCCGCGTGCACGGTAAGAGGGCCCTCTCGTGGATCCGGCGCATGGCGCAGGAGAAGGACAGCCCAATCGGGGTCCTCGGAGAGAGGCTGGAGTTCCACAACAGGCGCGGGCCCATGGTGTTCCTCTCGGCAGAGGCCGAGCCGTTCTCCAAGAGCGGGGGCCTCGCCAACGTGGTCTACGAGCTGCCCAGGGAGCTTGCGGCCATGGGCGAGGATGTCACGGTCGTCACTCCCATGTACCGTCGGGGAAACGACAAGGCCGTCGCCAAGATGCAGGCCGCGGTCGAGCGCCACGGCGTGCGCTACTCGGGGCGCAACGTCCTCGTGCGGATCCAGGGCCAGGAGCACTCTGTCGGCGTCCACGAGGGCAGGGTGGACGGGGTGCGCTACCTGCTCCTCGATCACGACGAGTTCTTCGACGGGCTGTACTGGGGCTACACGGCGGTGGAGAAGATCCGCAGGCGGGTGGGATTCGCCAGGGCCTGCGCCTCGGTCATCGAGGACTTCGGCCTGTTCCCCATGTACACCTTCACCAACGACGCCTACGCCGGGCTGTACAACGCCATCGTGCGATCCGATCCCGGGCTGGCGGAAAAGCCGTGCTTCAAGGATTCCACACTGCTCCACATCATCCACAACGGCGGGTGGCAGTACTTCGACAACTACTTCCGCTGGGAGGGTGGAATGGACCTGTTCTGGCTCTTCGGCCTGCCAGGAGAGGCTGCCGGGGCGTTCATGGATCCCGTCAGGCCCGGCTGCATCAACAGCATGGCCGCCTCCATCCGTCACACCGACAGGGTGTTCACGGTGAGCCCGTCCTACGCCAGCCAGATCGAGATGCGCTGCGACGGTCTCGAGGGGCTGCTTCACGACGTGGTCGGGGTGAGCAACGCCGTGGGGCCGGACCTGGAGGAGAGGCTCAGGGCCACCTTCGTGGAGTCCGGGTTCGTGGACGACCTCTACCCGGAGCTGTCGGGCATCCTGGCCGCAGACGTCTCGCTGAGAGAAAGGGTCGAGTCCCGCTGGCCGGAGATCATGGACGGCCCTCACGGCTGCGAGCAGATAGAGGACCTCCACAGGCGAGTGGAGGTCATGAGGGTCCGCAACAAGCTCCTCCTGCAGATCGAACGAGGGCTCGACGTGGACCCCGACCGCATCCTGTTCACGATGATCCACAGGATCACGGAGCAGAAGGGATTCAAGCTGCTCCTCGAGGCCTCCGAGGGCGTGGTGAAGACCCTGGGCATGCAGGGAGTGGTGGGCGGGGCCTACAGCTCCGGCGACCAGATCGGCGAGCGCCTGTGCCAGGGGCTCGAGCAGCTCCAGCGGTACTACCCGCGGAGCATCTCCTTCAGGCTCGGCTATCAGGACGTGGCCATCCCGCTGCTCTCCTCGGACGTGTTCCTCATGCCGTCGCTCAACGAGCCCGGCGGCATCTCGCAGCTGGAGGCGTTCTCTTGCGGCTGCCTGGTCGTGGCCCGTGCCACGGGTGGTCTGCGGGACACGGTGACGCCGATCCGCGTGAGGGGCTCCGGGGTCGAGGGCAACGGGTTTCTGTTCGTGGACTACACGGCCTCGGCGTTCTACGACGCGATGCGCCGCTGCGCCGAGTTCTTCCGGATCCAGGACGGGGCGCTCGTCCCTCAGGCCCGCAGCAACGCCCGGCACGCGGTGTACCACTGGGACCGCCCGGCCAGGACCTACATCGACACGGTCTACGGGATCCGCGAGGTCATCCGTCCGACATCACACTGACGTTCCCTTTGTGGGCAGCACGGGCTCGAGCCCCGCAGGGCCGTAGAGGCCCAGCAGGGCATCGAAGGTCCCGGAGCAGCGGGAGCGCAGCGTGCAGGTCGCGCAGAGCGGCGGCTTCACGAATGGCTGGTCGAGCACGTACATCTTGAGCACGTCCGAGACGATGGAACCGTCGAGGATGGCCGGGTCCTGGACCTTGCGGGCCACGCACAGGGGGAAGGCCACGAGGGAAGAGACGCGGGCGCAAGCCACGATCTCGGGGTAGGACACCGCCACCTCGGCGTAGGGCAGGTTCGCGTCCTTCGGCCTCACCGGGATCACGCAGAAGGGCAGGTTCCACCTCTCGCGGACCATCCGCTCGAGCCGCGCGAGATCCTCGATGTTCTGTCGCACGAGGTTGGTGTGGATGTGCACGCTGGCTCCGAGGCCGACGAGGTTGTCGATGGCGGCCACGCTCCGGCCGTGGCTCCCTGCCGCTCCGGAGATGGCGTCGTGCACTTCGGGCGAGCTCCCGAACAGAGGCAGCGAGTATCCCGTCACGCCGGCCGAAAACAGGTCGCGCGCCCTGGAGGGATCCGCGAGGGGGTCTCCCGTGGTCAGAGCGTCGAAGCGCTCGAAGTGGTGCTGTCGCGCCGCGGCGATGATGCGATCGATGTCAGGGTGCAAGAGAGGCTCGTTGCCGACGAGCCCGAGCCTGGGCTCGCGGGCCTGGTCGTTGTCCGCGAGCCAGCGCGCGACATCGTCGAAGCAGGTGGGCTCGAGCGGCTTGGACTTGCAGAAGATGCAGTTCCAGCTGCAGGGGTTGTGAAGGAGCAGCAAGGGCAGCTTGAGCATGGACGGGTGCGCGCGCATGATCCGGACCTGCTCGGGGACGGATCGGGTGAGCACGGTGTCGAGAAGCGGGTTTCTGTCCCTGGCCGAGGCGCGGGGGCCGAGCGCATCCAGGGTCGACTGCACGCGGCGGCCCATGTCCATGTGCATCTCCACGATGAGGCGTCCTGGGGTGCCGGGCGGGTACGTGCGACGCAGGTCGAACAGGTTGCGCTCGCGCGAGCGGCGCAGTCCGTCGAAGGAGGCGAGCTCGAGCACGTGGCCCACGCGGTAGGGGCCCCTGAGGTCGGGGAAGGCCTTCTCGGCGAACAGGGCGGCGTCGCCGTACAGGGTCCCGTCCACGTCCACCAGAAGGTCGTTGCTCAGCACCACGGGCTCTGCATGGCTGCCCAGGTTCTGGATGGTGAAGGGGCGGCCCCTCGCCGTGCGATCCGCCGCGAACCGGGCGCAGGCCACGAGCGCAGCGCAGAAGGCTTCCTGGGATGGCACGGTCCACCCGGGGCCGAGGGCATAGCAGATCTGGACCCTCGCGACTCCCATGCCGGCGAGGTACTCCACGCTGGACAGGATCCGGTCCGTCGTGCCGGGCGTGGCCACGATGTTGACGAAATGCTTCACCGGAGAGGACACCAGGCGGCGCAGGTTCTTCTCGACGAGGGCGTGGGCGCCTTTCTTGCCCTTGCCTCTCATGGGCCTCGTCCTTTCGACGAGATCCAGAGGTCCGTCCATGGAGAACAGCACCCTCGTATCGAAGCCGGACAGAAAGTCGATGAGCTCGCCGTCCAGCAACAGGCCGTTTGTCGTGATGGTGAAGAGGATCTCCTTGCCTCTTTCGAGGGCGAGCCTCGATGCGCGCTCCATGGTGCGCTCGACCTCGGCCCGCCTCAAGAGAGGCTCTCCGCCGAAGAACTGCAGCTCCACGCGCTTGCGTCGCGAGGTCATGAGCAGGTCCACCGCCGCGTCCAGGATCTCCGGCCGTGCGTGGGAACTGCCGAGCTTCACCTGGCAATAGGTGCACCGCATCTGACAGGCCGTGGTCGGGGTGATGGCGAGACGGCCAGGGTCCGAGGAGGGCTCGAAGCCTTTCATGTCCGACAGGGAAGCGGTTGTCACGGGAGAGATGGAGCCGGATCCGAGCTGCCGGGTGTAGAGCTTCTGCGGGCCGGGGCAGCGGCCGGCCTCGATGCAGCCGGCGCAGGCAGGTACGTGGGCGAAGTTTTTGAAGAACTCGTCGAAGTACGTGTCCAGGTTCCTGTCGTCCACGAGGGTCGTGTCGATGTTCATGGGCTCGGCCACGATGCCGGGGATGCCGGCCAGCACGCACAGGGGAAATCCTCTCCAGACAACGGGCGTGTCGGGCCTCGCGGCCGTGATACGCCTTGCGATGTCGCGCACGCGCGCATGGTCCAGAGGCTCGCTGTAATGCTCGCCCAGCACGAGGTCGGCGACCAGAAATCCCCGGACGCCGGCTTCACCCAGCCTCTTGACCAGCATCTCGATACCTTGCGCGTTTCGCACCCCGAGCAGCGTGTTGACCCTCACGCTCAGCTGCGGTCTCGATCGGGCCAAAGCCAGGAGCCTGTCGAGGCCTGCGAGGGTCTCCTCGAGACTGCCTCGAGTGGCAGTGAACCAGTCGTGCACCTCGGGTGAGAGATCGTAGACCGAGACGCATGCCTCTGTGAGGCCGGCCTCCACGAGCCTGTCCACCAGGTCGCCGCTGGCGAGCTTGCGGGCGTTGGTGATGATGGCGATCTCGGAGAAACCCATCGTGCGGCAGGTGGCGACGAGATCCACGATGCCGGGAAGCAGGGTCACCTCGCCGCCGCTCAGGGTCACCCGTGAAGACTGCTTGCGGATGGCCATGAGCCTCGGCTCGAGCTCCTGCGCGTCGCGGACCTTCACGTGCTCGAGGGTCGTGCGGGGGCAGAATCGGCACGAGTTGTTGCATCTCAGCGTGACCGTGATGTCCGAGCGGGACGTCATCGCGCGATCTCCGCGATCCTGCGCGCGACGGCCCTGCCGGCAGATACGTTGTTGTGCAAGATCCGGCGCAGCGTGCCGTCACGCCAGGAGTAGGTCGCCAGGAGGGTCCTGTATGCGTGCGAGCGGCCGGCGTAGAGGTCGTCCCAGGATGTCAGCCGACCTATCTTGCCCACGCCCAGATCCGGCGCGCCGTGCCTGCTCTTCTCCAGCGCCCACTCCGTCATCAGGTGAACCGAACCGTCCGTGTCGACCATCCACTCCACGTTGAGCACGGCAGGCTCCACCCTCGACACCACGTTGCCTACCTGCACGCCCGTCGAGCCGGGATGGCGGGCGACGATATCCGTGAGGCCGTCCAGGTAGGCCGCGAGGGAGGCCTCGTCCCAGAAGCGGCCCACGGCGTAGTTCACGTCGATGGAACGTGCGCCTCGCGACAGGGCGTGGTCGAAGCTCGAGGCCATGTCGAAAACGGTCTCGGGTGTCACCACCATGACCACCGTGTGGGGCAGGCCCGCGGCAAGAGCCGCCTCGAGCGCAGCCACGGTATGCGCATAGGGGTCGTCTTGCCGATCCACCGGGATCTTGTAGCGGTTGTGCACTTCGCGCGAGCCGTCCAGCGAGAGCTCCACGACGAATCCGAGGTCGGCGAGCCTGCGAGCCGTGGGGACGTCCAAGAGAAAGCCGTTGGTGACCATGTAGAACGAGGCCTTCTTGGCGCGGCGGCTCGCCCCATCGAGGAGCCTCTCGGCCGCGGACAGGACGTCGTCGAGATGCATGAGCGGCTCGCCCCCCGTGAAGTCGAGCCTCACGCGATCGGATTCGGTCGAGAGCAAAAGATCGGCGGCCCCGTGCATGACCTCGCGCGGCATGTCCGCATCGCGCTTCACCACGGGGCAGTAGGAGCACCTGAGCTGGCAGCGCCGGGTGGTCATGAGCTGCAGGTTGTGGCTGCGGTTTCGCAAGGCATCCGGCCTCACGGGAGCGTCGCCGATGACGTCCGTAACCCAGCTCGACGTCCTCTCGACGATCGGCCTCACGCCGAGCGGATCGAGGCTCGGATCTCCATCCGGGACCATGGCGAGAGACGCGCTCTCGCCCGCGTGCATGAGCAGCACCAGGGAGCTGTCCACGGCCTGCGCTGGATTTCCCCCCTTCCGGAACACCTCGGTCGCGTGGGCGCCGATCCGTCGCGCCAGCCCACCGGAACGAACGACGGGCATGGGCGGGTGCTCCTCGGACCTCGTGCAGTAGCACTCCCTCGCCCACCGGATCAGATCCTCGACGGCATGGGAGGCTTTTTCTCTCTCGGTCATGACACGTATATAAAACAACGGTTCCGCGCCGTCTGTCCATTGCGAGTCGATGGAAAAGCGAGATCCTGCGAGGGCTCGCCCTCGGGGCGAAAAAGTGCGTTGATCAGGGAGGCGTCGGGACCGGCGCGATCGGGGCCGGTGCGATCGGGGCAGGCGCGATCGGGGCATCCATGCCCTCGTGCGGTCCTCCCGGGCCGAAGGGCTCGGCCGGACGAAGAGGCATCTGCTCGAGCCATTCCATCCACTCGTCCATGCGGTCCTCGAACTGACGTCCCAGCGGATCGGGGGGGATATCCGGATGATCTCTCTTCCACTTCTCCTGCCGGTCGAGGCGCTCCCTCTCGAGCCCCTCTTTCACCTGGAGCTCGATGCGCTCGTCCAGGTCCTTTCGCAGATCGTCCGAGAGCTTTCCGAACCTCTCGTCCACCTGGCTCTCGATGGCCGCGTCCTCGGTAAAACTCGTGATCAGCCGGGAGACGGTCACGTAGATGCCCGCGACGAGCAGCAGCCCCAGGACCAGCGCGATGGCTCCCGTGGTGGCACCGGCCGTTGCCCTGTGCGAGTCCTGCCCGGCACGCCGGGCCGCGGAGCCGGAGATCAGGCCCATCACGAGCGCGGCCACGCCCAGCATGGGGCTCAGAAAGACATTGAGGATGGGGACGAAGATGAGCGACAGGGCCAGAACGCCGAGGATCAACGAGGCTGTCTGCATCTTGACTCCCTGGGCACGCTGCTCAGTCTCCGTCGGCATCGACGCTTGCATCGTCCGCGGTCACGTCCTCGGGATCGGGGGCCGTGTCCGTCGAGGTGTCGGCCGTGACAATGTCCGTGGCCGGAGTATCGACCGGAACGTCTCCGGTCGTCGTGTCCTCGGTCGTCGTGTCCTCGAGGACCGTGTCCTGTGTCTCGTCGTTCGGGGTATCTGCCGGAGTGTCCTCGCCAATATCCGCGGCAGTGTCCGGCGTCGTGTCCGTGCTGCTGTCCACCGGTGTGTCGCACTCGCTCTGCGTCATGCAGATGCCCCAGTCCGCGATCGTGGCGGAAGGAGATTGCTTGCAGCAGATGAGGCCCGACTCGCAGTCGCCGTTGACCTGGCACGACTCCCCCTCTGTCTGCTTGCACCCGACGAGGGCGAGAATCGATGAAAAAACTAGGACGCTGGCTCTGGATTCCATGCGGGGCAGTATAGGGGACCGCGCAGGGTCGTGCAATGGGGCACGCGCTCTCGTGCAGGTCCGGCGAGATGCCCGGGATATTCGCACTTGAAGTCCTCATACGCGCGTTCTAGATACGATCCCATGACCTATCGCACGATCACGGCGAGGCTCGTGTGCGCATCCGCGCTGGCCGTCCTGTTCGGGGCGTTGCCGGGCGGGTGCAGGATCGACTCGGAGGAACCGGACCTGGGCGGGCAGGTGGTCTCGCTCACGCTGCTGCACACCTCCGACATCCACTCGAGGCTCGTGCCCTACACCTTCGACGTGGGCGAGGTGGACAGGGGGCTGGGCCTCGACCAGGACAACGCGCCCTTCGGAGGAGCTGCCCGGCTCGCCTACCTCATCAGGCGGGAGAGGGCCTCGAGCCGCAGGGTCCTTCACGTCGACACGGGCGACCCGTTCCAGGGAGCCCCCATCTTCAACACCTTCGAAGGCGAGGCCGAGTTCCGCTTTCTCTCCGAGGTGGGGGTGGATGCCATGGTCATCGGCAACCACGAGTTCGATCGTGGCCCGGAGAACCTGGCACGCCAGCTGGACGACTGGGCGAGGTTCGTACCCCTGGCAGCAGGCTACATCTTCAGGGATCCGTCGTTCCCCGGCGTCAACGATCTCGGCAGGCTCGTCCAGCCATATGCCCTCTTCAACGTCGAGGGTCTGAGGGTGGGCATCATAGGGCTGGGCGACGTGTCGTCCATGCACTCCATCTTCGAGACCGGAAACAGCCTGGGCATCACGCCGCTCAACCCCGTGCAGGTCGCCCAGCAGTACATAGACCTCGTCGAGCCCATGGTGGACGTCGTCGTCCTGGCGACCCACCTGGGCCTGAGCCTCGACGAGGAGGTCATCCGCGGCACCACGGGCGCCGACGTGGTGCTCGGAGGTCACCTGCACATCGTCCTCGCCCCGCCCAAGGTCATGCAGGACTGCCAGACCGAGGAGATCCGGGCCTCGACGGGATGCACTCCCAGGCCGGTCATCCTGTGCCATTCGGGCGCGTTCAACAAGTACCTCGGAAGGCTCGATCTGGCAGTTGCACAGTCGCCCCTCGATCCAGGCGACTGGGAGGTCGTGAGCCATTCCTACGAGCTCTTCCCCGTGGATTCCAGGGTGCCGGAGGATCCGGTGGTGGCGGACATGATCCGCATCTACACCGAGGAGATGGAAAGGCAGGTCGACCTCGATCAGGTGATCGGCTATGCGCCCCAGACGGTCCACCGTTTCGGCTCGGAAGGGGGGGACTCCGCTCTGGGCAACCTCGTGGCCACGTCCATGTGGATCCGGCAGGGCGTGGAGACCGACTTCGCACTCACCAACACGACGGGCATCCGGGCAGACCTGCCTGCCGGCCCGGTGACCGTGGAGGACATCTTCAACGTCTTCCCCTTCGATAACACGATAACGACCATGTTCCTCACGGGCGACGAGGTGAAGGAGCTGTTCGACTACGTCGCGCAGAGGACGACCATCCGGGGTTGTCAGAGCCAGGCGCAGATCGCCGGCGCGGCCGTGACCATCGTGTGCGACGCGTGCGAGACGGGGGACGACGCGGGCAAGATAGGATGTGCGCCGTGGCCGGAGATCCGCATAGGCTCCCCTCTGGCCGGGCAGGAATGGGAAGACGTCCGGGCCATCGACCCCGAGGGCGTGTACGAGCTGGCCACGAACAACTACATCGCCCAGGGGGGGAGCGGCTACTTCATGCTGGGACGCAACACGACCCAGGAGGACACGGGGGTGCCCCAGAGGGACGCGGTCATCGACTTCATCCGCCAGGGCAAGCCCTGCATCGACCCGGCGCCCTGCGAGGACGACGGGGACTGCGGAGGCTTCGGTTCCTGCGCCTGCAACGGGCTGTGGTCCTGGGTCGATGGTGCAGGATGCCTGGAGCTGGATTCGGGCTGCGACTCGAAGATCTGCGTCTACGCGTCCTGCATCGACGACCTCGCCCTGATCTACGCAGAGCAAGTCGCCTCGGCCACGGGTGGCGACATCGACGCATTGACCTGCTCCTGGAGAAACTGGGCAGCCGACGAATGCGCGGTCCTTCCGTGCCTCGACGATGGGCTCGAGGCCGCCGAGGACGGACGGATAGGCATCGCGCAGGAGGAGCCATGAGGACGCCCGCGATCGTCATGGTCTTTTTCGCGGCGTCCTGTAACGTGGACCCGGCATCCACGGCAGATGGGCTGACGGGCTTTCTCGTGCAATTCGAGGAGGGCCAGGATCTCGGTCAGACCACGCCCCTTGCGTTCATGGACACGGGGGGAGTCGATCTGCGCATCCTGGTCACGCCCGTGGGAGCGGCGTTCTCCGGCTGGGTCACCGTCAAGGCAGAGCCTGGTGAGATAAGTCGCGTGGCGGGCGCCGAGACGAGCGGGCAGCTCGTCCGGCTCGATCTCGCCGAGGGCGAGCAGGCCTCGTTCACGGTGACCGTGGTCATGGCCTACTCGTCCACTCACATATGGGTCGTCGACGAGGGGATGACACCGGGGAGCGCGCTGTGCTCCGACGGGATGGACAACGACGGGGATGGCCTCGTCGACGAGATGCAGGACCCGGGGTGCGCGTCGGCCACCGACGGCAGCGAGGAGGGCGGGGGGGGCGCCATGGGCGTGTCGCCCACTGTCCGCTTCGTCAATCCGCGCGTCGCCGACGTCCAGGGAGGGGCCAGCTCGCCGCTCGAGGGCAGCGCCGTCGTCGTGGACCGCGGCCGGCTCGTGGTCACGGCCATCGGCACGGACGGGTTCTTCGTGACGGACATCGACCCCGCGGCCCCGGCAGGCGGCCCGAACAACCTGTTCGTGTTCAACTACAGCACTCCCTGGGGGCTGAGGGAGTGCGACATCGTGACGGACCTTTCCGGCATCGTGGGAGAGTTCTTCGGGTACACGGAGCTCACCTTCCCGT
>JBFYZU010000256.1:0-4997 GCA_041309365.1 Myxococcota bacterium
CCGCATGGTGAACCGCTCGGCGCCGTCCAGGTCCTCGGAGAACGCGACCATGCCGTGGTCGGGGCTTACCTCGATGCCGCCCAGAGACCAGAACTGCTTGCCCGCGGCCCGCGAGGTCTCGTCGAGCACCACGACCTCCTCGCCGCCGACCACGGGCCTGCGCACCCAGAGGCGGTACTGGGCCTGGGGCTCGTAGCGCCACCCGTAGAGCCATGGCCCGTCCTTCACCGGCACCGAGGAGTCGTCCTGCTCGACCCGGCCCACGAGCTCGTCGAAGATGGTCTCGACGAGCTTCTCGTGGGGCTCCATGATCCGGTCGCGGTACGCGTTCTCGGCGGCGAGGTAGGTGAGGACGTCCGGATCGTCCACGATGGGGTAGCTCGCGTCCGCGAGCCACGCCCAGTCGTCCGAGATGGTCTGGCCGTGGATCTCGATCGTGTGCCCCCTGCGTTCCGCCACGGGAGGCAGGATCTCGACGGGTGGCGCAGGCCGCACCGAGGCCTCTTCGAGGCTCTCGTCGAGGACGCTCATGACGACCATCGAGTAGAAGCCGAGCGCGAGCGCTCCGAGCGCGGTGTAGGCCAGGTATCTGTCCCTCGTCTTCATGAGCGGCATGATACCCAAACGGCAAAGCATCCACCAGCCTGCAGCACCGGCCCGGCCAGAAACGCGCGCAAGGGCTCACGGTCGACGGGCGCGAGGTCGGCCACGTGCCGAGCCGAGGAGCCAAAGAACCTTCCGAAAGGACCGATGGGCAAGACGATCGGGTACACGCAGAACAACTGGACGGCGCTCACTCGGTTCCTGGATGACGCCAAGATCCCGATCCACAGCAACGCGTCGAAGAGGGCCTTGCGGGTCGCCGCCCTCGGGAAAAAGAACTGCCTCTTCGTCGGACACGACGAGGCCGGGCAGAACACGGCGGTGCTCTGCTCGCTGGTGTCGACGTGCGAAACGCTGGGGATCGACCCGCAGGAGTACCTGGCCGATGTGCCGATCAGGATCCAGGACCACCTGCAGCATCGTATCGATGAGCTGTCACCCCAGAACTGGAAGGCTCCCCAGAAAGTAGATGCGCCTGCCTGACGTCCGGCTCAGGATCAGGACGTCGGGCACCGAGTATCCAGGGCACGCACTTCGCCGTACGGTTACAGTGCCAGGGCATTTCAATGCGGTCAGATCGCTCGGAAACCGGGGCGCCACGCAAAAGGCAATTTCGGTCAGGCGACTAACGTGCTACGATGACCGTGATGCGTTCAGTGAACAGGAACGGGGACCGGCTCCTCACGGGGATGGCCGTGATGCTGGAAGCCGACAGCCGCTTCTCGGCCGCGTTCGTCTTCGGATCTGCGGCCCGAGGGGAGCTTCGCGAGGGAAGCGATATCGACATCGCGTTCATTGCCGCGGGCGAGGATTCGAAGGCCTCTCTCACGGGGGAATGGCTGCCGCTTCTCGGGAGGCTATGCCTCCATGCGGGGCGCGACGTTCACCTCATCGATCTGACCGGAGCCAATCACATCCTCAGGTTCCAGGTTTTCAGGGATGGCATATTGCTTTTCGACCGTGACCCGGAGGCAACCGCGCGGCTGCTGGAGCGCACGTTGACCGAGCGTTTCGACTGGCTGCCGGCGATGGCGATGATGGCCCGGGCGATGCGTATCGGGCCGGCCGTCCGGGGGGATTGAGGATGGTGGATCGTGATATCCTGCTCGTGAAATCCGGCGTGATCCGTCATCATGTCACGAGGATCAGGAATCGCTTGCCTCTCGATGCAGGGACGCTGGAGCGCGACGAGGACGTGCGCAACATCGTGATGATGGATCTTTAGCAGGCGATCCAGGCATGCATCGACCTCGCGGTCCACGTCTGCTCGCACGATGGCCTGGGTGTACCGGAAGGGCCTGCCTCGTCCTTCGCGCTCTTGGCAAGTCACGGATGGATCGACGAGTCTCTGTCCGTTCGCCTGGCAGGCGCCGCCGGACTGAGGAACATCATCGTCCACTCGACGCGCATCGAGAGCCCCCGCGAGACCCCTCGAACCCTCGATGTCCCGATGAAACATGGCACGGGAGTGCTCGAATGCAATCCACGAGTACTCGGGCGCACCACGGCCAATTCACGATCGACGAGCTTCTCGCGAGGGGCCGTTCGAGGCACGCTTCTCAAGCTGATGCCTACAGCCCGAGCGCGAGCTGACCTGGCACGCGAGGCAGAGGTGGCGGTGGTGGCATGGGTGCGAGGCCCGAGCGCGCCATGACCCTGCGGATGACCTCCCAAGGGCGAGCGACGTAGCGGACGAGCCTCTCGATGTCCGCGCGGTCGTGCCCGTGCACGCAGGTTTGGGCGTGCACGTCGATGCCCCTGACCTCGGCCACGAGCAGCTCGCCGGCGCTGGTGCGCAACGTGGGGGGCGTGCCCACGAGGCGAGAGGGCGGGCTGGTTGCAGCGATTGGAGAGAAGATCGATGCCCTGGGCACAGGCCGAGAGAAGGGCGGACAGGACGGGGTCTTCGATGGCGGCGCGCTCGGGCATGGCGATGTCCGGGCAGAGGCCGAAGCGCTCGAGGATCCTGGCGGTGCGAAGAGCGGTGCGGTGGGCCACGTTCTCGACCTTATCGAGCGTGGGCGGGGGCAGCGGGTGAAAGACGAGGCGGCCCGGGTCGCCGACGTACACGCCGTCGAGGGCCAGGACGTGCGGGTGGGGGTCGAGCCGCAGGCTGGAACCCGCACGCTGAACGATCGTCAGGGCTTAGAAGTGTGCCTGGTCGGCGCTGCGCAGGCCAAGAAGGTGTTTTTTGCCCGGATGCGGTAATAAGAGTGCGCGACCTCGTGCACGAAGGCGCCCACGAGGGCAAAGCAGAGCCTCTGGTCGTAGCCCATGGGTGCGCGCAGGGGCCAGGGAAAGGAGCAGATCCACTGGCGCAGGCTTGCCTCGTCGGGCAGCACTCGTCGGTCATGCGCACGGCAAGGTCGTTCATGCGGCGGGTGAGCCGAGATATCGATCGCGCGATGTGCGGAATGCGGGGCACGATGCTGGTGTTCACGCGAAACGCGTACTAACCGAGCCTTCGCCGTCGGCAGCTTCCGCGACGCAACGCGAGCAGGCCCGCCAAGACCAGATGGACTAGCCACCCGCCGGTCCATGAATCGCCGCCGGACAGCACGCAGCCGCAACCTTCGATTGCGGCGCCGTCTAGCTCGCCGCCATCATCGGACACTGCGTCACCTCCGCCGTCGGTCGCAACCTCCGGCGTTTCGCTCGCATCAACGTACGCATCGATGTCAGCATCGACGTACGCGTCAGTGCCCGCGTCGGCATCCGCGTCAGTGTCCGCGTCGGCATCCGTCGTACACCCCTCGTCCGTCTCGCCGTCGCAGTCGTCGTCAAGCCCGTTGCATGTCTCCGGCAACTCGGGAGGCGCCGTGCAGCCGATCCACTCACCCTCGAGGCATGTTTCCTCGCCCGAGCCGCAGGCCGTGCTGCAGACTCGGCTCAGCGGCCATATCGTACCGGGAGAATTGTCCGTCTCGCCGTCGCAGTCGTCGTCACGCCCGTTGCACGTCTCCGGCAACTCGGGAGGCGCCGTGCAGCCGATCCACACACCCTCGAGGCATGTTTCCTCGCCCGAGCCGCAGAGAGTCGCACAGGGGCGGCTGAGCGATTCGTCCGTCTCGCCGTCGCAGTCGTCGTCAAGCCCGTTGCACGTCTCCGGCACAGGCAACGGCGCCGTGCAACCGATCCAGCTGCCGGTGCTGCACGTCTCCACGCCCGAACCGCAGATAGTCATACAGGGGCGGCTGAGCGATTCGTCCGTCGCGCCGTCGCAGTCGTTGTCCTTGTTGTCGCAATGTTCGGGAGAAGGCGTGATCTCGCCTTGGCAGATTCCCCAGTATCCCGAAGAGGCGCAGATCTGCGTCCCGGAGCGGCACATCCCTTCACAGACGTAGGTCTCACCCCCGTCCGGCAAGCACCCGGACAAGCCGGTATAGCAGGCGCGATTCTCTCCTGGAGTGCACACCTGGGCATTAGCTGGCCGTGGGACGGCGAATGAAATTGCCAGCGAAACCAACACCATAGCTCCTTGACTTGCCTGCATTCATGCCTCCTGCCGCCAAGATCTCCCAACACCCCCGCTGGACAATTCCGCCAGCCCGGGGATAGGCGCGAGCTTGGTGCGTATTCCGATGAAGAGGAGAGTAAAAAGTGCAAGGCCGATCCGGGCCGAGCCTCGGGTGCAGTCAATCGGGGTCCAATACCGGTTCGAGGGGTGTATCGAGGGTGAGGGAAGGCGCTCGAGGTACTCCAGGAGTTGTCATATAGTACAGATATGCGAAAGTGCGTGTAGGTTTCCAATGACCCATCGATATCATGGGTCGAGCGGGGGAGCAAGGGTGAACAGGACCGAGCCCGGCCCGTGCAGGAGCACCTGCGGGCCGACGAACCCCCTCATGATGGGTGAGCCCCCGCCGAGGTTGGTCTGCTGGACGAACACCCCGGGCGAGTCCAGCAGCGACAAGGGCGATCTCGGCGCATCGACCTCGATGTCCTCCGAATCGACCACGTCTAGTGTATAGATTCTTCGTCTGTGACTTCTTCGCTTTTCAGCAAGAAGTTCAGGCTGACAGAGCGAGGAGCTGAGGATATGTCAGCTCCCTGACCTGAATGGCTGTAGCCATGACCCGTCGTCCGAAGCGAGTGGTTCTCCATTTGCGCGATCGGGGAATCTTGGCGATGAGCCCGTACACGTGAAAGCGATGAAAGATGCGCGAAACCCTTGCGCTCTGACGTTTCGGATCGTTGCGCATCCCGGTGTCGACGGCTTTCAAGATCCGCGGCTATCCGGTGAAAACCGCAGTTGGCCGCCAAGCGGTTCTGACGCCTGGGTGATCCCGAGGCATCTCAATTCGGTGGCAACTCTCCCCAGGTGGGCCTTCCCCTAGGGGAAGGGGAATAAACTACCCAATTATATTCGCCATTTTACCATGGCGGACCCGTCG
>JBFYZU010000257.1:0-4259 GCA_041309365.1 Myxococcota bacterium
CATTCCGTCCGTCACTTCCACCGGGAACCAGTCTGGCCGGCTCAACGGGTAGAAGTAGTAGAACTGGTGAGGGAAGGCCACGACGATCACCAGGGCGGGCAGCACGGCGATGAGCCTCTTGAAAAGGCCCGTGCGGGCCACGAGCACGGCGAAGGTCATGAGGAGCGCCAGGGCCAGTATGGACATCTGGCAGGCCACGAGCAGGCTCACCGTGCCCTGCGGGCTCGCCAGCGCAGGAACGAAGGGCGAGATCGTGAGCGCGAGCACGCAACCGACGACCACAAGCCCCACGGCCGAGAACGTGATCTTGCGCGGCCATGGCAAGAAGCCCGTCCGCGTCACCATCACCCCCAGCGCGTGCGCCACCAGCACCAGGCCCATGAGCGTACTCATGTAGCCCACGAGCAGGCCCGAGAAGATCAGGCCGCTCAGGAGGCCTGCCAGCGGACCCCTGGGAGAGGCGCTTGCCAGGATGACCCCGAGGCCGCGATCCAGGAGCACCTCGACAACGGCGAGGGAGAACGCGAGAGGCAAAGAGACCGGAACGTCGAACGGCGTGGACGCGTCGTCGCCCCGGCTCGTGGCGCCCACCACCTTGGACTACTCCTCGCCCAGTCCCAGAGGCCCGGCGATCCGTCGCATGGCCTCCATGCACATCTGGATGAGCTCATCGGTCGGTATCCCGAGCGCCTCGATGCTGCCGATCTGCGCCCTGTCCACGTTGGCGGCGAAACGCTTCTCCTTCATGCGTTTCGTGACGCTGCGCAAGGAGAGCCCTGCGATGCTCTTGTCCGGCCTGACCAGCGTGGCGGCCACGATGAAGCCCGTCGCGGGATCCACCGCCACCAGGGCCCTGTCCAGATCGCTCGTAGCCTGGCCGTGACCCGCGTGAACGCGCACGGCCTGCACGAGCTCGGCCGGGTATCCCAGTTCCTCGAGCCAGCCCGCTCCCACGACCCCGTGACGCTCCGGATCCCCGGCCACGTCGTCCAGGTCGATGTCGTGCACGAGGCCCGTGATCCCCCAGAGATCCTGATCCTTGCCCAGTCGGCGGGCCAGGGCTCTCATGCAGGCCTCCGTGGCCAGGACGTGCGCCCTGAGGTGGGCCGTGGTCAGCCTTTCCTGGACCAGCTCCCACGCCTGTTCGCGCGAATGCATGAACCAGTCTTGTAGAACAAAACCGTCCCGGTGAAAAGCATCAGATCCCCCCTTCGACGAGCTCGGGATGGTCCTCGACGTACCGGGCGTAGAGATCGAGACCGGCACCGCGAGGCAGGGTGCCGGACTCGACCGCGTTCGTGAGCCTGGTCATGAGACGGCCCAGGGCAGGGCCCGCGGGAATACCGAAACGCTCCATGAGCACGAGGCCGAGCCCCTTGGGCAGGGCCGGCGGGATGGCATCCTTCTCGTTGATGGCCGCGAGCCGCGCCATGAGCTCGTCGAGAAGCACGATGTTGCGGACTCGCTTGCGGGCGTACCGGGTGGTGATGTCGGCGCGCGACAGGGCCACCAGGTCCACAAGCGCATCGCCCATGTCCTTGCCGAAACGCCGGACTGCCGAGTCCGTCCACCCGGGCTCGTACTGACCGGCCCTGAGGTGGTTTCTGATGAGAAAGCGGATCCTGTCCTCCACGGCAGGAGCGAACCCCAGGCGGCGAGCGATGCGCTTGAACATCCGTGCACCAGCCTGCTCGTGACCCAGGAAGTGGACCTTGCCGTTCTCGCCGATGCTCCTGGTCTGGACCTTGCCGATGTCGTGCAGGAGCGCCGCCCAGCGGAGCACTTGTGTCGCGTCCACCTGGGCGACCACCTGGATCGTGTGCGTCCACAGGTCCTTGTGCCGCTCGTGCTCGTCGGTGAAGTCCACCATGGCCGTGACCTCGGGCAGCACGGCTCCAAGGAGCCCCGTTCGCTGCAGGAACACGAGGGCCATGTCCGGGGCCCGGCCGAGCAGGACCTGCGTCAGCGGCAAGAGCAGCAGACCGGGGTCGATCCCCTCCAGGGCGTCAGGCCCGAGCATGGGCACGGTCCCCGGAAAGACGCCTCCGGCCGAACCCTGCAGGGCTCCAGCGAGCACCTCGTCGAGGGGCCCGGAAAATGGACTTCGATTCGGGCTGTTTGCCATACTCATGCCTTGCGGGATCGCCGTCCTGACGACGACGTCGTATATACGCGCTCCCGCACATGGAAGGCAACATTGGGACTCAGGGCTCCGAGGTCGATGGCGCTCATGGCGGTGACCCTGCTCACCGCGTGCATGGCCACGGGGGGCTCCATACGGCTCGCGTCCATCCACCAGCTCGAAACGAGCGAGATCATAGCCGGCGAGGAGTTCAAGATCTTCGGCGACGGGTTCGTACCAGGGCAGGTGGAGATCGTGCTGGACGGCGACTGGGTCGTCGCCGGAAGCCGGCCACGCAGATCGAGCATCTCCTTTTTTGGGAACGCCGTCACGGAGCGCGAGATCTCGACGGTCCTGCCGCTGGACGCGCACGACAAGCTCGGGGCTCCGCACGCCCTGTTCGAGGGCACCGTCCATGCCCGCTTCGCCGCATCGAACCGTGTCAGAATGGGTTACATCGAGGCCGTCCGCTCCAGGATCGTTCTCGACGTGCTGAGCAACGAACCCAACGGCGGTCGCGAGGCCAGCGCGCTCGGCAAAAGAACCGAGAGCTTCCTCGAGCATGTGGGCGTGAAGGGAGAGTCCGATCCCGACGGGGGGTTCCTCCTCACGGATGTCCGGGCCGAAGGCCCGGCCTTCACGGCCGGCCTGGCGAGCGGCGACCTGGTTCTCGTGTCACGGGGTATGCGGGTGTACTCCGAGCTGGACCTGCTTCCTGCCCCCACTGCACGCGAGATCGCGTGGGTCGTGGGTCGCACCGACGCGTCGGGCTCGCGACACCTTCGCACCTTCACACTCTCGATCCCGGCGCAGGCGCTCGAGCGCGGGACGGATCCGGCGTGGATCGTGTCCGGCGCTTCCGCCCTGTCGATCGTGCTGTTCTCTGGCGAGCTCTTCGTGATCCTTCTGGCGCCCGTGGCCGGCCTGCGCAGGCTCGTCTCGAGGCTCGTCTCGAGGTTGCGCTCGAGAAGCGGGCACATCGTCTCTCTGACCGAGGAGCCTCCGACGCCGGCCGTTCCCCCGTCGCGCTGGGCACAGAACCTCGTGACCTTGCCCCTTGTCCTGGCCGTGGCCTCGGGGTGCGCGGCCGTGATGCTCTCATGGGCCGACTCGCTCCACCTCGTTCCCGTGTACGCATTGCTCGTGATGCTGGCCTGGCTCACGGGCTACAGGGCCAGCCGCACGCAATCGCCCTCGACGATGTCGAGCATGCGCAGGCTCCTCGTGTGCCTGCTAGCACCCGCACCCGTGGCGTTCATCTTCATCTGGCGCAGCCTGTTCACGCTTTCACCCACTCTTGGCGCCCTGGCCCGGGGACAGGGGCTCGAGCCGTGGACCTGGCACGGCCTGAGCGATCCGTTCGCCTTCTTGATCCTGGTCCTGGCCGTCCTGAGCAGCGGCCTGCCAGAGAGGCGCGATGTGGGGCTGGCGCGCCACGCAGCGCACCAGATCTACACCCTGGTGTCGTGCTCCGTCGTTGCACACGTCATGCTCGGTGGACTCGCAGCGCTGCCCATGGGTGGCGTCCAGGGCAGCGCACGCGCCACAGGGCTCGGGCTCCTCTTGTGGATGTCCAAGGCGCTCGCCCTTTACCTTCTGGTGCAGGCCCAGGTGAGGGACCGGGCCGACTCGTCCGTCTCGGACGCCTGGATCCTGCTCTTTTGGCCGGCCATCCTGACGGGCGCGCTCGTGGGTTCCGTGATGCTGGGCCCCACGATGGAATCGGCCCTTCCATCCCTGCCCCGTTTCACGGCCGCGGCCGCCGCCGTGCTGGTATTGGGGCTGGCATCGACGGGGCAAGCCAGCACACGGACCTCCGCCATCCGGATCCACCCCTGGTGAGCTCCATGGCCCGGGGTGAGGCTAGACACCTATATAGCCCGAGATGCTGACGGATGAGTCGAGCTCCATCGGGACCTGGACCTCGGGGCGCTTCGCAGGCCGGAGCAGATCCTGGACGCGCCCGGAGCCGGGTGCCGAGGCGTGGCAAAGCCACGTCGCAGGCGCACGGCGAGGACGAAATACATGTGATGCCCGGCCTGCGAAGTGCCGCTAGCCTCGATTCCCACGGCAACCCAAGCCAATAATCGTCCGTGGCCGTAAGGCCGCGATTTCCCTCCAGAATCCCACCCCAATT
>JBFYZU010000258.1:0-5304 GCA_041309365.1 Myxococcota bacterium
CTAGCCTCGATTCCCACGGCAACCCAAGCCAATAATCGTCCGTGGCCGTAAGGCCGCGATTTCCCTCCAGAATCCCACCCCAATTATTAGCTTATAGCAACACCTAACCAAATAAACCCACAAAGACACGTATTGGTGTCAAGCGTCGGCTGCGCCTGGAGAATGGCATGAAACACCCCTGTATGGCAGGAATGCACGGTTTCGCATCTATCCTCTTGACACAATGGGGCCAACGTGACATAGTGGTTACATGTCTAACAAACAGTCGAATACGATAACTGACATGGCACGATTCTTCCTCGAGCCAGCCAACGCCACCCATCGTCAGTACGAAGCCCTCAGGGCCTACTTCGTCGAGCAACTCCCCCCGAAGCACGTCGCACAGCGCTTCGGATACTCACCCGGCAGCTTCCGCGTCATGTGCACGAGATTCAGAAACGACCCCAGCAGGCGGTTCTTCTTACCCACCAAGCGTGGTCCCCAGACCTCTCCCAAAACCGACAGCAGGCGCGAGATGGTTGTCGAGCTACGAAAGAAGAATCTCTCGGTCTACGATATCGCGGCAGCACTCAAACAAGAGGGCAAGGCTCTCAGCCCTCCCATGATCGCGAGGATCTTGAAAGAGGAGGGCTTTGAGAGACTGCCACGAAGGAAGGACGAGGAACGCCCACCCGGGCTCAAACCAGAGGCCGCGCCCGTTGCCAACGTGCGGGCCCTCGACTTGAGCGAGCGTCAATTCCGCACGATGTTCGGGGGTCTCTTCCTGTTTTTGCCCGACCTGGCAACCATCCCATTCGACAGCATCGTCAAGAAGGCGGGATTCCCGGGCACGAAGATGATCCCCGCAGCCCATGCCACACGTTCTCTTCTCGCCCTCAAGCTGGCAGGAGAGGCACGGCACAGCCACGTCATGAGCCACGTTTTCGACGAGGGGCTCGCCCTGTTCGCCGGGCTCAACGTCATCCCCAAGCGCTCGTACCTGACCACCTACAGCTGCCGCATCGACCCGACGAGCTATCCAGAGCTCATGAGGCTGTGGTTCGACGCTGCCGCGCAACTGGGTATCGAGCGCGGGGTCTCGTTCGACCTGGACTTTCACACCATTCCCTTCCATGGCGAAGATGCCCTCGTCGAGAAGCACTACGTATCGAAGCGCTCCCGGCGCCAGAAGGGGATCCTGGCATTCCTCGCCAGGGACGCGGACAAGGACGTCTTCTGCTACGCCAATGCCGAGATCCGCAAGCAGGACCAGAACGATGAGATCCTCAACTTCCTCGAGTTCTGGAAGAAGCGCACCGGGGAGTATCCCGACGAGGTGGTGTTCGATTCCAAGCTAACCACCTACCGCAACCTCAACTGGCTCAACGAGCATGGCATCGACTTCATCACGCTGCGCCGACGATCACGGCAGATGTTGCACGAGATCCACGCTCGCCCTCTCTCCGAGTGGAGGCGCATAGAGCTCAAGAACATTGCGCGAGCCTTCCGGACTCCTCGCATCATCGATGAGAGGATCAATCTCACGGACTACAAGGGCGAGATCCGCCAGCTGACCATCAAGGACCTCGGGCACGAGGACCCGACTCTGCTGCTGACCAATCAGCTCAAGGCCGGAGCTCCGACCCTCATCGGCCGGTACGCTCAGCGGATGCTCATCGAGAACGGCATCGAGGATGGCATCGACTTCTTCCACATGGACGCCCTGTCTTCCGCAGTGGCCATGAAAGTCAACCTCGACCTTCAGCTGACGCTGATGGCGTCGAGCCTCTACCGTCTCATGGGCCACCGGATAGGCAACGGATACGAGACTGCCAAGTCACGACACATCTGGCGCGACTTCATCGACGCCACGGCCAAGGTCGATGTCGCCAGGGATGAGATCGTGGTGGAGTTCCAGAGGCGGGCGCACAACCCGTTGCTTCTCGCTGCCGGGTATGAGAAGTCGCAGGTGCGTGTTCCATGGCTTGGAAACAAAAAGCTGCGCTTCGACTTTCGCCGGGGTTCCTGAGCGTGGGGTTAAATGATCGCCTAACGATCAGCCGGGAGGCCGAAATCGTTAACTCCTTGATCCTCCGTGGGAATCGAGGCTAGCGCCGTATGGCTGGCAGCCTCCCATACCTGCTCGTAGGTTCGGTCGAACCAGCATCCATCGTCGCAGGTCGTGTAATCGCCCCAGTAATTCAATCCGGTGATCTCTTCGGGGCAGTCGGCGGCAGCGGAGTAGCACGCAACAGGCGCCGTCGCCGGTGCGTGTTCCGTTCCCAATGGCTCCAACGGATCGACTGGCAAGCACCTCCTGTCCCACGACAGGTAGTCCGATGGGTACGCGAACACGAGCTCGCCGGTCCTGTCGTCGAACAGGCCTGCGGCCCCAAGATCCATGGGCGGGATGTAGACCCACGTGAACGGTCCCTTGTTCTGAGCCGTGGCGTTCTCCCATACGATGAGGGGGTGATCGCAATCGTTGGCCGCAAGCGCCTCCCGTAGAGCGTCGATCATATCCGCTTCCGTCGGGGGCAGGTCAGTGGCGGGCGCCGTGTGCACCCATCCCACGATCTCCATGGTAAGCAGCGTCACCTCGATGACTGCCACTGCGGGGTCGGTGCTGCACTCCGCGGCGACGAAGGACACATCGCCGAAAGCCACGTCCGCTTCGTCGATGCACTCGGGGTCCCGGTCGGTGGACGGATCCACCGAGGAGTCTTCCTGGGTCTGGTCTTCGGAGCCGTCCGTCTCCATCCCTCCGGGCTCCGTCACGCAGCCGACGAGCATGAGCGCAAGGATCGACGCTGTGGTCCTCATTGTTCCCTCCCCTGGATGAAGGAAAGGTACTTCGCTCGGGCAGGCAGTACAAGGTCCGCTTGATTGGTGATGATACTGGCGGTATCTGTTTGCAGGTAAGAATCTTTGACTTGATACCTCCCGTCACTGGGTCGATGTGACGAGCCTATCGCCTTCGCAGTTCGAAACCATGTGATGCAAACGTAGCGGCCACGAACCGAAGCAAGGCAGAGAGGTTCACGACCGGGGCTGCGCCATGCACCAACGAAAGTTCGCGCCGGGTGGTTCGTCGATGCTGGTCAGGCGGCGCGGGGCGCGCGCTCGGGGAAGCAATCAACGTGTCCGACGGAGCGGAGGCCCGGTCCGCGGAGCGGTCGCGGTCAGGTGGAGCGTAGATGGCCCGCTGCGCTGCGTCCATCCCGTGGTCACGCTCTTCGAGAAGCTCGACGCCATGGCGCGTCGCTACGGGGGTGACGACATGGAGCCGGACAGCTTCGTTCGTCACTACGAGGATGCCGCGCAGATCATCCTCGCCGAGGATCGACTCCCCGACATGGGGATGACCGTGGCGGCACTGGCGCATGACATGCTCGATGGAAAGGACCGAAAGGACATCGCCGCGCTTCCGGGCCCGGATGAGCCGGCCCTGGTTCTCGCCGACCACGACAAGCGAGCCGCCATCGACAAGGCCTGCGCGAAGATCGCGCCGATGTTCTGGGGGCCGCGAGTCCCTCTCGACGAGGCCTGCGACACGATCCGTGCCTGGCGCGGGAAGCTCCGACAGAACGGATAGCTGCGCAAAGGACAGATCCGCCGCACCCGATCACGCAGTGGGCCGAGGTCGGTCGAGGAGGACCGCACGTCCTTCGAGCGGATCGCCGGGGACGACCGAGCCCGCGCGGACGTTCACGCCGCGCGGCGCTCGTATCCATGGTGCAAGCCTCCGAGGACGGGCAACGAGGCGACCTCGCCCATCGACGGAGGCTGCACGTGCCCGGGATCGGCGAGTCCTTGCCGAGAGAGAAGTGCATTCTCAGCGTGTTTTTGGTAGGCCCTCCAGGTACTCCCGTACAGCCGCCATTCCCGGCGATGCCATGCGATCTCGGGGCGCACGATGCAGAGCGCGCCCTTCTACCCGGACTGGCCCCTGGCGTGACCGCAACCAACCAACCAACCAGGAGGTCTTCTGGAAACACCCGGGGTGCTCGCGGCGATTCGGGCTTCGTCCTCCCTGGGATCTTGATATGCTGTCATATTGCATGCACTATGCATTCAGGAGGACGGCATGGAGAAGACCTTGACCGTGCGAAACGTACCTGGACGGGTCGTCGAGGCCCTCAAGAAGCGCGCCAGGCGCAATCATCGCTCGATGCAGTCGGAGGTCCTGGCCATCCTGGACGCCACCGTGTCCGACACGGAGGCGCTCTCATCGAGGCTTGCGGAGCACCGCCTGGCCCTCACACGACCCATGACCATGGACGAGATCCGCGCAGCCATGGACAGGGGCAGGCCGTGAGGCTCGTCGTGGACACGGACGTGATCGCCGCGGCCCTGCTCGCCGAGCCCGGCCGAGGCGAGCAGGCAGGGCGGCTCCTTCTCTTTGGTCAAGACCTTCTCGCACCGGCTCACTGGACCGCCGAGCTCGCGAACGTGACGTGGAAGGCCGTCATGCTGGGTCTCCTGGCCCCCGCCTCCGCAGCCGGCGTGCTGGACACCGCCTCCATGCTCCCCATCACGAGCGTGCCCACCGACCTCTTGTGGAAGGGCGCCGTCGGCCTCTCCATCACCACGGGTCATCCCGTGTACGACACCCTCTTCGTGCACCTCGCCGAGCGCGAGTCCACGCGCATGGTCACCTACGACGCGAAGCTCCGTCGCCGCTTCCCCTCCCTGGCCTGGGAGCCCCACCATTTCCTGTAGCCGTCCAACAGCGGGCGAGGCGTCACTCGCACGATTGCAGGTGCATGAAGTGGATTGTGTACGTGGGCTGGATGCCAACCCGCGCAGCGCAAGCCCCACGACACATCTTCACGTGCGCTACCAGGCAATCCGTACTCGCCACGATTGATTGGCCGGGACGAATCCTCACACGGGGAATGCCGACAAGTGGCACAGCGTCTTGCCGTAGGCGAGGCCGGCACCGGTGACTCCCACCTCCTTCACCTCGACCTGCACTGGCCTGGGCTTCTTGCCTGGCCTGGCCCACCATTTCCCACCACGAGACCTCGCGCGCCCGCTGGCAACTCGAGAATGTCACCTTCTGTCGCAACGTCACCGGCCCTGGTCTCTGTTTGTGCGTTCATGCGTTCCTCGACCTTCCTGTAGGCATCCACGAGCGAAGACGTCGGCGACTCGACCTGGACGGCGCCCAGGTAGTTCGAGACCCCGTTCCAGATCCTCCCCTGGTCGCTCCGTATGCACCCGTGCACCCTCTCGCTCTCCTGTGCGGTTTGCACCTTGAGTGCCCTGAGCGCAGGCGGAGCGTGACGCTCCGCCGAAAAACCGTGCGACGTGTACCGCCAC
>JBFYZU010000259.1:0-21794 GCA_041309365.1 Myxococcota bacterium
CCGGCGTCCAGGATCTTGCCGGCCGCTCCCAGGAAGTTCACGGCGATCCCGGTCCTGAGCCTGGACCTGTCCAGGCCCTCGGACACCTTCTCGCTGGCCGCCGGCCTCGTCTCCTTCTGCCCGGGCATGGGCGGACGCTACCATGCGCTCATACCACCCTCAAGGTTGCGCGCCAGCAGGTTGCGCGCCAGCGGATCGGCCGGCCCGACGGGAGTTGCGCCTGCCGTGCCAGTCTGGTGTATGCTCCCTGTCCATGGATGAGCCGAAAGGGCGCCCGGACGTGGGTGGCAAGGACGGCACCATGCTGGGCGCCCTGCGCACGGCGTTCGGGCCGAGGGTGGAGGACCTCCTCACCCTCGTGGCAGTGCCCGTGGCGCTGGGGCTCGCTTCCAGCGTGGGCGTGCGCTTCTCCGTGATGGGCGTGCTCCACCCGCTCGTCACTCAGGTCTACGAGAGGGGTTTCGCCCTCTTGTGGGTGGTCTCCCCCCTGGCGCTTCTCTGGTGCAAGCTCGCCAGACGTTTCGACGACCCGCGCACGGACCCCTTGACGCTGCGCAACGTGGGCCGGCTGGTGAGGGGCCTCGTGTCCTTCAGCGCGGTGCTCGTGGTCTACTCCAACCTGAAGACGATCAAGCCTCTCGTCGTTCCCTGGATCGTGGACGACGGGCTCGAGGCGGCGGACCGGGTGTTCACGGGTTTCACGGGACTGCCCAACGAGGCGATCCTCGGGCTCGATGCCGGCTGGTTCGTGTGGCTCATGGACTGGTCCTACATGATCTTCTTTCCCATGTTCGCCTTCACCATGACGCTCTGCTTCTTTCGGGCCTCGGCCCGGGCCACGCGCAGGCTCTTCTCGAGCCTCGCCGTCATCATGTACCTGGGGATCCTGGTGTACTACCTCGTCCCCAGCCTCGGCACCCTGTTCGTTCACCCGCAGTGGTACCAGCACCTGTTGGACACGAGGACTTTCGAGGTGGGCGCCATGCTGATCTCCGATCAGCTGGCGCTGGTCGACGATCCGGGGCAATTCGTGATAGGTCCCTTCGGCGGGATCGCCGCTTTCCCGAGCCTGCACGTGGCGCAGAGCACGGTGTTTCTCGCCGTGTCGTGGCGTTTCATGCGTCCTGCGCTCATCCTCCTGGCGCCCGTGTACGGGCTCCTCATCGTGTCCACGGTCTACTTCGGCATGCACTACGTCTGGGACATCCCGGCAGGGGTGCTGCTGGCCCTGGCATCGCTTCGGATAGAGCGGTGGGTCGGTGGTCCGCTCGAGGACTCGCCCTACGACTGGTGAACGACGATCGGTGTGTCGTGGTCGGCAGGGGCTGTCACCCGTGCGCCGTCATGCACCGTGATGAGCCATATTGACCAAGGGATTTGCGACACTGGAGATGGGCTCCTGTCTGTGGTAGAAACCACGGATCGTCGGGAAGAGCCGTTCTGGATGACAACGAGCAATCGTGTGCGCCAATCCCGATCGTCGTTCACAGGAGGACCACATGGGAAAGATGGAATCCACCATCAAGAGCGAGATCAACAGGATTGCCAGAAAAGAGATCAGGTCTGCCACGGATCCTCTGCGCAGGGAGGTCCGCGAGCTCAAGAGGGTCGTCCGGGAGCTGGGCGCGACGGTCAAGCCTCTGGCCCGGGAGGCCAGAAAGGCGTCCAGGGCCGACGAGGCCAGGCTCACGAACCTGTCCGTGGATGAGGCAGAGGTCAAGGCCGCTCGCATCAACGGCAAGTGGGTCAAGAGCCTGCGCGCGAAGATCAACGTGTCGCAGATGGAGCTCGCGACGCTCCTCGGGATCAGCGTGAGCGGCGTGCGCACCTGGGAGTACGACACCTCCAGGCCCCGCGGCCGCAACCGCCAGACCCTGGTGGCTTTGCGCAAGCTGGGCCGCAGGGACGTGGCAAGACTCCTCGCGTCCGGCAAGAGGGGCTGATACCCTCGGCATGCGATCGGGACATTGGCCGGGGCGACGGCGTCTTGCGGCGTGACATTCTCGATGCTCTCACCAGGCAAGAAACATCATGCGCGCCGGCCCTCCACGCTCCTGGTGACGGGGTTCTCCAGAACGCCGATGCCGTCGATCTCGACTCTGACGATGTCCCCCGGCGCGAGGAACAGGGGGGGGGTTCTCACGAATCCCACGCCCTCGGGCGTGCCGGTCATGATGACCGTTCCGGCCAGAAGCGTCATGTCGCGCGACAGCTCGGATATCAGGCCGGCCACGGGCATGATCATGTCCGCGGTGCTGGACCGCTGCACGATCTCGCCGTTGAGCGTCGTGCGGATCGCGAGCGCCTGGGGATCCGGGATCTCGTCCGGGGTCACGAGCACCGGGCCCAGGGGGCAGAACGTGTCGAAGCTCTTGCCTCTGATCCACTGCCCGGACGTGTCGTTCTTCTGCCAGCGACGTGCGGATACGTCGTTGCCGCAGGTGTACCCCAGCACGTGCTCCATGGCTCGCGAGGCCGGCACGTCGCGCGCCGGCCTGCCGATCACGACAGCGAGCTCGCACTCGTAGTCGACCTCCGGGCCGTGCGCGCAGGCCGCCGGGATCACGATGGGCCCTTTGGGATCCTGGACGCTGGCAGGGTTCTTCATGAAGACCGCAGGCCTCTCGGGGATGGGCTGCCCGGTCTCGAGAGCGTGCCGGCGGTAGTTCAGGCCGATCCCGATGATGGCGGGTGGGATTCCCGCCGGGTTCAGGAGCCTGGCCACGCGGGCCGTGAGGCCCGTGGGCCTGCCGCCGAGAAGCGGGCTCGTGTCGAGGACGAAGGCCATGTCGCCATCGGGCTCGAGGCCCCAGTGCGTCCTTTCCTCGTCGTCGACGAACCTGATGATGCGCATGCCCCCATTGATATCGCGTTTGGGTTGGCAGGCCAATCCCTCCGGGCGCGATCCAGGCCGATCGAAGCCGATCGAGGCGCTCGTGAGGCCGATCAGGCCCGGCGAAGTGCGTCGGCGATGCCGCTGGAGCGGCGCATGGGGCGCGTGGCGGCCAGAGCGAGGATCTCGGGATCTCCCGCGATGGTCACGCTGCTTCTCGCCCTCGTGATGGCCGTGTAGACGATCTCCCTCGTGACGAGCCGCATGTCCTGCCGGGGCAAGAAGAAGAGCACGTGGTCGTGCTCGGAGCCCTGTGCGCGGTGCACGGTGATGGCGTGAGAGAGCTGGATGATGCCTGCGAGCTGCGCCAGCGGGAAGGTGCGCCAGCCGCGCTCGCCGCGAAACACGGCGCAGGGGCCGGTCGTGCCGTCGAGAGAGCGGACCGAAAGCACGATGCCCTGATCGCCGTTGAAAAGGCCGCGGTCGTAGTCGTTCTTGAGCACGATCACGGGCTCGCCGGGGTGTGGCTCCGAGGCCCTTCGCACGCCGGCGCGGCTCGCGCGCTCGTGGAACCAGGCGTTCACGGCCTGCTCGCTCGTCGTGGCGCCCGCACTGCGGGTGAGAGTGAGGATTCGAAACCGCCCCGTGTGCTCGAAGAGCTCCTCGAGCCGCGCCTCGTCCTGGGCGATGAGCCCAGGCCCGTCGAGAAGGTACGTGTGCGCTGCGAGCATGGCGCGGCCCGGCAAAGCCTCGAGCGTCCAGCGATCCCATGCACGAAGCAGGGCGTCCACGTCGCTCCTGCCGGTCGCGCCGACGAGCTCGACCCCCTCGAACCTCAGGTCGCCAGGGCCGGCGCGGCGCACGATGGCGTCCTCGGGCAAGGTGGGCGAGTCCGAGATCAGGCCGTCGATCGCGCCGGCGTTGATGCGGCCCGCGACCCCCAGGATGCGACGACCCGCCGGGTCGAGAGGGTCCATGCGCCAGCTGTGCACGAGCCTGTGGGCCGCGCCGCTCGCCGAGGCTCCATCCATCAGATCCCGCAGCACGGCGCCGGCTTCGACCGATGGGAGCTGCTCCGCGTCGCCAAGAAGCACGAGCCTCGCGTCGCGACCGAGCGCGGACAGAAGGGCTTCCATGAGCGAGACGTCGATCATGGAGCACTCGTCCACGATGACGAGGCGCTGCTCGAGGCGGTTGCTCGCGTGGTGGCTGAAGAGATCCGTGCGTGGGGAGTACCCGAGAAGCCTGTGCAGGGTGGTGGGACGAAGCCCTGCCGACGCGAGGGCCTCGTCGGGGCCGCTGCGCCCCGGGATGCCGGCCAAAGCACGGTCGATGCTCTGTCGCAGGCGGTCGGCGGCCCTGCCCGTGGGCGCGGCCAGCGCGATGGAGCCTGGGAGTATCTTGCCGAGCCTCGCCACGAGCCTGAGGATGGAGACGACGATGGATGTCTTGCCCGTACCGGGGCCGCCCGATATCACGGCAAGAGGCCGCCGGGCGACGAGCCTCACCGCCTGCAGCTGGTCGCTGGAGAGGGTCACCTCCTCGTCTCCTGCACGGGTGGGGTGCATGACGAGATCCGCGAGCGCTGCCTCGATCTTTGCCTGGCTGGCCACCGGCATGTCGGCCTGCAGGCGGGGCAGGATGGACGCCACGAGCCTCTGCTCGAGCGACAGAAGGCGCTGCATGTACAGGTGTCCATCGTGGATCAGCATCGGCACCCTCTCGTTCGACCGACCCACCACTCGGGAGAGCCTCCGGTCCCCGTTGCCGAGAAGGCCCATCATCCGGATGGCCTCGTCGACCTCGCTGGGAACGCAGCCGCAGGACAGCATGAGAGGCCGTACGTGATCGTCGAACGGTGCACCGTCGAGCGGGATGCGGGTGCTCCCCTGCTCCAGGTTGGCGAGCAGGGTAAAAAACACGAGCACGAGGGCCTGCGCGTCGTCGGGATCGAGCCCCGGGGCCAGCCTCGCCATCTCCCATGCGACGGACAGCTTCTCCTCGCCCGCGCCGTGCTCGATCATCCTTCTGGCCAGATCCTCCGGGAAGGGGGGCAGCCCGGGCGCCATCTCGCCCGCGAGGCCGGCCGCCGCCCACGCTGCTCCTCTCGGCGTGTAGATGGTGCTCATGCGTCGCTCCAGTCCGGATACCCGGGCGTGCGGTATCGGCGTGCGCCGAGGTCTCTTTCCCAGCTCACGACCTCGTCGAACGACGGCCTCTCGAAGTGCACGCCCGAGGCGTCCGGGGAGGCCATGCCGCGCATGAACAGGTAGGCCAGGCCGCCGAAGCGTGCGTCGTAGGATCTCTCGTCGTGCAGGCCCAGCATGCGCACGAGGCCGACGGCGTAGATGCGGGCCTGAAGCGCGTAGTGGTCGCCCACGTGGGCGGCGAGAGCGGCGCGATCCCAGCTCTCCAGCGTGTCGCTCTTGTAGTCCGCGAAGTACACGCGGCCGGCGTGCTCGAAGATCACGTCGACGAAACCCCGGATCGCGCCGCGGCGGATTCCGAATGGCAACGGGTCGTCCTGGACACGAGGCGAAACGAGCGTCGGATGACCCTCCTCGGGGATGGGGAAGACGAGCTCCATCTCGCGAAGCACGCGATCTGCCGAGGCGAGGCCCCGTGCGATGGTCGTCTTCCCGAGCGTCAGAGGCGCGCGGAGCGTGGCGTGAAGAAGCGCCCCGGCGTGGGTCAGGTGCACGGCCTGAACGCCGCACCTTCGTGCCTCCTCGACGATGATCCCGCTCACGTCGGGAAGCCGGCTCCACGCCACGGGATCGTCGTGCTCGAGGGCCGACTCGAATGGGACGCGCTCGAGCACCGCGTGCAAGAACGTCCCCGCGGCGAGGCCGCCGGGGAGATCTCCGGGCCTGCGCAGCGCAGGGGGTGTCTCGACGGCGTGCACGAGCTCGGGCCCGGGGCCGTCGCCTGCCTGGGAAGACAGGCCGGCCGTGCGCATGGCAGAGTAGGAGGTGATGATGAAGCCCGCATGCGCGCGCCGCAGCTCGCCCGGCCTTTCGCGCGTGTCCGCGGGCAAGACGAGCAGGTTGCCGGGAGGCACCCAGGGGCTCGAGCATCCCTGTGGCAGGCCCGCCAGCAGTGCTCCTTGTCCGGCCTGGACGCGCATCCAGCGTGAGTACCGGGCGAGCCTGCCGTCGTTTCCGGGCACGAAGAGCTCGGCGAGCCGATCGTCGAGGATCCGGTACAGACCCTTGAGGTTTTTGCCCCAGGCCGACGTCTGCGTGCCGAGGCACGGTGCCCATGACGGGGGAGCGCCGAGGTACGGAAGGTAGACCAGGACCCTGGCGCGTGTCATGGCCACGTACAGGAGCCGCTGGCTCTCCTGCTTCGCGTCCATATCGATGGCCGAGGCGACGTCCGGGGGCGTGCAGGCGCCCGCGAGGTGGGCCATCCTCTTGCCGTCGAGATGATACAAGGAGAGCACGGAGCCGGACGGGCCCTCGGTGAAGCCTCCGGCAACGAAGACCACCGCTGCCTCCAGGCCCTTGGCCTTGTGCATGGTCAGGATCTGCACGGCGCGCCTCTCGCTCTCGAGCCTCTGCACGTTGCGGTCGTCGCCGGCACCGTGAGAGGCGATCGTCCATGCGCGCATGAGCCGCACGAGATCGGCGAGCGTGCGCGGGGCCGTCCGCGACTCCTCGAGCAGGATCTCCAGCACGTGCAGGACGTTGACCAGGGTCCTCTCGGAGTCGCGCGCGAAGGCCTCGCGACCCGCGATGCCGCTGTCCGCCGCGATGCTCGAGAAGAGCCGGTCGAAGCGGCCGGCCACTCCCAGTGCGTGCCAGTCGAGGAGCCTGCGAACGAGCGGGTGGTCGGAAGGCAGGTCCGCGCAGCGGCCGGCCTCGCCCAGAGTCAGGCCGAAGAAAGGCGTGAGCCAGGCTCGCAGCCTGGCCGAGCGGTCCGAAGGATCGGCCACGGCCTCGAGCAGGTCGAGGACGTGTTCGGCCTGCTCGGACTGCAAGAGCCCGTCCTGGCGGAAGAACGCGTGCGGGATGCCCGCCCGATCGAGCACCTTGCCCACCTCGCGCGCCTCCGTGTTGGTGCGCGTGAGGATGTGGATGTCGCCGTGCAGGACGGGGCGCAGATCGCCGCCCTCGCCCCACATGATACGCCCGGGTCCATTTCCGGTGATGGCGCGTATCTCGAGGGCGATGGCCTCGTAGAGCCCCTGGCGAACAAAGGACGCCGACAGGTCGCTCCCCACGACGTGCATCACCGTGAGGGGCAACACCGGGGCGCCGGATCCGTCCACGGCCCAAAGCGAGGGCTTGCCGCAGCGCATGCCGGTCGGGTACGTGATCCGGCCTCCCGTGAAGAATGCCTGCTCGGAGCCGTCGAGCAGGATCTCGCTGGTGGCGGCCACCAAAGCCTCGCTCGCGCGGTAGCTCGTGTCCAGGTCGACGGGTGGGGCCGTGACGCACAGCTCGTCCCTGGCCGCCACGTAGGTGTGCACGTCCGCGTTGCGGAACGCGTATATCGCCTGCTTGGGATCCCCGATGACGAACAGCCTGCGATCGGGCCGCACGAACAGGGTGCGAAAGATGTCCCACTGCACCTCGTCCGTGTCCTGGAACTCGTCGATGAGAGCGCAGTCGTAGCGGTCCGCGAGCGCGGCAGCGAGCCGCGCCCCATTGGGGCCCTGGAGGGCCTCGCGGACCAGGATGAGCATGTCGTCGTAGTCGTGCAGGCCGAGACGGCGCTTGGTCGAGGCCAGCCTCTCGCGCACCGCCCCGAGCATGAGCGACACGACCGCGCCCAGCGGCGTCGTCGCCGTCCGGGTGAGCGCTTCGAGCGTCCTCATCATGCGCCCCGTCTCCGAGCCGTCATCCTTGAACTGTGACAGCTTCTGGTCGAGGTAGAGGACTGTCTTGCCGCCATCCATCCAGCAGTAGAAGTCCGCGAGCGCGCCCGCCAGGTCCGTCTCGCGATCTCGAAGCATGTCGGCCGTGCGGGCGAGGTCCGCGAATCGCCTCATCACGGCAGCTCTCGTCTTGGCGTTCACCTTGCCCGCCGCGAGCCTTGCCTCGATGGTGCCAAGGTCCGCGAGAGGCGGGACCGCTCGCAAGGCGCGCTCGAACCCGGCAGGGTCGAAGACCGGCGTGATGGAGGCCCTCTCCTTGTGGCACTCGTACAGCCAGCCGGCGATGTCGTCCGCGCGCTCTCCCATGAGAAGGAGTCTCTCGAGATAGGGACGCGCAGGGTCGTCGCCGCCCAGGGTCAGCCTCATCTCTTCGACGAATGCGCGGTCGAACGCCTCCGAGCCGTCCACCTGCTCGCTCGCGAAGAGGTGGAGCGTGTCGAAGGCGTGCTCGGTGAGCACCCTGTGGCAGAACGAGTGGATCGTGCAGATCGTGGCCTCGTCGAAGCGCGCCAGCGCCTGCTCGAGCCTGCGCCGGGCCGTGTCGTCGATGGTCCAGAACGAGCCCTCCTTTTCGGGAGTCCGAAGAGGGCCGGCGGCCAGGATGCGCATCAGCGTGTCGCGTATCCGGCCCCTGAGCTCGCGCGCTCCCTTGTCGGTGAAGGTGACGGCCAGGATCCTGTCGATGGTGCTGCGTCCCTCGATCACGAGATCCACGATCAGGTGCTCGAGGGTGTAGGTCTTGCCCGTGCCGGCGGACGCCTCGATGACCACGTGTCCGGCCTCGGGGATGCGGTCGAGCACCTCGGGCCTCGGCACGCGCACCGCGCTCACGGCTCGACTCCAGGGTCCGCGGCGATGAGGGCCCCGAACCTGCGGCTCACCATCTCGCCCGCCGAGGCGTCGTCCGGCACGTCGTATCGCTCCGGGTGCGGCACGGGGCCGTACTGCGAGCCGAAGCGGTGCCAGGAGTCGGAAAGAAGGTGGCTCACGGCGGCCTTGATGGTTGGCTGGCTCCCGGAGGCCCACAAGGACACGGCCTCGCAGGGCATGAGGTAGTCGTGCACGCCCTGGATCAGGTCGGTCACGATGGCGGCGAGCTGGCCAAGGGCCTCGTCCTTAGAGAGGGCCGGCAGCGCGAGCGACCGCGACATCCTCTTGTTCCCGTCCGTCGCGATCACGATGGCCTGGCGCTCCTGTCTCGTGATGAGCCCGAGCGCGGCCAGTGCCAGATGGTCCATCCAGCCGCGCAGCTGGTAGCGGAAGAGGACGTGCGAGGGCAGAAAAGGGGAGCGCGAGAGCAGGGTCACCGATGCGAGCCTGCCTGCCGCCAATGGCTCGGTGCGCCCCGAGAGCCTCACGCGCACAAAGCCCTCCCGTGAAGGCACCACGAGTGCGATGGGAGGCTCGATCCGATTGACCCGCGCGTGCTGCTCGGCGCGGCCCACCCGGACGACCTCCATCTGCTCGGGCATGCCATCGAGCATCTCCGAAAGGGCCGTGGCCCACATGCCTGCCACGGCGAGCTGGGACGCAAGCTGCACCCTGCCGAACACTCCGGTGGGATACCTGCCCTGGAGCCTGGCCATGCGCGCCCGCTCTGCGTGGACCGAGGCCAGGTCGCGACCCGTGTCGATCGAGTCGATCAGGCTCTCTCTCGTCAAAGTCGTCGACAGGAGGCGGTCCGTCTCGAAGGGCTCGACGTCCGTGGTCAGCTTGTCCGCGGGCGAGGCGTCACCGAGCCTCAGAACGGCCGATGCCCAGCCCTGGAGGGGGCACTCGAGGAAGCGCCTGACGGAGGCCAGAGAGATGTCCATCACGCCGTCGGGCGTGACCGTGAAGGACCTGGGCACGCTCGGCATTCCGAGAAGCGAGCGCAGAGTCTCCCGCGCTCCGGGATCCAGCGCGGCGAGCACCCCATGGATGTCCTCGGCAGCATCGAGGCGTCCTGCGTGCCTGCGCAGGTCGTCGCCCAGGCACCTGAGCCGGGCCTCCTTGCGCGCGGCATCGATCTCGGTGAATCGCGGCTCGCCGCACGCGGCCTGCCCCGGGACGTAGCAGGGGTCGTGGCGGCGCACGGGCTCCTCGGTCCGAATCGCATCGGCCGTGCCGGGCAGGTGGGGCTCGCACAAAGAGGCGAGCTCGACCAGCACGGGCGACGGGGCCAGGGTGTCGCCCGTGGTCGCGTCGCGCGCCACCCACGAGACCGAGAGCCGGTCGCGGGCACCAAGCAGCGTCTCGAGGAGCGTGTAGCGGTCGCGCTCGGAGGGGGTCACGTCGCCTGGCCTCGCCGACGTGCCCCTCAGGTCGAGATCGTCGCGCGCGTCGCAAGAGGGGAACAGGCCCTCGCCCATGCCGAGCAGGAACACGACCCGAAACGGGATGGCTCGCATGGGCACGAACGTGGAGACAACGACGCCGTCGGCCAGGTGCTGGCCGAGGCTCCCGCCCGCAGACGCGATGGCCGCGCGCACCAGCGAAGAAGCCAGGGAAAAGGACACCGGGGTATCGCCCAGGTCCGTGCGGGCCAGCGAGCGAACGGCATTCAGGCACCAGAACAGATCGCCCGAGCCCTCCTTGGGGTCCGCGATGTAGGCTCCGATCATGTGCTCGAAGAGCCGCGACCACTCGCCGGTCGAGAGCAGCGCGTGGCGCGCGCGCGATGCATCGGCGATGAGCGATCGCGCCAGCATGGCGAAGCGCGCGGCGTCTCTTGCCCCGGACTGGGCCATCTCGTGCACGGCGTATGCGTCGGCGCCGGCCTCGCACGGGCTATCGTCTCCGCTGCGCGGGCCGGTCATGAACGCTCCGAGCGCGAGCCGCCTCAATCCCTGGTCCCACGTGTGGAGATCCTCTTCGACGTAGGTGCCCTCGAGGTCGGATCGGTCGGCGCCGCGGTAGATCCCCAGGTCCTCGCACAGCCGCATCACCGTGTCTGCGTCGAGCTCGAGCGAGGCGCCGGCGAAGGCCGGGTGCACGAGCAACCTGCCCACCTCGGATCTCGTGAAGGAACCCAGGGGCAGGTTGAGGAGCATGAGCACGGCCTCGGCGACGGGGCTCGTGGCGGCCATGTCGAGGTCCACGACGTTGTAGGGGATGAAGTGGTTCTCGGCGAAAGCGGCCTGGACGTGAGGCATGTACTGGTCGCGCTGGGCCGGGTTGACGATGACCGCGATCTGGTTGAAACGCAGAGAAATATCCCGCCGGACGGCCGACCAGATCCGGTCGGACACCGACTCCACCTCGCGCCTCGTGCCCTTGCACGCCACGAGCTCGATGGTGCCGTCCGCCTCGCACCTCCCGGTGCGTGCCGTGCCGTCTGGCCGCACGATGCCGGACTGCACCCGGTGCAAGAGTGTGTCACCGTCGTCGAGCGGGTCGACGTAATGCGGCTCGGCTCGCACGCCGGGCTGCGCGCACATGAGCCTCAGGCTCTCCTGCCCGGGCCTCGACCAGCCCTGCGCCGCGTGACATGAAGACCCGCCTTCTTTTCCTGCAAGAGCGGGGCAGGCGTTGAGCACGTAGACGCGCACCTCGATCGTGCGGCCCAGGGTCGCGAGCAGGAAGTGGAATGCGCGCGCCATGTAGCTCAACCCGAACACGTGCAGGGCCAATAGGCCACCGAAGGCCTCGGGGTCGATCCGATCGAAGACCTCGGCCACCGTGATCCATGTCTCTTGCTTGCGGGCCGACCTCTCTTTCGCGATCCCCCCCTGTCCGAACATCCTTTGCCACATCCACCCCTGCCAGCCGCCGTCCTCGCTGCCGTCCTTGAATCGCGCCATCATCTCCGGCCGGGAGAACGTGTACTCCTGCATGAGCCCGCTCAACCTCCCGGCGAGCTCGACCCGGCGTGCGTCCACGTCACCGCCACGAAGCCACGCTCGCACCGGTTCCATCACGGGCTGCGCCAGCTCGCGATCGTCGAGGAGCAACGTGAGGATGAGGTCGCGCAGCTCGCTGCGCTCGACGATCCGCAGGTCGAGGCTCGTGCGCCGCACGATCTCGCGCACGTACCGCTCCATGAAGAGCACGCGGATGTTGGCCGCGATGCCGAGCCTCTCGGCCAGCCCCAGCTTCACGTAGGTGGCCATGTTGGCGTTCGGCACCACGAGATCCAGCGGCACGAGGGGGTCTCGCCCCCGCATGTCGCAGGCCAGCACGTCGAGCAGCTTCTCCGTGCGGTTGCCGTGGTGTACCACCAGCGCCATGCACCTACTCTACCTCCCGGGTGGGACCTTCTCCCAGGGGCTACCAGAGACACTTGATAATCGTGCAATATCCGTATATTGGATACCAATGATTAAAGATACGGACCAACACTTTTTCCGGGGACGGGTCCGTCGACGATCGGAGCGTCGCGAAAAATGGAGTCGGCCATGATCGGTTTCGACGAGTCCACCTGCAACGCCTGCGGCACGTGCGCCGCCATATGCCCGCGGTACGTGTTCGAGCACGAAAAGAAGGGTGATCGGAAGCGCACGTGGGTGTGCAAGGAGCGCGAGGGGCTGTGCATCGAGTGCGGTCACTGCATGGCCCTCTGCCCGACGGGGTCCATCCGCGTCGGCACCATGGATCCCGATGCCTTCGTCAGGATGGACCCTCTGGATGCCGACCCGAAGATGCTCACGAGCCTGCTCGAGCATCGCAGATCCGTGCGCCGCTATCGAGACAGGCAGGTACCGAGGGAGGTGCTCGACCGCATCGCCTCGGCCGGCAGGCTGGCCCCGACCCCCTCGAGCGTGGGCCTGGGCGTGATCGTCATCGACGAGGCGGAAAAGCTCGCACGTCTGTCGGAGCACGCCTATGCGCTGTACGAGAAGCTCCTCGCGGCGCAGGGCAGCTTCTTCGGGCGAAGGGTGCTCAAGAGCAAGATCGGTGCGCAGAAGCTCGAGAACATGAGCTGGTTTCTGTTCCCCGCCCTTCGCTGGTACATCCGATGGTACAGGGAAGGCAAGGGGAACGAGATCATGAGGGACTGCCCGGCACTCATGCTGTTTCACGTCCCGGTGCGCGAGCCTTCCGGCGACGAGAGCTGCGTCATGGCCGCCAGCTTCGCCATGCTCATGGCCGAATGCCTGGGCGTCGGCTCCTGCTTCAACGGTCTCGTCACGCCGGCCTGCAACCGCAGCGAGGGCGCGAGAGCCATGTTGGGGCTCGACGGCTCGCGCGAGGTTCACTCTGCCCTGACGCTGGGCTACCCCGTCTACAAGTTCAAGAGATCCATCCCGCGCACCGGAGGCGAGATCCGGTACCTGTGAGGCGAGGACGATGGGGGGATTGTCATCCTCGCCCGGTCGCCGTAGATTGTCGCGTCATGCGCCAAACCACCCCATTATTGGTCGCCCTGACGATCGTGACGCCGGTGCTGCCGTCGTGCTGGGGCGGCACCGAGGTCACGGCCGAGGCCCTGCACGGCATCTGGGTGAGCCTGGACAACACGGACGGCTCGATCTTCGTCATCGAGATGCAGGCCGAGGACTCCACCCACCCGGACCTGGCCGGCGTCACGGACGTCTACTACATCTCCCGCTACATGGCGGGGGAGGAGCACGAGCCCTTCCAGCGCGGCCGCTACGAGGTCCGCAACGAGGATGGCAAGGACTACTGGGTGACCATGCCGACCTGGAGCGAGGACGGTTCCTCGGTGGGAGGCACGTTCGCCAACGAGATCTTCTCTCTCAGGGGAAGCACGCTCGAGCTCGAGAGCACGGCTGTCGATTCCGGGATGCGCACCCTGCATCGCGAGGAATCCTATCCTTAGCCCCCGGCCAGATCGTCGACGAGCGCGTCGTACTTGCCGATGACGTTCGTCCAGTCGTAGACGCCGAGGTGCGCGGCCCAGCGCCGCGTGTCCTCGTCCCCTCGCGAGGCGCGGTCCACCAGGGATTCGAGCTTGTGGACCAGATCGTCCTTGTCGCCGTAGAGGTGATCGGTCCCTGCGCTCCTGGGCATGAGCTCCCCGTAGCTCAGCCTGTCCGGCCACAAGGGGTGCGCCCCGGCGTACGCGGCCTCGACTGCCGAGATGCCGAAGTTCTCCTGGACCGCGGTGCTCACGGACACGCTGCTTCTCTTGAGCCAGCGCAGGTACTCGTCGCGGCTGTGGGCGTAGCCGAAGTGCACGGCCCTGTCGCCGAGCCACCTGCGAGCCTCGTCGAACGCCGGAGGCTGCTCCTCGAACGACTCCCCCAGCACGGCCACGCGAAGGTCCGTGCCCGAATCCAGGACCGCCCTCGTGGCATCGAAGAACGTCTCCGGGTCCTTGTCGTGCTCCCAGCGGTGGTTCCATACCACGATGGGAGGGCCGGCGTCGCGCTCCAGAGGCAAGGCGTCGATGGCAGCCAGATCCACTCCCGGCGGGATCACCAGGGACCTCTCGCGGATCCGCTCGGCGACGCGCACGGGCCGCTGGTCCGGCATCATGTCGAAGAGCCCCGGCACTGCATCGAAAAAGGACTGCATGTTGTAGGCGGAGTTCCAGACGACCCGCGTGGCCGCCAGGCACGAGGTGATGTTGGTGAACCCGAAGTGGAGGTCCCGGGGGTCCTGCCTCTTCACGGGGTACACGAGCTGGTTTTCGTGCATGTAGAGCATGACGGGCACGCGTGAGCCGTACATCGACATGAACTCCGCCACGCCCAGCATGTCCGTGGCGAAGATGACGTCGGGGGCGAAGCCGCACTCCTTCGCCCTGTCGGCCAGCGTGATGGCCGAGCCGCGCATCCGCCACTTGTAGAAGCACGCGGGCTGGGCGAGGACGTGCCATTCGTGTGCCGACCTCTTCACGAGCCCGTCGATGAACGCCGCGTGCGACCCCCCGTGGTACGGCTCGAGCGCCAGCACCCTCGCCATGATCCCTACTCGCCCGGCACGGGCGTGGTGGCCCCGGTGTCGGGCTCTGGCTCCTCTTCGGGCGGCGCGACGAGGGTCATGTGCTCCTCGAGGTACCAGCGGTCGTCCCTGAACAGGAAGAAGAAGCGCGACGAGTACTCCTCGCCCGTCTCCTCGATCGTGACCTCGACGGTGAGCTCTGCCGTGCTGCCTCCGCCATAGGCGTAGTCGAAGACGAACACCTTGCCGCCGTCCTTGCGCGCCTTGCGGTCCGTGCGGATCTGGGCCCAACGCAGGCCCGAGAGCCACGGCGCCTCGCGCAGGTCCTTGAGCGTCTTCGCCTCCGACCTGTCCTCCGAGTCCAGGTGCGTGAGCTTCACGGGCAGGATCACGTGGTCCTTGATGTAGCTCCACTGCCCGAAGCGCACGGCCGTCCCCAGCGCGGTCACGAACGTCAAGAACGTGGCCTCGGACGCGAACGTGCACTCCAGCGCCGTGACCGTTTCCTCCCTGTACACGAGCCACGAGTCGTTTTCGGGCCGGAGCTTGAGGAGCTTCACCCCGCGGTCGCAGTAGCTCTTCGACGACCACTGGTAGTCGAAGGTGAGCTTCACGTCGCCGCCGCCGATCTCCTCCACGCTCATGTTGCTCACCGAGATCTCCACCTTGGACTCGAGGGCGGCCGACTTCTTCTTCAACCAACCATCCCGGGCGTTCTCGGCGCTCTTCGTGGCGTTCACGGCACGAGTCGATCCGGTGAAGTCCGAAGACAGCGTGGCCGCGTACCCTTTCATGTCCGCGTCCGTCTGCGACTTCAGCCACAGGTCCGTGAAGAACTCGCCGACGGTCATCTTCTTCTCCACGGGCGCGGGCGAGGCGTCCTCCTCCTCGCCGGCGGCCGGTGCCTCGCCCCGGGATCCGGCCGGCTCGTCGTCTGCGATCTCTTCACCGGCCGTGGGGAGCATGTGCCGGTCGTTCTTGCCTCTCAGCCAGATCCAGGCCACGGCCACCACACAGATCGACACGATGAGGGCCGGTATGACGATGCCGAGGATGCGGCCGGTGGACCTGCGCCGCTCCTCGGCCTCCTTGCGCCCCATGGACTCGAGGGCCAGCCGCTCGATCTCCGCGAGCTTCGGGTTGCCCGGCGAGAAGCGCAGGGCGGTCTTGACAACGTCCAGGGCTTCCTCCGCCCGGCCCGACTTCACGTGTTTCTCGGCCAGCGCCATGGCCGCCCGGACGATGATCGGGTCCACCACCGAGGATCGGACATTCGGGATGTCCATGGCGCGGCGCGCGACCTCGTAGGCGCGCTCCGTGTCACCGCGCGTGAGCGCGTCGTCGCCTATCATCATGTACGTCTCGAACAGGATGTCGCGCTCTTGCTGGTCGTCGGGGACCGTCGTTCCCTGGACGAGCTGCGCCGCTCTCTGGAGATCGCCGTTCTGTGCGTGGTGGTGGGCCGCGAAGTTGCGTATCCGCTGGTTGGCATATCCCTTCTCGACGCACCTGAGGATGTGAGGCAAGGCGGCTTTCGCATCCCCCTCGTCGAGCAGTAGCTTGGCCATGCCCTCGTTGGCTTGCGGGTCCTGGGGATCCGTCGCCAGGACCCTCTCGAGCTCTTCCTTGCCGGTGTTTGTCGACATGTCCTCGCCTCCTGGGCGTCGTCACAGAGGGACGTTGATCCTCTCGAGGTTGGTGCCTCCGGGATAGGCGTACGATCCGGCCGGGCCGTATCCGTAGACGCCGATGCCCACGGGCGCGTCCGCGGTGACGTGGTGCGGGCCGTCGGTCACTGGACAGTGGATCACGCTCCAGCTCGTTGCGTCGATGAGCCCGGCCGTGTGCTCCTCGCACCCGGTGAACTCCGCCGGCACGAGGAGGTCGTCGAGCCTCACGCTCGTGCCTTCCGACCTCGCGATCATCACGTTGTCGCCGTCGAACGTGGCCGGCACCAGGAACGTGTAGTCCTGCCTGTACTGCTCCACCGGGGGGAACGAGGTGAACGAGGGATCGCCCGTGTGCGCAGACGTGCAACCCTGGCTCACGAGGTACTGGCCCACGATGACCGGGTCGGAGGATACGATGGTGAAGCTGCTCGCCGTCTCGATCTGCATGAAGTCGCCCGCGTCCAGCGAGAACGAGCTCCAGGGAGAGGGAAGGCTCGTGGTCACGACGGTCCCGTCCCTGTCCGCGAGCACCCTCCAGAAGTCCACCTCCGCGCCTCCCCGGTACGGGCTGTGAGGCGCCACGAACCTCTCTCCCAGCGAGCTCGCCGGCACGATCTGGTCCTCCAGGTGGTCGCAGCAGCAACCGTCGTCGCACGAGGTCGGGCCCACGTTGGCGCACTCCACCCCCGCGAACACGGCCACCGGCGCGGATGACCTCACCTCGGAGCCCGTGAAGTCCGTGTTGCCGTTGAGCATGCAATCGAGCGCTCCGGTGCTGGGAGAGCAGTGGGCCTCGATGTTGAACACGTCGAAACGGTTCAGGTACGCGACGACGGTCGAGCCCATGGGCGTCCACGAGGTCACGGGCCCGCCCGGGGAGATGTCCGCGCTGAGCGTCACCTGCACCTCGGTGGCGTCCTCGGTGCCCACGATCGTCAAGAAGCCGTAATTGGTCGAGGCCGGGTTCAAAGGTGCGCCTGCGGCATAGCCGATCCCCGGCCAGCCCATCACCCAGTAGCGGTCGTCCAGCGCGTGGGTGGGCAAGAGGATGGAGGCGTCGTTCGTGTGCATCTGGTAGACCGGGTTGAACTGGTAGGCCACGATGGGAGCGCTCGAGGTGACCCTGAACGCCCGCGACGTGAGCGCCGTGCCCGTGCCGTCGTTCTGGTTCAGCACGGACCCGTCCACCTCCCTCTGGGGCAGGTCGATCTGCACGAGCTCCATGGGCGCCACGCTGCGCTCGTCCACGATGGACAGGTCCATGGCTGCGCCCGGCGCGGCGTTGTTGATGTGCGTGGTCACGGTCACGTTCATGTCGTTCGGGTTGGTCACCACCAGCGCGAACTGCTCCCCGCTGGCGTCCGGGTTGAGCGCGTCCGTGCCGTACCAGTTGTCGAGGTCCACGGCCCAGTACTCGCACCCGATGTTGCTCCGGTACGCCCTGGCCATGTCGCACAGGCTCGCGCACGTCCCCGTGCTCGGATCGCACACGTGGCCCGCCATGTCCGAGCAGTCGTCTCCTTCGGTGGCGCTCATGCCGTCATCGTTGCACACCATCTCCACGTCGCCCTCGCAGTACCCGCGGCCCGGCACGCACTCGACGCACCCCAGAGCGTCCACGCAGACCAGATCGAAGGCCGTGCAGTCCTGGACGGGGTAGTAGAACCCGCCCGAACACTGCACGAGCACGTTGGCCGAGCACTGCCGGGCTCCCTCCTCTGTGCAGGCCACCAGGGGCACGTCGGACACGTCCGTCCAGGCGTCCGTGCCGACACCGGGCGTGCCGTTGCCGCACGACAGGCCGAGCCATGACATCGCCACAACGGGCGCCGCTGCCCAGAGCTTCGTTGCGTTCTCCATGTCTTCGTCCTCCTGGACGGGTTTCGTCACCCGGCCGGCTGGCACGATCCTATCCGAGGTCCTTGCCGGGAACAACGTCGGTGTCAACGGCGGTCCGATGTGCTAATTTCTCCGGCTCGGGGAGCTCGAACACCGCTCGTATCGTCGTGGGCCGGATGACGAGCCGGAACATGGAGGCTGTCATGAGACGGATGCGCCTGGTCGCGATGGTCGTTGCGCTGGTCATGAGCTCCTGCTGCGGATGGGTGGAGAAGCTGTTCACGGATCCGGACCTGCGGGAGGCCGACGAGAGCTTCGAGAAGGGGCTCTTCGACGAGGCGTTCAGGGCGTACGACGGGATCTGGAAGGGCTCGGCCGGCGAGGACGTGAGGTTCAAGGCCTTCTACAGGTCCGTGGAGTGCCTGTCGTTCCTGTACCGGTACGGCGAGGCGGCACAGAGGCTGTACGAGACGCCGGCGCCCGAAGAGATGCCTCGCAGGGCCAGGTACCTGTGGCTCGAGGCGGAGACCCTGCAGAGCTTCTCGCGCCAGTACTCCTGGATCCAGGGTGAGGACGTGGTGGATGGAGAGGCCGGCGCCGACGTGTTCCGCAAGACGCCCGACGAGATCCGGGCGGACGTGAGGTCGTCCTACGAAGAGCTGTGGAAGCTGCGCGACGAGCTCGCCAGGATGGAGGTCGACGAGGAGGACTACTTCCTCGACGTAGAGGACGTCGACCTCGGCATCTGGCCGACGGCCTACGATTACGTGGTCTACTCGTGGTCGGAGTACCTCTTGAGCGGGCAGGCCTTCGTGGTCACCGAGGGCGCGGCGAGACCCGACGGCGATCCGCTCCTCGTGGCCGACTGGGAGCACGAGGTGAGCCTCGACGATCCTCCGGCCCTCCTGGCGGCCTCATTGATGGAGGAGGCCGGCAGGGATCCGTCCCGGGCCCGCCGGCAGGCGGCCGAGATGTGGAAGATCGCGAGGCTCATGCTGCCCGTCCACTCGGGGCACTTCGACGTGAAGGACTCCGAAGAGGCGAAGAACAAGGCAGAGGCCGTGCTCGTCGGCTGGTTCTCTGGCTTCAGGACCAAGGGGGGCAAGGCCGAGGCCGGGTTCCAGGCGGCCCGTCTCATGAACATGCGGGAAGCCTACGTGGAGGCCGTGGACATGTGCCTCGATGTGGAGGACCGCTACGCCGGCACGTACTCGGCATACGAGGCGAAGAAGCTCAGGAAGGAGATCGAGGAGCCGAGGATGGAAGTCCAGGCCAGGACGGCGATGCCTCCTGCGAACGATGCCCTCACGCTTCGCACCCGCAACAAGGATCGTGCGTGGTTCAGGGCCTACGCCATCGAGCCTCGCGAGTACCGCGAAAAGTACCGCAAGGAGTACTCCTGGAGCTCGGGATGGTCGGGGATCTTCTCGGGCATGCATGCGGACTGGCTCGAGAAGCTCATGGCGAAGAATCGACCCGTGGCGAGCTGGGAAGCCGAGGTGCAGGATCCTGGCGATCACTCGTGGGTCGACACGGTCGTGAGGTCGCCGGACTTCGGGGAGGGCATCTACCTCGTCGTGGCATCGCCCGAAAGCGGCTTCGACGTGGGCAAGGTGGAGCTCTTCGCCACGTTCTTGAACGTGACCAATCTGGTGCTGGTGGGCACGGCAGGCCCCACCAGCGCAAAGAGCCTCGAAGCCTACAACGCGCAGCTTACGGGCAAGGGTGGAGGATCGGTCGATGACGACGTCTACAGGTTCTACACGGTGGACGCGCGGACGGGCGAGCCGGTGGCCGGCGCTGCGCTGTCCGTGTACGCGAACGCGAACGGGAGCTACGGCGGCACAGAGGAGGAGTTCGACCTGAGCTCCGACGGCACGGGCCTGGCCAGCCTGGCCTTGCCCGTGAACGTGAGACCGAGGTCGTTCACCGCGGCCGACCTCTGGTCGTACGGCGGCGAGTCCAACTGGTACAACGCCGACCCGCTGGCGACGAGCGGCAAATCGCACTCCTACTGGTCGGGCAGCCACGGGCTGAGCATCACCGTGCCCAATCCGGTGCACGTGTTCCTCGAGATGGACAGGCCCATCTACAGGCCCGGCCATACCCTGCAGGCCAAGGCAGTCTGCGTCAAGCGAACGCCCACGGGCTTCGTGACGGTGCCCGCGGGTCGCACGGTCACCTTCGTGGCCACGGACACGAACGGCAAGGAGTTCTTCACGAAAAGCGTCGAGCTCTCGGAGATGGGCAGCGCGTCGGTGTCCGTCCCCATCCCCGCGGGCAAGCTTCTGGGCAGCTACCAGCTTCGCGCCTTCGTGGACGCGGGCGACTTCCAGGGAGTGACCACCAGCGCCTTCAGGGTGGAGGAGTACAAGCAGCCGGAGTTCGAGGTGGAGCTCGACGAGCCCGGGGAAGCGTGGAAGTACGGCGAGCCGGTGAAGGTCGGGGGTATGGTGACCTACTACTTCGGTGGTCCCGTGCCGGGCGCTGCCGTGAAGTACAAGGTGCAAAGGCAGACCTGGCTGCCCTGGTTCTACAGCTACTTTTACGGCCCGTCCTACGTGTCGGGAAGCGGCGACGAGGTGGATACCGGGACCATCGAGACCGACGACGAGGGCAGGTTCGTCATCGACTTCACTCCCGAGCCTCCTCCTCCTGGGCCATGGCAGGGCAAGGCCCCGGACATCGCCAGCTTCACCTTCGAGATCGAGGCCCGCGATGCGGGCGGCCGCACGATCTCGACAACCCGGTCCTACAGGGCGGCCGAGAAGGCGCTCTACTTCACCCTCTCCCCACGAAAGGGGTTCTTCGATGCCGGTACCGGGCCTGTCATCGATGCGAGCCTCTTGACCGTGAACGACACGCCTCACGAGGGCAAGAGCACTTTCGAGGTGTTCAGGCTGGCGGACGAGCCCGCGAAGCCACTCGAAGAAGACACCTACGTGAAGACCCAGTCCTCGTGGGGATGGGCCGTGCCCATCGACGTGCAGCTCGAGAAGGTCGCGAACGGCAAGAAGGTGGACGCGGGAAAGGCCGCCCACGACGCCACGGGCAAGGCCACCATCGAGGTCGAGGCCCTCGATCCCGGCGCCTACCGCGTGGTGGTCAGGACCGGGGATCCCTGGGGCGGCGAGGTGACGGGCGAGCGGATCTTCGTGGTGGCGGGCGATGCGTCCACGGCCGTGCCGGTCCAGGCCGCCTCGCTCACGCTCGTACAGGATGGCGAGGTCGAGGTCGGCGAGACAGCCCGCATCGTCATGGGTTCGGCCCTGGCCAACGCGGCCTACCGATTGGAGATCTGGCAGGGGCCGTACCTGGCCACGACCAGCGTGGTCCATCCTGCCGGCCCCGTGGGCCTGGCCGAGATCCCTGTCACCGAGAAGATGAAGGGTGGCTTCACCGTGCGCTGGTTCGGAGTGAAGAACCTCGACGTGCACCACGGCGAGGCCTCCATCATGGTGCCCTCTCCGGAGAAGAAGCTCACGCTCGCCATGGACCCCTACACCAGGGAGCTCAGGCCGGGCGAGCAGGTCGAGTGGGGAGTGTCCCTCACCGGCAAGGACGGCAAGCCGGCCAGGGGCGAGGTGCTCGTGTTCATGTACGACAGGGCGCTCGAGTACTACGCGACCTCCTACAGCTCCTGGATGAGCAGCCTCTACCTGGGCCAGGGCGGCCCCCAGCTGGGCCTGGACTCGGTGTTCCTGCCGGGGGTGTCCACCATCTGGGTCGACGAGGGCGTGCT
>JBFYZU010000260.1:0-5866 GCA_041309365.1 Myxococcota bacterium
CAGAGTGAAGGTGCTCAGCCCGGCGTGACGGAGCCTGGAGATGAACCCGGAGTAGGCACTGCCGAAAGACTGCTGCAGGATGGTCAGACCGTCGTAGAAGCCATCCATGCCGCAGGAGAACCAGTTTCCGTCCAGCCCTTGTAGCAACCTGCCAACGGTGCTGGGATCCGGACCCCACCAGAGCACGAGCGAGCTGGGCATGACAACGTCCGACCCTGTGCCATTTCTCCATAGTGCCGGGACTGTGCCTCTCTGCGGCGCGCCTCAGGCGTCGATCGTGCGTCCCTCGCGGCGAGCCACCTCGATGATGGGCGTGGAGTCGTCCTCTTCCCACTGGCGCTCGCCGCAAGGGATGGGCTCGATCCGGCTGTCCGTGCGGGCGGCGAGACGCCAGAGCTGGTTCACGTCCATCCTGTCGTGGGCTCCATCGAAGCGATGTGACACGACGACGACATCGATGTCGCTGAGCTCCCCTGCCCTCCCCGTCGCCCAGGAGCCGAAAAGGACGCCGAACCTGACCGGAATCCCCGACTCGCTCACGGCGCGAAGGTACCTACGTATGAGATCCTCTACTGTCCCATCAGCCATTCCAGCACCACTCCTGCCCTCTGGCAGTACCCTTCAGCCTCTCTCCGGTCTGGCAAGGGCCTCAAGGTGTCGGGGTATCTCCCCTCGATGTTGAAGCCGTTCATGTCGGCAAGAAGGTCACGTCTTTCATCGTCGAGGATCAGTTCGGCCATCTCGGCCAGACGCACGAGGTTGTGAATACGGGGAGGTACGGTCCCGGTCTTTCTGCAGACGATTGCGTTGAGCGCCTTCTCGAGCGCCAGGTGAGCGAAGAACAGACCATGCCGAAGGCTCCCTCGCTGCACGAGATCCTGCGCCACACCCCAGTCTTCCCTGGCCCCGCTTCGCCAGTACGCAACGTGTTTCTCGACATCCATCATCGAACATCCGTCAGGCGCGCCGGCGGTGGCCGGTCCACCGGACGACTGACGGGAATGATACACGACCCCCGGGACGGTCGCCATGCTCGATTGCGGACACGAGGAGGACGGGAGGCCCTGGGGGACGCCGGATGGGAAGGGGTGGGCTACCAGACGATGTCGGGCGAGGTGAGACATGGGCAGCCTCCCCCAGCATCCACCTCGTCCTCGGCCGCTGTCACGTCGGGGGCGACGGCAGGGCGAAGGTGCTTCGTGGGGGAGCTGAGGGCCGGGGGGCTCGCGACCCGGACGGTGCGCCGCCACGTGGACAATGCATGGGTCATCGGGGGCGAGATCGTGCGCCGGTGCAGGACGGCTGGCTGGGTCTTGATGTCGGCACCGAATCCCGACCTGTCCTGCACCTGGACGAATTGTACGGCGAGGCGTGCCGACCAAATGATGTCCAGCAGTCAGGCCTGGTCACGCGACATGGAATGGCTCCGCGGACGAGAGGATCGCCTGCTTTCTGATCGCGTTCGCGCTGGCCTCGACGGCTCTTCCCGTCGGCAGATCGACCTTCCGGCCGAGGATGCGGGAGAGCTCATCCTCCATGTCCTGGTGATCGAACAGGCTGAAAGTGGCGTCCGGCTCGAATCCCACCAGCACATCCACATCGCTGCTGGCATTGAAATCGTCTCGCAGGACAGAGCCGAAGAACGAGAGCTCCCGGATCTTCCACCCGAGGCAGAGCTCGGCAATTGCCTGTCGATCGATATCCACCTGGATGCCCATGCGGTCAATCCTCCCGTGATGGGATGAATGCAGGCAAGGGTGGTCCTCGCGCCAGGGCGCGGAGACGCGGTCGCGGGCAGAGCTCACCGCCTCTCCCAGGTCGATGGGGGGCGCGGAGGACCCGCTCCCTTCTCTTCTCGGTCGGTCGAGCACCAGACATCGACGACGCCCGCGGCCTGACGGAGGTGGACCAGGGGCTCGTGGAGAGGGGAGAATCGGTGTCGTGGCTGACGATGTTCCAGGAGCCTCCACCCTGGTTGCCTCACGTCGATGCGACGGCGCCTCAACGAGGACGCGCCAGGATCCTGCCCAGGGAGCTGGCGAGGCTGTCGAGTGCCGCGGGGTCGGGCAGGGTCACGTTCAGGTGGTACCGGCCCTCCTCGTCTTTCTCGATGCACTCGTCGAGACGGCTCCTGATGAGCGACGAGAGCTCGCGTGACTCTTCCGTCTCGCCGTCGTCGGGGAGCATCTGTCCGATGAAGGAGAACGCGGCGCTGACGAGCTGACCCCCGGCCGATGACAGCCTCTCGTGCTCCACCACCTGCCTGGCACGCTCCTCCTGGCGGGCCTTCTCGCTCTCGTCGAGTGGAGCCTCCGGCTTGGCCCCGAGGAGCACCTCCAGGCGGCTCTTCAGCTCCTCCATTCCGCTGGTCAGATCCACCTCCTCGATCTCCGAATCCGTGTCGAGGGCGGCGAGGGCGAGCGTGTGCTTGGCCGACAGGGTCGAGAGCAAGTTCTCCTCGATCGTGTTCTCGGTCACCAGGACGAAGACCTGCACGGGCCTCTTCTGGCCCATGCGGTGGGCACGGCCGACCCGCTGCTCGAGGATCGCGGGGTTCCATGGGAGGTCCACGTTGATCACCGTGTCCGCCGCCTGCAGGTTCAGGCCGGTGGAGCCGGCGTTGGTCATGATGAACACCTTGCAGGCCGGGTCCACGTCGAACCTGCTCACGAGCTGCTGGCGTTTCTTCTGCGGCACGGAGCCGTCGAGGCGGGTGTACCCGATGCCGATCCGCTCCAGGATGGGCTCGATGAGATCGAGCATCGTGGTCCACTCGGAGAACATGATGATCTTCCGGTCCTTCTCCTGGCACAGTCGTTCGAGCAGCACCTCGAGATGCTCGAGCTTGCTCGAATACGACGGCTCCTGCTTGTAGACGAGGAAGGTGCTGTCCGCCGCCATGCGGCACATCAGCAGCGCCTTGCGGAGCCTGAGCAGGTCCATCTCGCTGATGTACGGCTTCTGTGCGATGGAGCTGACGACCTGGATGTGCGTGAGGTGCAGGTCGCGTTGCTCGTCCGTGGGTGCGATGCGGACGATCTCCGTGGTGCGAGGCGGCAGCTCTTTCATCACCGACTGGCGCGTGCGGCGAAGCAGCACGGGCTCGAGGTTGCCGCGCAGCTCGCCCAGGTTCTTGTAGCCCAGCACCTTGCCCTTCTCGTCCACCACCCGGTGACGGTTGAAGAACCGGAAGGCCGGCCCGAGTGGGCGGTCGTCGATGAACTCGACCACGGAGAAGAGCTCTCCGAGGTTGTTCTCCATGGGGGTGCCCGAGAGCACGAGTGCGAACGGGGATCGGAGCCCCTTGACGATCCGCGATGTCTTGGCCTCCCAGTTCTTGATGCGCTGGCCCTCGTCCAGGACGATCAGATCCCAGGCCACGCGCTCGATGGGCAGGATGTCTCGCAGGACCTGCTCGTAGTTGCAGATCGTGAAGAACCTGTCGTTGTCGTACTGCCGGGCCCGCTCCTGTGCGCTGCCGAGCACGATCTGGCAGTCGCGCCTCGAGAACCTGTGGATCTCGCCCATCCACTGGGACTTCAGGCTGGCGGGGCAGATGACGAGGACCTTGCGGATCGCAGCCTGGCGGTGCAAAAGCTCGGCTACGCCGATGCCCTGGATCGTCTTGCCCAGCCCCATGTCGTCGGCGAGAATCGCCCGCCCCGCCCCCACGGCGAAGGCGATTCCGTCGAGCTGGTAGGGCAGCAGCTCCGCCTCGAGCAGTCCCTCTCGCAGAGGATGCTTCTTGGGGTTCTTCCGGATCTCCCTCACGAGCTTGTCGATGCGCCCCTGAAAGAGACGGCGCTGGATGTACTCCTCGGCGTCCGGATAGACCATCACTTCCAGGCCGATGGACTCGAGCTTCTCGATGGTGCGCAGCAGCAAGCCGATGTCCTCGATGTGCCGGTCGCTCAGTCCAGCGACGAGCCCGGCGACCCGGTGATCCAGCTTCGACGGCAGGAGCATACGCAGCTCGAGATCCTCGTCGTATCGCAGGACGACCGAGATGACCTTGCGCACGTAGGGGCGACGGTGAACGCGGTCGGAAAATCGCGACTGCAGCTTGAGCCGGGCGTGGATGATGTGCTTGCAGGTGCCCAGGGTGTTCGTCCGAAAGTCGGGACAGGAGCAGTAGGAGTCCCCCCGCTCCCAGCCTCGCAGTGCCAGACGGTAGGTCTTGCCGGATTCGGCGCTGGTGATGGTGTAGTCGGTCCAGAGCTCCTCCGGATGGATGGACCGGAGCGTCATCTTCTCGGTGCGTGCCCTCTCCTGCCTTTCCTCGATTGCCCGCTGGAACAGCTCCTGCTCGCCGAGGCTCTCCACGGGGATCATCTCGTCCGGAGGCCTGGCAAGGCCCAGGATCGTCTTCTCCTCGAGAGCGAGCGAGAACGCCGCCCCCACGTGCACGCACGCCGTCTCGCACTTCGAGCAGTGCCACCATATGCGTCGTCTACGGTCGTCGGACAGCGTGATGGTGGCAGTCGCACCGGCGAGCGAGACGCGGAACTCATCCGCCGACAACGAGACCTGCCCATCGAAGTCCTCGATCTCGAGCTTGCCGCCTTCTCGGATCAGGATCGGGGCCTCGGGGCCCAGGACTCGACACGCCTGCAGGAACGTCAGGCGGGAGAGCCGATCCTTGAGTGTGAGATCCTTGCTCTTCTTGGTCGTCATTTCGCCTCCATCGATGGCCGGCCCCGCTGCCTGCAGCCCGATCCGAAAAACCCTATCACCGACCCATGATATGTGGAACCTTCAGCGGCCAGGAGGACAGGGCCACGGACACCTACTTGAACGACCGGAACCTGCCGGTCGACGAGATCGAGGCGCGCCGAATTGCGCAGGACGTCTTGAAATCCCCGCCACGCCAGGGCTACCTGACGATCTCGAACGCACTTCAGTGGCGGCTTCAATATGGGCATGCAATCAACAAGGCCGGTGAGGTGGACGGCGTCGAGAGGCTGACCTGATGGCTGAGCGAAGTGCACGACGTGTCGAGCTCGGGTCGACCGATTCGAAAAAGAGGCAAGGGCGGCGACAGCATGGTGGGTCGCCACTTCCTGTTCAGGGCGCACCACCTGTCTTTCGGGGAGGTCGCCAGCGTCCCGTCCGCGCCATCCTGTCTGGCAGGGACTGTCGCGTGGCGGCTGGCGGGCAGCGCGGCGAGCCTGGCCACGCTGCTGGAGCATGGTGGCTTTCTTGAACCGTTTCTGAAGGGGGGACCCGACGTTCACCGTTCTGTGGCGGCGGACCCGGACCGAGAGGCTGATGCGAGAGGATTTGCGGACCCGGGGGCACGGTTCGAGAACCTGGTAACGGAGCTGGGCACTGGCTTGCTGGTCGTCTGGTCGTCTTCGCGCCCACGCCGTAGCGGCTCATGAGCCGCTCGAGAGTGGCGGGGTCGGCTGCACCGTCGAGCGTGTGACCGCTCGCCTCGGCCAGCGCGTCGTCCGGCAGGAGCAGCTCGGCGGCGAAGGCACCCGAGCGGCGGCGCCTGTGGGCCTGGGCGAAGTGCGACGAGGCGGCGCCGATGCAGCCGCTGCGGGCCTCGTCCAGCAGGATGTGGCCCAGCGCCCATGCTCCCTCGAAACGGTAGCCCCAGGCGTAGCGGCAGCTTGCCGACGCGTCCGCCTGGATGGAGGATCCAGGAGATCCTGACGCTCCGTGACGGTCATGCGCGGGCATGGCTCCTCGTAGGGACGCCAAATCGGCGGTCCGGCCTCGGTGGTCTCCCGCTTGTGCGCCGGATTCGGCCCGTACTTCATGCCGAGATCCCATTTGACACATACGGCGGGTCGATGTCACCGATATCGCGCCAGATGGCCTGGCCGCCTTGGGGGTTCGGCAAGGAAGAGAAACGAGAATC
>JBFYZU010000261.1:0-2936 GCA_041309365.1 Myxococcota bacterium
TGTAGATGGGCAGGTGCTCGTATCGTGCCATCGTAACAAAGATCCGCAGGAGAAGTGCCTGAGGGCCAAAGATCCGTTCATTGGATGTCCTGGCCGACAGCCGCATCCTGCTCGTCGCCCCCGGCACCGAGCCCGCCGGAGCACCCGCCCCGCGTTCCATCCCCGGCCGCAGGTTGCGCACCGCCCCACGGCGCACTCGGGATTCAGAACTGATCGAGGGTCTCGCGGTCGAGAAGGTCGTTGTTGACGAGCTGGGTCCTGACCAGGACCGGCGAGACCTCGAACAGCTCCGCGACGCGTTGCTGGTTGTCCTCGCTCGGGTCGTCGGAGAGCTCGTCCCTGGCTTGCTCGAACGGGCAGAGGAGCTCCGCCGCGAACGCCCGCTGCATCTTCTGGCGGTACGTCCGGGAGCGCAGCGCCGGGGTGAGAGCCTCGTCGAACCCGTTGATGACCCTATCGCCGATGAGCCTCGCGAGCGCGAATCTCCGGCTCACCCTGAAGGGGGATTGCAGGACGAGCCGTGCGGCCGACCGTCCGCCATCCACGGCGAGCAGGTAGGAGGCGGTCGCCGGCTCGCCCGTCAGCGCCCCGGGAGAGGTCCCTGCCAGCGCAGCGAGGATGCCATCCGGGATCGGACCGTCGACGAGCCCCTGCTGTCGGCGCAGCGCCTTCGCATCGGCCTCACCCACTTCCCAGGCCGGCCGGTGCTCCGAGGGGGCGACGAGAACGCCCTGAGGCAGACCCGGAATGCTGCCGAGGTCGGCATCGATGCCGGATCTCCGCGCCAGCTCCCTCAGCCCGTCCGCTCTCGGCGCCGGCTCGCCTCCCGGGACGCCCGATGCGAGCTCGCGCACGGCGCGTCGTCCGAGTGCCGTCTCGTCATCCAGCAGCGCCTCGACCACACCCGGGGTCGCTCCATCGGGCTCGTATCCCATCGACGCCTCCAGCGTGCGATACGCTGCGGCCCGATCATCCCGGCGTTCGTCCTGGACGTACGACCAGACCCGCTCCAGATTGCTGTCCCTGATGCTCTCGGAGATCAGCTTTTGCACGACCCGATCCACGAACAGGTCGATTCCCCGCTCGAAGTCCCCGGCGGGGATTCCTTCGCCCGCCTCGACGAGATACCTGAGGGGCTCCGCCCCCCGCGAGGACGTCGGATGTGCCAGGAGAAACACCCGCACGCCATCGCTGACGCACTCGATGTTCGGCCAGACGTACCCCCCCCCTATCGTCGCCATGCGATGGGCCATCGACCAGCCCAGCGACCTGTCACGCGGCTCCCAGCGCAGTCGCCACCAGTTCCAGGCGAGCCACTGTGCCAGCTGGTACCCGGACAGATGCACCTTCCGGCGCACCCGTCCGACGAAGGTATCGTGAGCCTCGCTCAGCCAACAGTCGCCCAGGCGGATGCCGACCGCACCGTACGAGGCGACATCCTCCGCAGGCCCGTGGTCGAGCCTCTCCCAGTCGATGTCGATGGCGAAGCTACCGTTCACGGTCGTCCCACTCCCTGATGACCACGGCGCGCAGATCGTCCTCCATCGCCATGGGGTAGCCATGGTAGCTGCCGGCGTCCCTGTTCTCGAGCTGCGCCTCGAACGCCACCCCTTCGGGTGAAACGGCCCAGACGTTCCATGGCCAGCCGTTCGCCTCCCGCTCGCTGACGAGGCCACGTCGGAGGCCTTCACGCAGCAGCTCCATCGCGAGATCGCGGGCAAACTCGCCGTCCGCACCACAGAGCGTCTTTCCCGGACGGGGATTGCTGGGAGGATGCAGGTCGTAGTCGGCCGGACGCTTCTTGTGCTCCGGATTGCCACCGTACACGACCTCCGAAGCGAGCCTCTCTCCGGTCTCCGGATCCCACCGCTCGATACCGCGGATCCTGCGCTTCGGGTCGAACACGTTCGACCTGCGTCTCATCAGCCCGCTTCCATTCCCGGATTCACGATGAAGTACATGCTAGCCGGTTCTTCATGGACTCACAATGCCGCATGCCTGGGACATCGAGCTTCGAGGAAGGCAGCCTGCGCCACGGCATCGGGTACGGGATGGACCCGGATCACACGGACCAGCGACCCGCCCGGGACGACTGCGCGTCGCAAGACTCTTCGGCATATCATTGGCGGCCCGCGACCACGGCTCTCAAGGTGGGGGATCAGATGCAGACGCCGGCCGGGCACGCGGTCCCGGTCACGCAGTCGGAGTCGGTGGTGCACGGCCCGCCGATGCTGCAGTCCGGGCACAGCACCAGGCACTCGTCCGAGAACACGTCGCAGACCTGGCCCGCCGGGCACTGGTTGACCCCGGGCGCACACGCGTCCCCGTCCTCGTCGCAGCTCTCGTCGCCGTCGCACGCCACGCCGTCGGCGCAGTCCCTGGCCGCGCCCGAGCACGTCCCACCCGAGCACACGTCATCCACCGTGCAGTAGAGCCCGTCGTCGCAACCCACCCCGTCGTTGTCCGACCACTCGACCTCCCCCGCAACGCACCACTCGCACTCGTTCGCGGGGTTCGCCTGCCCGTAGCCGTTATTGCCCCGGCATGTCACGGCTCCGGCATCGTCGAGTGCGCAGGTTTGGGTAGTGTCCTATTTTGGAAACGCGCAGTTATCGGGCGATCTGGCACGTGGATTGCCAGCTTCCTGGACCCGGTATCATCGTCGAGTGTCATCGGCGTCGAAGATCTGCCTCAAGGCCGAGATGAGTGCATTGCACTGTTCGATGCAGGTCCCGACGTGGGCTTCCTCGACCTGGACGAACTCGCAGTATTCGCCTTCCTGCCTGTCGTGGATGAGTCGATCGTAGAGCTTTCCATTATCGACGCTGAGGTCTCCGGTCTTGACGAGCCTCTTGTGGACCGCTGCCCTGACTCCGGTGTGCTTCGAGAATCGCTCTCCGCGATTCACGAGAACTGCACTGGCTGCATAGAAAGCT
>JBFYZU010000262.1:0-21681 GCA_041309365.1 Myxococcota bacterium
TCGGCGGAAACTTCGGGCTTCCTGGCGGCGATACTGGCCTCGTGACGAGGACCGAGAACCCAGCCCGGGCAGGGGCGCCCGCCGCCAGGGAGCAGGGGGCACGACCTTCCAGGGAGCCGGACGCACGGCAGGGGCGTCGCAGGGCCGTGCCCGACACCCCGGTAGTGCCGGTCTTCGCCCGCCTCGTTTCGCCCCTGTCGCCCGGGGACCCGTCCTCAGTCCCCGTGGCAAGAACCGGGCTGGCCGGGACGGGCCGGGCACAGCTTGTCGGCCTGGGGTCCTCCGCCAGCGGAGTGCACGCGGCCACCCTCAGGGTCCAGGGTGCCCGGGGAGACGAGCTTCGCGTCTCGATCGTGGTGACCGGCGCCAGGGTGGACGTGCGCATCGAGGCCCCGGACGATGCCGCCGCCTCGTGGCTGCGTGGTCGGGCGCGGGCCGTGGAGCAGGCCCTGGCCGCGTCCGGCCTCGTCATGGGGCGTCTCGACCTGGGATCCGGTGCCCCCAAGGGGCAGGAGCATGGCACCTCTGGACAAGAAGGCAGGCGCGATGTCCCCAAAGACGCCAGGAGCCCAGGGTACGAGCGCCACCAGGGGGGATGGACGCTCTGAGCCCCATCCGCTATGAGTCGAGAGGTGGCGGATGCACCCGTACTCATGGCGCTCGATACGTCGTCGGACCATGCCGTTGCAGGCGTGGTGCGTGGAACACGCGTGCTGTCCTCGGTGGTTAGGGTCGCACCATCGGCTCCGAGCGAGGGAGTGCTGCCCATGCTCGAGGCCTGCCTGCGTGCGTCCGCAATGACCCTCGATCGGATCGATGCCCTGGCCGTGGGCCGCGGGCCGGGGTCGTTCACCGGCACGCGAATGGCCCTGGCGACCGCCAAGGGCATCGCGCTGGGGGCGGGAACGCCGGTCCTGGCCGTGTCCTCGCTCGAGGCCGCGGCCCTTGCCTCGGGCCATCTGGATGGTCCGGTGCTCGTGGCCATGGATGCGCGAAGGTCGGAGGTCCTGGCGGCAGGCTACGTCAGGATCGAGAAGGACGTGCCCGTGGGCGGGGTGTCCGTGCGGATCCCCGGTGTGCGTACGCTTCTCGCACCGACCCTGATCTGCGCGGGCGAGCTCGCCCGGCTCGCCTCGGAGCTGGGAGTGTCCGGTCCGGTGCTCGTCACGGGCGATGCGCTCCGTGCCTACCCAGGCTCCCTCGCCGGGGCATCCGGCAGGATCCGGCACCGCTCCTTTTCCGATCCGCTCGTCGACGGCCCGCTGCCTATCGTTCTTCTCGCCCTCGAGAGGCTCGCGACCGGGCAGACCGACGATCCGGACTGCCTCGAGCCCGAATACTCCAGGCCTGCGCCGGTGCACCGGGCCGGGCTCGATTGACAGCCCCCTGAGTATCAACTACACCTGGCTTTATACTCGATCGCCGAGGAGGTTTTCACCCATGGCCAACACGAGAGTTCTGCCCATGCTGCTCGCCGCCCTTCTCGCCTTTTCCATCGCGGGCTGCGACGAGGGAAAAGATGACGGTGACGAGGACACCGCGACGGATGCGGATGCCGATGCAACGGATACCGCCGTCGACACGTCGGTGGACGTGCCCGTGGACGACGCCCTGCACTGCACGTACCCGGCCGTGGACTGCGACGGGGAGTGCGTGATAACGGACAAGGACCCGGATCACTGCGGTGACTGCGACACTGTTTGCATCGCCCCGCAGGTCTGCAACGGAGGTGCCTGCGCAGACTCGTGCACGACGGGGCTCACGGACTGCGACCGATCCTGCGTGGACACGGACTACGACGACGACAACTGCGGCGCATGCGGGGAGGCCTGCGAGGATGGCCTTCGCTGCGGTCATCAGGTCTGCACGGCCGAGACCTGCGCGGTGGGAGAGACATACTGCTACGGTCACTGCACGAGCCTGTCCTCGGACCCGTTCAACTGCGGCGAGTGCGGCACCGCCTGCGACCCCGATACCGAGAACTGCCAGGATGGCGACTGCCGGCTGATGTGACCCTCACACGGGCTCGACCGTGGTCCTGGACCCGTAGCTCTTGCGCAGCTTGACGACGTCATCGGTGCTCCCGAGCACGATGAGCACCGTCCCTTTCTCCACCACGAAGTCCGGGCCCGGGTTGTACACGTACTTCTCCGTGAACCTGTTCTGCGCCGCGATCACGAGCAGCTGGGTGGTCTTGCGGATGTCTGTGTCCGCCAGCCTCTTGCCCACGATCCCCGAGTCCTCCTCGATCCCGATCTGCTCGATGCGCAGGTTCTTTTCCTTGTCGCGGAGCATGAGGTCGAGAAACTGCACGACGGTGGGGCGGATCATCTCGGATGCGAGCCTCATGCCTCCGATGGCCGTCGGCGACACAACGGCGTCCGCACCCGCCTGCCTGATGCGCCTCGCGTATCCCGGCTCGATGGCCTTCGACACGATGCGGATGTCCTTTCGCATCTGCCTCGCCGTCACAGTGACGATGAGGCTGTCCTTGTCGTCCGGAAGCGCGACGATGATTCCCCGGGCGCGCATCAGCCCCGCGTCCACGAGCACGGACTGCTCGGTGGCGTCGCCGGCGATGTAGGACAGCTCCTTCCCGGGGTTGCGTTCCAGGAACTTCTCGATCTTCTCCTCGCTCGCCTCCACCAGCACGAACGGGGTCCGCGTCGAGAGCATCTCGCCCATGACCTGGCCGCCCGTGGTGCCGGCTCCGCACAGGACGATGTGATCCGACATCTTCTCGATCCGGTTGAGCATCCTTCTCTTCCTCCAGAGCTTGCGCATGTCCCCCTCCACGAGGATGGCGACCACCTCGGAGGAGAAGTACAGGATGATCCCCATCCCGAACAGGATGAGGAAGATGACGAAAATGCGCGCGTGCTGGACCTCGGTGACGGGCACCACCTCGCCGTAGCCCACCGTGGTCAACGTTATCACCGTCATGTAGAGGCAGTCCTCCACCGACCACTTGCCGTTGCCCAGAAACCAGAGGCCCGCGGTGCCTGTGGCGAGCGCGATGAAGAGCAGCAGGAATGCCCGGTAGAGACGCTGGTAGATCTCCTTGATGAGGCTCATGACGATCGGAGATGCATATTACGCTCGTCGACTTCAGGAAGCAAGATGAACGGTCAGTGCGCTTCCGGCTTGGGCGGGTGGGCGAACGGGCCGTCGACGATTGTCCAGGCAGGCGTTGCCGGCTCCTCGGCCGGCTCTGGCGCTGCGAAATCGGCCGGTCTTTCTTCCAGGTCCTCTCCCTCCAGGACGCCCTCGTCCGGATCCTGCGCCTCGATTCCCTTCTGGGCGGCCGTGAGCCCCGTGTAGCCGGTGGCCGGGTTGACCACGACCAGATGGGACGTGGCCGGGTACATGTCGATGGTCTTCTCCGTCTTCACGGTGCCGTCGGAGTAGGTGATGGTTCGCACCCTCCTGAGCTGGTAGCCGGGCAGACCGTACTGCTTGACCAGTACCACCCCCACCTGCATGGAGGGATCCTCCTCGATGACCTCGTCGAACGGGTCGGTGCGCATGATGGACGTGTCGAAGTCCACGGTGACCGGCCTCGTGGCGCCGAGGATCTGCACCGTGAGCCTTCCCTTCTGCGTGAAGGCCCGCACCACGAGCGGGATGGGGAAGGGGTTTCGAACGCGCAGATCCACCGTGGGGTAGGCCACCGTGGCGTCGAGGCCCATGCGAATATAGGAGCTGGGACGCGAGTGGGGGTATCTTTCCACGATGTCCAGGCCCGCGTACACGAGGGCCGCGTGCAGGGTGCTCGAGACCTGGCACGTGCCACCCCCTACGCCCTCCACCATTTCGCCCTCGTAGATCTCGGGCGCCTCCATGAATCCCGCCTCGATGCTGCGCTCGCCCACGATGGCATTGAAGCTCACGGTGATGCCCGGCAACAGGATGGTGCCGTCGAGCTTCGAGGCGGCGAAAGCCACGTTGTGGGCCCTCGAGGAGTTCTTGCCCGCCCTCGGGAACGTGGTGGAGAACTCGGAGATGACCGTCTCGTGGTCCAGCGATGCGAGCACGTCGGCGGTCAGGGCGGGCTCGATCTCGGCCATGGGCAGGGTCACCGACGACGCCCCATCGACGAGCACCGCCTTCTCGATGACCGCGGCCGCCGAGTAGATCTCCAGTGATGCGCCGCTCTCGTGCCCGGTGATGGTGCCCGTGGCGAAATCGATGCGCGCCTCCCTGGGTGGCAGGTCGTGGCGGGTCTTCAGGTCGAGAAGGTACTCGATGAGCACGCCGGGCTCGAGCCCGATGACCAGGGGCACCTCGATGGCTCCCGCCTCGAGCTTCCTGAAATGCTCGATGCTCCAGACGGGATCTCCCGAGTGGCTCGCACGGGACGCTTCCAGGAGGCCTTCCATGGTCGCCCCTGTCTCGGGCACGAACCCCAGATCCTCCAGGCTGGCCGTGACCGTGACCTGGGGGAGCTTCAGCGCCACGTGCGAGGAGAGCCTATCGAGCATGCGCTCGGATACCCACATCTCGGCGCGCCCGGCGTTCTCGCCCACGGGTTGGCCCGCTAGCCTCACCCTGGAATCCACCTGCCCGGCGCGGGCCACCCACGCGAGCCATGTCGCAAGCGGCACCGTCGGAAGCGCCACACACAGGATGGCGATGGCGATTCGAAGACCGAACTTCACGGATCCTCCCGTGGTGGCACAACAGGCGAAGAGGCGCTGGGCTTCCCGTTTCCGGTCACGGTTCCTAGATGCAGGAAACGCTGTCGTCCGTGGCGACGGTGCAGGTCAGCACGCCGGGGCTGCGGTAGTAGGGCTCTATCTCGTAGTTGAAGGTGAACTGGCCCACGTAGCTCGTGGCCCCGACCAGGACGTGGTTGATGTAGTAGCCCATGAACCCTGCGCCGGGATCCGAGATCACGCTGATGGTCCAGGCGCCGGATGCTGCGCCGCGCACGGCCATCATGACGAGCCCGGACGTGGTGTTCTGGTATGCGAGGCGCACGCGCCCATCGCCATCCACGACCACGGCGCTGTAATCGCCCACGATCTCCCGCTCGGTCGTTCCTCCCCATGTGCCGTCGTCCACCACCTCGCGCACGACCTCGGCACCGTCCGCATCGAGCTCGATGTACATGAGTGCCTCCGCGAGCCCGTCCACGTAAGCGATGTGTCTCGTGCCCGAGGAGTCGATGGTCAGTGACGGGTTCCAGCCCTTGTCGCCGTGGTCCGCGGGATCCGCGCTCAGGTCGTCGCCGTCCAGGATGACGGGCGCCTCCCATGCCGTGCCGTTGTAAGACACGTGGTGAAGCTCGCCGTGGGTGCGATCGTAGTAGACGACTTCGGGCGATCCGTCGGGCGCCAGGGCCAAGGAGTTCCAGATGGCGATGCCCTCGGGCAGATCGTAGACGGGCTCCGGCGAGAGCGCATCGTCGCAGCCCCATGTGCCCAAAGGAACGCCCGTACCGTCGATGTCCTCGAGGCATGCCTCCTCGGCCGCGCAGGTGGTCCCGGAGCACTGGTCCGTGTCCTCGGGCCAACACAGGCCGTCCGCGATCCGGCAGCGCGTGTCCTCCGGGCACACGGCCCCGAAGCACGGCGCCACTGCGGACGCGACGTCCGTCACCGTCCAGGTGGTGCCCGTGGGATCGGTGGCCACGGCGTAGCGCAGCACAGTGTGCACCGTACCCACCTGGTAGGCGGCTCCCGCGTAATCTTCCATGACCACGGTCTCGGCGCGGTAGGCCACGGCTGGCACGCCTCCTGACAGAAGCTGCATGGAAGCGTAGGTTCCGGCCATGCCGTCGTCGTCCACGATCACCGGGTCGTTCCAGTCGCCGCCATCGCGGGTGACGAAGCGCAGCGCCCCACCTGTGGCGTCGTGGTAGGCGATGCGAGGCGCGTCGGAGCCGTCAAGGGCCAGGTTGCCGTACAGGCCCACGTCGTCGCCCGGCACGTTGATGCCCCCGCGAAAGCCCGTGGGCGGCGCGTACGGCGGCTCGTCCCACGGGACGCCGTCAATGAGCTCCCAGTCCGTGGTGGCAGTGGCCCCGTCCCAGATGCCGGCCGCCAGGTCGCCGTAGGTGTGCGACTCGTCAGGTCCCGCGGCGTAGCCGCTCAGCCAGATGGTGCCGTCCGTGGCCACGTCCATTCCGAGGTGGGTTCCGATCTTGCCCGGCGAGAGGTCGGGACGGGCCTCGCAGCACGACCAGTCGACGAAGCACCCTTCCTCCGCCGTCTCGCCCTGCACGAGTTCGACGTCCAGCAGGCTGTCGCAGGTGTAGCCCGGCTCGCACCCGTCGTCCTCCTCGCCGGGGTCGTCCGGCAGGACGAAGCACTCGTGCGTCACGAGGCAGCACTCCATGTAGTCCGGTCCGGTGCAGTCATCGTCCGTCAGGCAGCACTCGGGACCGGGCTCGGGGCACGGTCCCGACGATTTCTCGCTGCAGCCGCAGCCGCTGGCGACCAGTGCCACGAGGCCCAGAACGCCCAGCCAGGAGGTTCTCATCGCTCCACCTCCTCTCGATCCCCCTCAGCGTCGCGGCGAGACACGCCTCTCCTGCCGGCCAGCGTGCGCAGCCCGAGAAGACCCAGCATCACCAGCACGAGCGCCGCGGCAGGGACCCCCGGTCCTTCGCCTGTCAGGGCGCAGGAGCCGCAGCTGCTCGCGTCGTCCGTTCCCGGAGGCCGTCCGCGCAGGCTGTAAGTACCCGTGGTCGTGTTGCCCGCCTCGTCCACGACGCGGATCTGCACGTCCTTATCGGAATCGCCGAGCAGGGTCGTGTCGATGACGAACGGGTGCGTCATGCTGGCCCAGGCACCCTGGCCAACGCGCCAGGACACGGCCAGGTCCTCCTCCGGCGTGACCAGGTCGGTCGCGTGCACGACAATCCCGTTGCGTAGCCGCTCCAGCGTCACGGACGGCTCGAGACCGTCCACGAGGAGCGTGAGGCGGGCAGGCGTGGGGTCTTCGGTGCGAAAGTCGCCGGCCAGGCGGGCCTGGACCTCGAGCTCGTGCTTGCCCTGGAACACGAACGCCTTGCGCGAGACCCGGGCGGTCCGGTTGCGCGACCAGTCGGACCACCAGGACGAGTCCACGCGGTAGCGGTACTCGTAGGGCCGGCCGCTCGGTTCTGCGCCCGAGGCCGCGAACTCGACCTCGAACTCGGGCCTCTCGCAGCCGGCGAACTGGGCTGCCGTGCCGCGCTCCTCGTCCACGTGCGGGACCGAGGCGGAGAGGAGCCTGACGGACGTCTCCACCATGCTTGCGGGCGGCGGTGGCGGCGCCGGCGGCGCCAGGGAAAGCTGGGCGTAGATCGCCAGGAAGTCCTCGCCGTCCTGTGAGACATGGCCCAGGCCGCCGTCCGGGACCTCGAGCACGAAGCCCTCCATCTCCGGGATCTCGATGGGATCCATGGGAGGCAAGAAGCCCATGGCCAGCTCGATGACCCCGCCGAACAGCACCTCGAGCATGGCCGTATCGTCCTCGAGCAGATCGGCGTTCGTGACGCGCACGTCGGTGACCACGGGGTTCTTGATGACAGGCGTGATCATGTTGTCGCGGACTTCGAGATCCACGCCAAGGGTCAGATCCATGGACACGGTCTCGAAGCGCGAGTAGGTCTCCTCGACCCACGCGTAGAGGTCGATGGTGACGTTGTTGAGGGAGATGCCGAGGAGCGGGTCATCGGTGATGCTCACCTCGGGCGAGTTGAGCCTGTCGAGCTCGAGGCCCGTGGTCGAGTAGTAGGACACCTCGGGCTTGAGCACCATCGCCAGAGGCTGGCTGCCCCACACCACGTTGTCCAGAGATGGCGCAGCCGCTAGGTTGAACAGGGCCGTGTTGAGCTGGGGCACGAGCCCCGGCAGGATCTCGAGGCAGGCCGCGCCCGAGTCCACGAACCCGTAGAGCGCCCTGCGCAGGAACGTCTCGCTGATCCCGGCCACGGCCATGACGTCGTCCGTGACTGTCTCGCAGGTGCCCGCTCCGTCGTCGCACACGCCCGTCGCTGAGCAGGAGAAGCCAGCCGAGCACTCGGTGCCCGTGGGGCAGTACACGCAGTGGGTGAACTGGTCCACCTGCAGCCCCGTGGCGATGGGCACGGGGCCCAGGGACGCTGGTGCCGAGGCCTGGAGGGCTCCCGAGCCGTCAGCGCAGTAGCTGATGCGCACACACTCGCCCGTGATGTCGTCCAGGCACAAGGCCGTGGGGTTGAAGTCGGTGTCGAGCGGGTCGTCGGGCAGGCACTTCTCCGATGGCGTCGACCCGGCAGGGCATCCCACCCCGCAGCGGCGGCAGGAGAAGATACCCATGTCCGTCACGTCCACCGCCTGGCACGTGTAGCCAGCGCCGCAGTCGCCGTCGCCCTCGCAGGGCACCGGCGCGACGGACACGCAGCCGTTGTGCTCCACCGCGTCCAGGCCTCCCAGAACGCCCAGGTTGAGCCCGTCGCTGGCCACGGACGCGTAGTCTCCTGCGTTCACGAGGAGATCCACCATTCCCTCCGCACCTGGAGAAAAGGAGGCCAAAAGGCTTCCCACGTCCATGCGCCCCTCCATGCCAAGCTGCATGGGCACGCACTCTTCAGAGGCGTCCCAGATGCAGAAGTCGTCGGGCGTGGATCCGTCGCAGGTGGAGCCGGTCGGGCACCCCGTGTCGCCGCACGTGCGGCAGGTGAACTCGGCCAGGGTCTCGTCGAGGGTGTCCATGAGGGGGGCCACCATCTGGTCGATGAGCAGGCCCTTGATCCATTCGGCGATGTTGCACACGGCCAGGCCGCATAAGTTGTTGTTGGTGATGCGGATGTCGCCGTCCTCGATGTCGTCTGTGAGCCCGGCATCCAGTATCTGGATGGAGGTGTACCTGGAGGTAGGATCGACATCGAAGACCACGTTCAACGCGAACGTGTTGTAGGGCTGTCCTTCGCGAGCCGTGTCGAACTGCACATTGCACTCGCAGTCGTCCCAGCACAGGCACAAGAGCCCGAAGTGGATCGCCAGAGGCAGGTCCCCGTCTATCCAGAAGTGGACCTGGGCCACTGCCCTGAGGATGTTCGGCGGCGTGGGGATGATGTCCACGCTGAGAAGCTCGATGTGCGCCATGCATCCCGATGGGTGGCAGATGTCCACGTCCCCGACGAGGTCGATGGTCTGGGTCGTCGGATCGATGGGGAAGTCCAGCCCGTCGGGCATGAACATGGTCACCAGCTCGTCCACGTTCGACTCGATAAAGTCGATGGCGTGCGGCGTGAGCCTGGCCTGCACCGCGTTGTGCACGATGCTGTCCTGCGGGAACCCGCCTGGGATGGGCTGCATGCCTCCGTCGATGCAGTCGCAGCTCAGGCCGCCCGAGCAGGACGACGTGGCCATGATCAGCGCGAGCGGAAGCAACCAGGGAAGGTGTTTTCTCGTCATGCCGTGATCCCTCCGGATGATCCGTATATTGTACCCTCTCGAGAGCACTTTTCAAAGACACGATTCCACCCCACGCCCGGATGGCTCGACCTTCTGTCTGACGGGGACGGCTGGGCGCTCAGCTGATGTTGTAGCGCTTCATCTTGTAGAGCAGGGCCCTGTGGGAGATTTCCAGGAGCCTGGCCGCCCTCGTGCGGTTGCCGGCGGTCTCCTGCAGTGCCCGCCGGATGAGGATCTCCTCGGCGTACTCCATGGTCTTCTTGATGGAGGTCTCCCCCGTGGCGAGGAACTGCTTGACCGGATCGGTGGCCTGCTGCACGGTCTCGGGCAGGGAGGCGATCCCGATGAGGGCCCCGTCTGTCATGAGGCAGGCGTGCTCCACCGCGTTGAGCAGCTCGCGGATGTTGCCGGGCCAGGGGTGGTTGGTGAGCGCTCGCATGGTCTCCGGCTCGCAGCCCTTGATGGAGAGCTTGAACCTCCCGTTGTTTCGGGCGATGAAGTGCTCCACGAGGATGGGGATGTCCTCGCGCCTGGCCCTGAGCGGTGGCAACGCCAGCGTGACCACGTTGATCCTGTAGTAGAGCTCCTCTCTGAACCTGCCTTCCCTGATCTCGGCAGGCAGGTCGCGCGTGGTGGCCGCCACGATGCGCACGTCGACTGGCACATCCGCCGTCTCGCCGAGCCTGCGGATCCGCTCCTCCTGGAGCGCCCTGAGGAGCTTGACCTGCAGCACGGGCGTGAGCTCGCCGATCTCGTCGAGAAAGAGCGTCCCGCCGGTGGCAGCCTCGAACAGCCCCTTCTTGTCGCTCACTGCGTCGGTGAAGGCTCCCCTGCCGTGGCCGAACAGCTCGCTCTCCAGGAGGTGCTCGGGGATGGCGCCGCAGTTGACCGCCACGAAGGGGCCCTTGCTGCGGTCCGACCGGGCGTGAACGGCCCGGGCCACGAGCTCCTTGCCCGTGCCGCTCTCGCCCGTGACGAGCACCGATGTCTTGTAGGCGGCGATGCGCTCGACCTGGCGGAACACGTCGCGCATGCCGGCGTTCTCGCTCACGATCCCCTCGAAGGACCGCTCGCGGGTCAGCTGCTCTCGAAGCTCCCTGTTCTCCCGCCTGAGATCCTCGCGCTCCTGGGCCTTGCGCAGCGTGAGCAGCACCTCGTCGGTCTTGAACGGCTTCATGATGTAGTCGTACGCGCCCGCCTGCATGGCCTGCACGGCCGTGTCGATGCTGCCGTACGCGCTCATCACGAGCACGGTCGTGGGGATGGCCCTGCGGGTGATCTCCTTGACCATGTCGATCCCGTTCATGCCGCCCATGCGGACGTCCGTGAGCACGAAGTCCGGCACCTGGGCTTCGAGGACACCGAGTGCCTTTTCCGCGCTCTCGGCCTGCCACACCTCGTAGCCGTGCTGCCTGAGCAGGGCCCTGAGCATGACGCGCATGTTCTCCTCGTCGTCGACGATGAGTATGGAAGGCATGTGGCCGAGGTTACCACGGCGCCACGGCCTTGCAAGCGCGAGGGCATCGAAGGTAACCTGCCGGGGTGGAGGCGGTGGCCCAGATCCTCTCCTTGCTCGAGGAGGGTCACGTGAGCGCGTCCGTGGTCGCCGTGGGGCTCGTGGCGGCCCGGATGTTCGCCCTTTTTCGCACGGTTCCCTTCCTGGGCGCTGGCCGCGCACCCGCGCCCCTGCACCTGGCGCTGGCCGTGGGGCTGGGGGTCGCCCTGGCTCCTGGCGTGGGGATCGAGTTCGTACCCAGCGCGCCGGTGGTGGCCGTCCTGGCGGTCAAGGAGGCGCTCGTGGGCTTCGCGCTGGGCTTCGTGGCCTCCTTGCCGTTCCGGTTCGCCGAGGCGAGCGGTGGGCTCGTGGACGCATCCAGGTCCAGCTCTCTTTCCTCGTCTTCCATCGCTGGCGCCGGTTCGACCACGCCCACCGGCAACCTGCTCTCGCTCGGTTCCATCGCCGTGCTGTTCGTCACGCCGGCCCACGTCGCCTTCATGCGGGGCGTGGATGCGTCCCTCGACGCCGTACCGGTCATTTGGGACACATCGACGGGGCCGGCCACCGTGGAGACGCTGGCGACAACGGCCATCGGCGCCTCCGCGGGCCTCCTGGCCTCTTCGGTCATGATCGCCCTGCCGGTCCTGGCCTCCGTGCTTCTCGTGGACGTGGCCATAGGCGCTGCCGGACGTTTCGTGCCGCACTCGGGCGGTACCTTCACGTTCATGCCGCTCAGGTCGGTGGTGGGTCTTCTCGCGCTGTCTTTGTCGTTGACGGTGCTCTCGCCGGTTCTGGCCGGGCTCATCGCCTCCACGATGGAGCTTCTCGGCGCGGGTTGAGGGGAATCAGTAGGTGTAGGAGATGGTCTGCTCAGGCATGGTGCGGTAGGTGGCGTCGATGTGGTCCATCAACTCGAGCAGGATGGACTCCATCATGGGGCCGTCCTGCGGGCCCTCCCACTTCGAGTCCGCGTAGAACGAACCCTTGAGGCATTCCTTCTCGTAATCCTCGGCGTCCTCGCCGAAGCGGCAGCGGCCGTCGGGGAAGACCATGATGACCTTCTGCATACGGTCGTCCTTCACGATGAGGTCGGAGATCATGTTGTTGCCGAACACGATGGCCGACAGGATGAGGTCGTTGGGCTCCTGGCCGTAGCCGTGCAAGAAGTAGATGACCGGGTAGTAGGTGGTGAGGTTCTCGGTGTCGTGGTACCCGGGGGGCAAGAACACCGAGGTCTGGCTCTGCCGGCCGTGCGACGGAAAGTCGAAGGTGATCATGTACTGCTCGTCGATGTCCTGCTGGGCATCCTCCCTGTCGCCGCCCGGCCAGCGCGCGCTCATGGCCATTGTGACGGTGGCCAGCCGGTTGAGCACCTGGGATGCCGTGCCCACGTGGCCGCCGTCCCCGCGCTCGAGCAGGTACTCGTCCGCGTCCTCGTTTCCGTAGAGCACGATGTAGTTCTTGGCGAGCCCCGTGTAGTCCACGAGCATGTTGTCGAAGTGCTCCTCGTCCGTGCTGCCGTACATGGGAGCGAAGTCGCGGTACATTCCGACGGGCTGCCCGCGCGAGAGGAGCGCTCCGACGATCCCGTTGTGGCCGGGCGCGAAGTCCCACAGGTCGCGGATGCCCGCGTCCGTGATCACGTCGATGCGCATGAGCTCGTCGTCGGTCATCTCGCGGATGAGCTGGGACGCATCGTGGTCCCAGAAGTTCAGGAGGTTGGGGTTGTAGTCGAACTGGCCGTTGTCCTCGCCCCAGTCGTAGCCGCCTTCGGACTGCTGGGTCGTGCCATCGACGCCGTCGAGCCCGGTGTCCTCGTAGGGCTCGCCCTCGTCGTACAGGTGGTTTCGCTCGGTGCCTGCGGGGTTGAACTGGTAGTCGAAGTCGTCGCCCGCCGGGTCCGGGTTGCTGACGGCGTCGTACCCGGTCTCCTCGGCGCTGGAAATGCCGTCCGTTCCCGTGTCCTCGTAGGGCTCGTAGCCCTGGCGCAGCACGGGCTCGTGCGGGTCTCGCCGTCCGTTGTCGTTGATGTCGACGGCCAGCGTGATGTCGAGCGGGTAGTTGTTCGCGCCATCCGGATCCCACAGACCCACGTCACGGCTTCCGTCGGGGTAGGTGCCCTCTGCGCCGTCGCAGAACGTGATCACCGGGTAGGATCCGTCAGGGTTGTACAGGGCATCGTAGAAGCCCTCGATCCTGAGGTTGCCTCCTTCGGCGCACTTCTCGTCCCTGGTGAGCTGCATCCACTCCCAGGTCACGCCGGGTGGCATGTAGGTGGAGTCCTCGTTGTAGAAGGCGGGGTTGCCGAACGCCCGGGTCAGGTCGCGGAAGATCTGGCAGTAGTCCTCGCGGTTGAACGTGCCTCCCTGGCCATCCCAGCCGTCCCGGTAGAACCAGTACTCGAAGTGCTGGCCGAACTCGTACATCTCGTCCGGGGCGGGAGGCTCGCAGAACTCGCCAGGAACCCCGGTGTCGTCGGGAGAAGCCGTGCAGAACCCGCCCAGGTGGTAGGTCTCCACGTAGTTCATCATGGCAGTCCAGTTGGCCGGGCCTCCCAGCGGGGCCACGAAGTCGAACTGCCCGTGGTTGCGGAACCCCACGTACGAGGCTCCACCACCGCCCATGCTCACGCCCGTGATGCCGCGGAAGGTGTAACGGCGCTCGAAGGTTCGGCTGCCGGCCTGCTCGTCCACGGCCACCTGGTACGTCCCGAAGCGCGGCGAGAGGAACTGGTAGGTCCCCTCGGTCGGGTTGTCGTGCACCCAGCCGTTGCCCACGGCCACGATGCGGCTCGACAGGCCGGGGCCCTCGTAGAAAACCACGATGTCGCCCACCGTGGAGTTCTCCGGCATCATGGCGGCGTTGATGGGAATGCCGAAGCGGGCCTCGCGCATGTAGCGCGCGTGCTCGGGCGAGAAGCGGACAGACGGGCCCAGCGCGATGTAGCCTTCGGGCACGAGGTCGCTCGCGCACTCCACCGTGGCTTCCACGGCCTCGAACCTCTCGTCGTCGGCGAACTCCACGAATGCGTCGCCCGAACCCAGCGCGAGCCGGCTGCCGGGCTCGAGGGTGCCCGACGCCGTACCCTCGCAGTCGCGGCCGCTCGTCCCCACGTACACCTCGAGATCCGCTTCGAATGTCATCGCCGTGGGGCCGTCGTACACGTAGGAGGCCGTGATGGTGGCGTTGCCCAAGGACAGGGCGTCCACGGCCACCTCCTTGACGAACTCGCCCGGCTCGAAGGTGACGCTGGCGGGAAAGGAAGACACGTCCGCCTGGCCTGAGCCGACCACGAGAGCGATCTCCACGGCCTGCTCGGGCGTCTGCTGGATCTTGAGAAGCGTCGTGCGCGTCTGGCCCTCCAGCATCCCCAGGACCGTGGGAGAGAAGCTGATGCCTCCTATCCACTGGGGCTCGGGCCCTGTCTTGCCCTCGTCGCAACCCGACCAGGGGGCCGCGAGGAACGCAGCGAGGCAGATGGTGGGCATTCTTTGCATCGTCGTTACTCCGTGAGCAATTGTGTGGTGGAAACGGAGCGTACCACGAGGTCTCCGTGTTTGCAAAAGACGCCCGACGATTGACAACGGGTCGTGTTTGGATCTAATTGCGTCCCATGTACGAAACGTCCGACCTCAGGAAGAACCTCAAGATCCAGATCGAGGGCGACCCCTACGTGGTCGTGGACTGCCAGTTCGTCAAGCCGGGCAAGGGTGTGGCCTTCACCCGGACCAAGATGCGCAACATGATCACGGGCAACGTGGTGGAGCGCACGTTCCGCTCCGGGGAGAAGTTCCAGCCAGCGGACCTCGTCGAGCAGAAGATGCAGTTCATGTACGCCGACGAGATGTACCACTTCATGAACACCGAGACCTACGAGCAGCTCGAGTTCAACGAGAACCAGGTGGGCGACGCCAGGCTGTTTCTGCTCGAGAACCTCCATGTGGACGTCCTGTTCTTCAAGGACGGCCCATCGGGATCACGCTGCCCACGTTCATCGAGGTGGTCATCACTCAGACGGAGCCCGGAGTCAAGGGTGACACGGCCTCCGGAGCCTCCAAGCCGGCCTTCATCTCCACCGGCGCCAAGCTCCAGGTACCTCTCTTCATCAACGAGGGCGACAAGGTGAAGGTGGACACCCGCTCGGGTGAGTACATCGAGCGGGTCAAGAGCTCCTGAGGCCCGGCCCGGGGCCGCCTCTGCCATGGCTTTCGCCACCATCGAGACCCTCGCGCTGCGCCACAGGATGCTTTCGGCCCTGCGACGCTTCTTCGACTCGGCCGGCTACGTGGAGGTCGAGACTCCGGTCCTCGTGCCTCGCACCGTGCCGGAGCTTCACATCGATCTCGTGAGGACCACCACGGGGTTGTATCTCGCCGCCTCGCCGGAGCCGCAGATGAAGAGGCTCGTGGCCTCGGGCATGGAACGCATCTACCAGGTGGGGCACGCGTTCCGCGCGGGCGAGCGCGGCCGGTGGCACGGCGTCGAGTTCTCGATCCTCGAGTGGTACCGCACGGGTGCCGGCTATCGCGATCTCATGGACGAGGTGGAGGCCCTCGTGACCGTCCTGTGCCCCGTGGCCGGACGGGACGTGCCGGCGTTCGTGCGCATGAGCGTGGACGATGCGTTCGAGAGATGGGCCGGATACAGGCCATCGGGACACATGGACGCCGGGCGGTTCGACAGGGATCTCGTGGAGAGGGTGGAACCGGGCCTCTCGGCGCTCGGTGCCGTGATGCTCTTCGACTACCCGGCGGCCGCCGCGAGCCTGGCGAAGCTCAGGCGGGACGATCCGGGCCTTGCGGAACGCTTCGAGCTCTATGTGGACGGCATCGAGATCGCCAACGGGTTCACGGAGCTCACGGACGTTGCCGAGCAGCGCGCGAGGTTCGATGAGGCCAACGCGGCGCGCCGCGCCGACGGACGCGAGGCCTACGACGTCGACACGCGTTTCCTGTCGGCGCTCGAGAGAGGCCTGCCGTCCTGTGCCGGGGTGGCCGTCGGCCTCGACAGGCTCGTGGCCGTGCTCGCCGGGTTCGGCGGCATCGACGATGTCATGAGCCATCCCTTCGAGGAACTGTGACGTCGGGCGCGGAGAACGGCTACTTGCCGCTTCTGCCCATGACCGCCTTGAGGGCCGAGGTGGGCCGGAAGACAACGGTGTTGCGCGCGGGGATCTTGATGACCTTGCCCGTCTGCGGGTTCAGGCCCTTGCGGGCCGCGCGCTTTTTGCGCTCGAAGGTGCCGAAGCGCGGGTAGGCGAACCTCGTCTCCTTCTTCAGCGACTTGGATATCTCGAGAAACACGCTGTCCACGATGAGCGAGACCTGCTTTTTAGTCATCCGAAAGGGCAGCTCCTTTGACCTGGCGATCCGTTCCAGAAGCTCGGCCTTGGTCATCGTGTCCTCCGTCCCGTGGCTTGGTGGCGGCTGAGCCTAGCCACGGCCCCGGGGCTTGTCAAGCGAACCGGAACGTACGGACGCATCGAGAGATCGTCTCCGAACCGCTTGACATCGGACCTTGCGATAACCTACCCTCGGTGTCGCTGTTCAATCATGAGTCGCGAACCCCTCACCAGACGGCAACGGACCGTTTACGATTTCATCCGCAACTGGTGCGATGGCCACGGCTACCCTCCCACGCTCCGGGAGATCGCTTCGAGCATCGGCGTGCGCAGCACGAACTCCGTCTACAACCACCTCAAGATCCTCGAGCGCAAGGGATACCTCAAGCGCGAGGACATGAAGTCGCGCACGTGGCGGCCCGTGGACGCCCCGTCGTCGAGCATCGCGGATGTTCCCGTGGTGGGGAGCATCGCGGCCGGTAGCCCCATCCTCGCCCTGCAGGACATCACCGAGACCATCAGCATCGACCGTGCCCTCGTGGATGGGCAGGACGTGTTCGCGCTCGACGTGCGAGGCGACAGCATGATCGACGCGGGGATCCTGGAAGGCGATCGCATCTTCGTGAGGCCCGGATCGGATATCCGCCCCGGGGCCGTGGTCGTTGCCCTGATCGGCGACGAGGCCACCGTGAAGTACTATCATCCGGAGAAAGGCTACGTCCGCCTTCAGCCGGCGCACCCGGACATGGCGCCGATATACGTACGCAAGGGCGACAGGCGCAGCTTCAGCCTCCTCGGCCAGGTCATCGGCGTGTTTCGCAAGCTCTCCTGATTCCCTTTTTCTATCGGCACGTTATCGCACTGCGATCGCTTGACACCCCGATGCCTCGCAGTTAAAAAAGATCTGCACACAGCCCTGCGCCGTCGGTGCCGTCATCCTCGCCGGGACACGTCGCGCAGGCCGGCTGGAAGCTCGCGAGATGCAGATCTACGAACCGTATACGAGCCCATGGCGGGTCACCGTCTTCGTGGGCAACTTCGGCAGCGGCAAGACCGAGGTGGCCGTGAACTACACGATCGCGCTGGCCGGACACGAGGATGGCGTCTGCATCGCCGACCTGGACATCGTGAATCCCTATTTCCGCTGTCGCGAGGTCGCGGAGCTCATGCAGGAGCGCAACGTCACGGTGATCGTCCCGCCGGGGGGCCTGCGCTATGCGGACCTGCCCGTGATCCTGCCGGAGATCAAGGGCATGCTCGAAAACAGGCGAGGCAGGACCGTGCTGGACGTGGGAGGCGATCCCGTGGGAGCCCGGGTCCTGGGCTCGCTGGCGGGAAGCTTCTCGGTCGAGGAGCTGGACGTGCTCATCGTGCTCAACGCGAACCGCCCGTTCACGGACACGCCAGGGCGCTGCGTGCGCATGATGGAGGACATCGAGCGGGCCTGCAGGTTGCGCATCACCGGCATCGTGGGAAACACCCACCTCATGGACGACACCGACTGGGGAGTGATCCTGCAGGGCGAGAGCATGGTCCGCGAGGTCTCTCGCCTGACGGGTCGTCTCGTTCGCTTCGTCACGGTCGACGAGGCGCTCTTCGATGAAGCGCCCAGGACGGGTATCGAGTCTGCCGTGCTTGTCATGAGTCGACACATGCTGCCACCGTGGGTCGCCGCCACGGCACAAAGGTCCGTCACTCGGGCGCACAGGGCCAGCGAGAATCGTGGTATCCTCGGCTCCGTTTCCGTGAAACCAGTTTCGAGGTGAGGACGCACCAATGCCGCAGGTGAGAATCGACAGGGACAGGTGCAAGGGCTGCGAGCTGTGCACCCATGCGTGTCCGCAGGGAGTGCTGAGGATGAGCCGGGAGATCAACTCCAAGGGGTATTTCCCTGCCATGGTGGCATGCGGGCCGCGGTGCATCGGCTGCAGGTTGTGCGCCATCATGTGCCCGGACGTGGCCATCGAGGTGGGTGTCAACGGCGTCCGCTACAACCTCTTCGACTACTAGGAAGCGAAATGGCCAAGAAACTCATGAAGGGCAACGAGGCCATCGGCGAGGCGGCCGTGCGCGCCGGGTGTCTCAACTACTTCGCCTATCCCATCACGCCCCAGAGCGAGGTGGCCGAGTACCTCTCGCGCCGGCTGCCGGAGGTGGGAGGAAACTTCTTGCAGGGGGAGAGCGAGGTGGCTGTCAGCTACATGCTCTTCGGGGCCGCGGCCGCCGGCGAGCGCGTGTTCACGAGCTCGTCCAGCCCTGGCATCAGCCTGATGGCCGAGGGCATGAGCTACATCGCGGGCGCTCAGCTTCCCGTGGTGTTCGTCAACATCGTGAGGGGCGGGCCCGGCCTGGGCGGCATCCTGCCGGCCCAGTCGGACTACCTGCAGGCAACGAAGGGAGGCGGCCACGGCGACTATCGCATACTCGTGTTCGCCCCTTCCGGCGTGCAGGAGGCCGTGGATCTGACCATCGAGGCGTTCCCACTGGCGGAGAAGTACTCGAACCCCGTGCTCGTGCTGGGAGACGGTATGATAGGCCAGATGATGGAGCCGGTGGCGTTCCCGGAGCCCGATTCCATCGCTGCGCCCCTTCCGCGCCCATGGGCCACCACCGGCATGAGGCAGCGGCCGCAGAACCTCATCCGCTCGCTTTTTCTCAACCCCGACGAGCTGGAGTACAACAACCTGCACCTTTCTGCCAAGTACGACGCCATGCAACGCGACGAGGTCAGGTTCGAGAGCTACCACGCAGACGGCAAGATGGATCTCTTGATAGTGGCTTACGGGACCATGGCCCGCATCTGCAAGACGGCCGTGGATCTGCTGCGCGCAGAAGGGGTCGCGGCAGGGCTCGTCAGGCCCATCACGGTCTACCCGTTCCCCATGCAGGCGGTGTACGAGGCGGCGCAGCTGGCAGGGCAGGTCCTCGTGGTGGAGCTGAGCATGGGCCAGATGCTGGAGGACGTCGACCACGCAGTGCGCGGTACGAGCCCGATCGAGTTCTTCGGAAAGACGGGTGGGAACATCCCGCCTCCCGAGGAAATCGCCGAGGTCGCACGCCGGCTCCTGGGCTCCGGCCGGCCCCGTGCTCGGGCAAGGGGCGGCGCGGCAGGCAGGAGGGGATGATGCGTACCATCATGAAAAAGCCCGATTCGCTCACGGATCGCATCACCCACTACTGCCCTGGATGCACCCACGGCGTGATCCACCGGCTCGTGGCCGAGTCGCTGGACGAGCTTGGCCTGAGGGAGCGCACAGTGGGCATCGCGCCCGTGGGGTGCGCCGTACTGGCCTACCACTACTTCAACTGCGACTTCCAGGAGGCTGCCCACGGGCGTGCCGCCGCACTCGCCACGGGAGCCAAGAGGGTGAGGCCTGACCTGATCCTGTTCACCTACCAGGGAGACGGCGACCTGGCCTCCATCGGGATGGCGGAGACCATCCACGCATGCAACCGTGGCGAGAAGATCACCACGATCTTCGTCAACAACGCCATCTACGGGATGACGGGCGGGCAGATGGCGCCCACGACGATGCCCGGTCAGGTGACGACGACCTGCCCTGCGGGGCGAGACGTGGAGTTGACAGGATACCCGATCAGGGTGGCGGAGATCCTCTCGCAGATCCGCACGCCGGGCTACATCGCCAGGGTGGCCGTGCACACGCCGAAGCACATCATCGAGGCCAAGCGCTGCATCAAGCAGGCCTTCCGCTACCAGGCAGAGGGGCGCTGCTACTCCCTCGTCGAGTGCCTCTCCACCTGTCCCACCAACTGGGGGATGACGCCCATCGAGGCAATCGACTGGCTCGACAGGAACATGGTGCCCTACTACCCGCTGGGTGTGAAGCGGACCCCCGACCAGGAGGGAGGCGCCACATGAGGCACGAGGTCATGTTCGCGGGATTCGGTGGCCAGGGCATCATGCTCATCGGCCAGATGCTCGCCTATGCCGGCATGAACGAGGGCAAGCAGGCCGTTTGGCTCCCATCGTACGGTCCCGAGATGCGGGGAGGCACGGCCTACTGCGTGGTGCAGGTGTCGGACGATCCCATAGGCTCTCCCGTGGTGGCAAACCCGATCAACGCAGCCGTGATGAACAGGCCCAGCCTGGAGAAGTTCGGACCGCGGGTGAAGCCCGGCGGGCTGCTTCTCATCAACTCCTCGCTCATCCACGTGGATTTCGAGAGACCGGACATCAACATCGTCAAGACGCCCTGCAACGACATCGCCCTGGGTCTGGGCACGGCCAAGGCCGCCAACATGGTCATCCTCGGAGCGCTGATAGGGTTCACGCGGATGGTGAAGGCCGAGAGTATCGAGGAGATGATCGACTACCAGTTCGGCAAGAAGGGCAAGGGCAAGCTCGTCGCCATCAACGTGGATATCTTCAGACATGGCTTCGAGGAGGGGGTCAAGGCCAGGGAGGCTGCCCGATGAACCCCGAGACGATGAACGGGATACTCGACAGGTACGAGCGCAAGCCGAGCGAGCTTCTGCAGATCCTGCAGGACGTGCAGGGCGTGGAGCGCTGGCTTGCACCGGAGAGCCTCGAGCAGGTGGCGGCAGGTCTCGGCGTTCCTCTGGCCAAGGTCTACAGGCTGGCCAGCTTCTTCAAGTCGCTCAGCCTCTCGCCCCGCGGCGAGCACGTGTGCCAGGTGTGCATCGGTACGACGTGCCACGTGCGGGGGGCGCCCAGGCTCGTGGACAAGGTGGAGCTCGAGCTGGGCATCAAGGAGGGCGAGACCACCGCGGACATGGCGTTTACCCTCGAGACCGTGGGCTGCGTGGGTGCCTGCGCCCTCGGTCCGCTCGTGGTCATCGACGGCGAGTACCACGGCAACATGACCACGAACGAGCTCGGCAAGGCGCTGTCCAGCCTGGGCAGGCAGCGTGTCCCCAAGGAGTGAGGTCCGATGCAACTTCCCATCCGTACAACCGGGGATCTGGCCAGGGCCATCGGCGAGGCGAAGAAGGACCATGCGCCGCTCGAGCACGTCGTGTACCTGTGTGCGGGTACGGGGTGCCGCGCCAGCGGGGCCATGGCTCTCGCCGATGCCATGCGCGAGGAGATCCGCGCCAAGGGGCTCGAGGGCAGGCTCAAGCTGGTGCTCACGGGATGCCACGGCTTCTGCGAGAAGGGCCCTCTTCTGGTGCACCACCCTTCCGGTACATTCTACCAGTCCCTCAGGCCGGCCGACGTGGCCGAGGTGCTCGAGACGACGATCGAGGGCGGCAGCGTGGTGGAGCGTCTCCTGTACCGCGCGCCGCGAGGCGGCGAGGTCGTGCGCCTGGAGAAGGACATCCCCTTCTACAGGAACCAGAGGAGGCTCGTCTTCGACCTGAACGGCCGCATCGATCCGTTCGATATGGGCGACTACCTGGCCCACGGCGGGTACGAGGCGCTGGCGAAGGCCCTGTCCATGGAGCCGCTGGCCGTTCTGGAGCAGGTCAAG
>JBFYZU010000263.1:0-5690 GCA_041309365.1 Myxococcota bacterium
CGAAGAGCTGATTTTGAAACCATTGGACCTGGGCGGTGAGTTCTGCGACGCGTTCGGAGAGGCGGTTGTTTTCGGCTTCCAATTTCTCGATTATGAGTCTGCTATCGGCTGCCGAAACCATGCTCATATACATACACGAAAAGCACGTTCCAGTAAAGCACTATCAGTGCTTGTATCGTTTTTTCTGGCTCTTTTTTACGATGCCCTCGAGCAACAGCTTGAGCTGCGTGTAATCCATCTCCCGCCCCTTTTCGATCTTCCAATTGGAGACGAAATTACCTTGCTCCAATCGCTTCGCCCAGATGCAGAAACCAGACCGATCCCAGTAGAGCGCCTTGAGATAATTGCCCCTTCGATTCACGAAGACGAACAGGTGACCCGAGAGCGGATCGTGGCCCATCACATTCTTCGTCAGCGCGACTAGGCCGCTGAAGGATTTTCGCATGTCGCACGGAGAACCGTACAGGTAGACTCGAACCTGACCTTCGGGAAAGAACATCAGCCACGCTGCAGTGTCAGCTTGAAACCTTCGCCCAGGTCCAGCGTGACAACCCACGGATTCGCTCCGGACGAGATCGATACACCGGATGGATCGATTTGTCCCATGTCGATGAACGTCCCCTTCTCATCAGTCCGGCTCCCAGTCCCGGATACGTCATCGCGCAATCGCCGGCGCCACTGGTAGAAGCTCGCCGGTCCAATAGACCGGGCCTGACAGAACGCCCTGGCACTCAGTCCGCTCCGCCTCTGCTCATCGATGATCTCCGCCCACTCTCGACGGTTCCTTTTCTTTTTTCGCTCCATGAGCTCCTCCTCTTCGAATCGTTTGCTCACGGAAGGGATCCTACCCGCCGACCCTCGCAATCGATACAACGCCGTTCTCTTCAGCGCCGGTGGTTCCATTTCCCTGGTTGCCGGTGGTCCCTGGTTCCCCCGTCGAGGCTGACCAGCCACCAGTTCGCGCACCCGACCTGAGTTGACCCCGGCATACTCGCGGGGCCATGAGAAAACCCAGCACTCCCCGCAAACGTTGTTCCGAGTGTCGCAAGTGGTTCCACGCATCGGCTCGTAGCGACCACAACCAGCTGACGTGCAGTGCTGCATGTCGGCGAAAGCGGCGAGCGAGGCGGGCGAGGACCCGGCGACAGCGCGATGTCCAGGACAGCCGTGTGGATGAGAGGAATCGGCAGAAGAGCCACAGGGAGAAGCTTGCCGAGGATCCCGAGGTGTCCCAGGTGCCCGAGCGAAATCCGGCGTCCTCATCAGAAGGGGCGATGTCACTGGCCGGCGATATTCTGGTACCTGCCGAAATCATTGAGAAAATCCTCGTAAATTGGGACAAGATGTCACTGGCCGGCGTTGATCCGCAAGTTCTTGAAAGCATTCGGGAAATCGGTCGAAAAGTGAGACAAATGGGACAAGAAACCCCCGATGTCACTGACCGGCGATATTCTGTAAGCGACCGAAATGATAGATGAAATACCACAATATCTGGGACAGGGTGTCACTGACCGGCGTTGAGTGTGGGCAGAAAAGCCGGCATGTAGGTCACTTCACGCAAGGGCGCCGAGCGGGCGCAGCGAGGAGGTGACCTGATGGATATCGCAGACGCAGGCGGATGGGTCGAGGCGGTGTCGTGCTCCGGGGGTGGGGCATGAGCCGGGGCAGGCTATCGTCGACGCAGGTGGTGGTGCCCCGGCCCGAGCGGCTGAGGCTGCTGGAGCAGGCGCGGGGCTTCGGGTGGCTGGACGCGAGGCTGGTGCGCGACGGCTGGGTGTCGGCGATGACGCCGGCGGAGCTGGCGGTCTACAGCGTGCTGTGCCTTGTGGCCAATCGCGAGGGCGTGAGCTGGTACCGGCGCGACCGTCTTGTCGCGATGCTGAGCATCGAGGAGCGTGAGCTGTGGCGGGCGCTGGCAGCGCTCGAGGAGCTCGACCTGGTGGCCTACCGGCCGTTTCACCGCAACGCCAGCGAGGGCTTGCGCCAGGTGCTCTCGGTGCCCGGCTCGGGAGCACAGCGGTGAGCGCGGGGGCAGAGGGGCGGCCGAGCCTCGAGTGGGTGCCCGTCGAGCAGGTGCACACGAGTCTGCAGTCTCTGCGTGGCAACCGGGGGGCGTGCTCGTCGGCGCGCGAGCTGGGACCGGCGCCTTTGCGCGTGGTGGCCACGGGCGACGGTGGCTACGAGCTGCTCGACGGCTTCAAGAGGCTGGCGCGCTGGCGCGTGCTCGGCCTCGAGCGGGTGCCCGTGATGGTGGAGCCGAGCTGCACGCAGGCAGAGCAGAAGGCGCTCGTGCTGCAGGCCAACCGCCCACCTCGCACGGTCTCACCCATGGACGAGGCACGCGTGGTGTGGAGCCTCAGGCACGATGACGAGCTGGGCCCGGCCACCATCGCACAGCTGTGCGGGCGCAAGCGCCGGTGGGTGATGCAGAGGCTCACGCTCGCCGAGCAGCTGGCCGAGCCGCTCAAGAGGCGTCTGGACGAGGGGAGCCTCGGCGTTTCGGTGGCGCACGCACTCTGCGCGCTCGGCCACGACGAGCAGCAGGCCGTGGCCGACGCGGCTGTGCGCCACCGGCTCAAGTGCCACGAGGCGCTGAGCCTGCTGAGCGCGTACCGGGTGGCCGAGAGCGACGCCGAGAGGCGCCGCATCCTCGATGACCCGCTGCAGACCGTGCGGCCGCAGCAAAGAAGCGTCTCGCCGATGGGGGCGCAGGGCACGCGGCTCGAGGAGCGCCTGGACTTGGCGCGCGAGGCGCTGCGGGTCATCGACGAGTTTCGACTCCCCGACGAGGGGCTGGAGCCGGCAGAGAGACGGCGGCTCGAGGCCGGCCATCGCGCCGTGCTCCTCGAGCTTCTTCAAACCGCCCGCAAGCTCGCACACGAGCAGCTGGGCATCACCACACCACAGGAGCAGACAGATGACCGACACGAAGCGCGAGAGGATGAATCGACCGCTGGACCCGGAGGTGATGGAGCGGATCTACGAGCTACACCAGATGGGATACGGCACCCGCAGGATCGCCCCCCGGGTGGACCTGAGCAGAAAGCGCGTCCGGGAGGCACTCGTGGCCCTGGGACGGATCGAGCCCCGGGCGAAGAAGCGCGACAAGGCCAGCAAGCTCGACGCGTTTCGCGACGAGATCCGCGAAAAGGTGGGCAAGAATCTCACGGCCTCGAGGATCCTGCGCGAGATCACCGAGAAAGGGTACAGTGGCGGGAGCACCATCCTCACCGACTACATCCGCACCCTGCGCGCGACCCCGGCGCCGAAGAAGAAGGTCTGGAGGCGATTCGAGACCCCGCCCGCTGACGAGATCCAGATCGACTGGTCCCCCTACCGCATCTCCATCGGAGGCCGGCAGCGCGTGGTCCACGCCTTCGCCGCCACGCTGTGCTTCAGCCGCAAGATCCACGTGCACTTCTACCCGGACGAGCGACAGAGCACGCTGCTCGAGGCGCACGTGCGGGCCTTTAGCGACTTCGGCGGCGTGACCCGGCGCTGCGTCTACGACCGCATGAGCACCGTCGTGCTCGGCACCGTCGGAAAGGACCGCAAGCCCCTCTGGCATTCGCGCTTTGTCGATTTCTGCCGCTACTATGGCTACGAGCCCTACCTGTGCCAGGTCGCAGACCCTGATCGAAAGGGCAAGGATGAGAGGGTCTTTTCGTACCTCGAGCCCGACTTCATCCGTGGCTCCGAGTTCGACTCTCTCGATGACATCAACGCCAAGGTGCGCATCTGGCTCGACGAGGTCGCAAACCGCCGCGTCCACGGCACCACCCGTCGCGTCCCCGAAGAGGCCTGGGAGCAGGAGAAGCCCCTTCTCACAGCCTTGCCCGACTCGCCCTTTGCCGCCTTCGACGAGGAGGTGCGACTCATCGGCCCGGACTCCGTCGTGTCCGTGCGCGGCACGCCCTACACCGTCCCCGCTACGCTCGCTCACCAGACACTCGCCATCCGCCTGTACTCAGACCACTTCGAGCTATGTGACCGCAACGGACACGTGGCCTTCTCGCGCACCTACGTGCCCGACTCGGAGCACGGAAGGCTCGTCCTCGACCCCATGCACTACGAGTCCGTGCGCAGGCGCTCCTCCCTGCCCGGTGGCTCCACGGCAAAGCTCGAGCAATACCTGCTCACGCGTTTTCCGGACCTCGCCGAGCTGTACGCAGGCATCCGCACGCGCATGAAGAGCCTCTCTCACGTGCACCTGCGCGCCCTGTGGCGTCTCGCTGACCGTTACGGCGACGACGCCTTCCACCAGGCCGCCTCGCGTGCCCAGCACTTCCACCGCTACGACGCCAACGCCATCAAGCGCATCCTGGAAACCGACTATCCCCTGCCCGACGAGGAGCCCGAGGCCCCCCTCACCGCCGCCGCCCGTGTGCTCGTCGAGCTCGGAGACGTCGATGGCGGCTCCATCGACGACTACGCACATCTCGACGACGACGAGGACGAGGAGGAGTAGACCATGCCCAAGAAAATGACAAAGACATCCGACCCCGCCATCGAGGAGCTCAAATCGCTCGCCCTCAGCCTCAATCTCACTGCACTCAGAGACAGGCTGCCCGACCTGCTCGCCCGCGCCGAAGAGCTCGAGCTGTCCTACTCGGACTTCGCCCTCGAGATGCTCCGCTACGAGCACTTCACACGACAGAGCCGCAGGCTCACCCGAAACCTCAAACGCTCCGGCCTCACCGACCTCAACGACGGTCTGGACGACTTCGACTTCTCCATCAGGCCCAGGCTCGAGCCCCGCGTCGTCAAGGAGCTGCTCAACTGCCGCTGGGTGCACGAGAAGCGCAACATCATCTGCGTGGGCAGGCCCGGCCTCGGAAAGACGCGCATCCTGGACGCACTGGCACGCGCAGCCTGCCTCCAGGGCTTCACCGTCACCAAGGTCGTCACCGCTCAAATGCTCGAAGAGATCCACGCCTCGCACGCGGACCGCTCCTTCAAGCGCACCTTCCGCCGTTTCGACAAGCCCGACGTCCTCTACTGCGACGAATTCGGGTACGACCCCTTCGACGCAGACGCCACCAAGTACCTCTTCCGCCTCGTATCCTCGCGACACCGACAGCGGCCCGTCCTCCTCGCTGCCAACACGGGCTTTCGCGGATGGAAGCACTTCTTCCCATCCGAGGCCCAGGCCGTCGCCACCGTCGATCGCCTCATCGACAACGCCACCATCCTGCGCTTCACCGGCAAGAGCTGGCGCACTCCCAAGGAGATCGTCGGCGCCTCATCCGACGACTGAACGCCGGAGGCTCACCCCGGCCTTCATCCTGTCAGGCACCGCCGGGGAACCAGGACCAACTTCAAGAAAAATCCCTCTCCGGGAACCAGATCCACCTGGGACTTGACGAGGCTGCTGGGTGGTCCCTACCGGACCGGCGAACCGCCGGAGGAACCACCGGTGGTGAAGGCAGCGGTCGTGCACAGACTCGCTGGCACATGCTGACGCTCCCGCCCTCGGTGCACATCTACCTGGCGACGGAGCCGACGGACCTGCGCAAGGGGAACGATGGGCTCGCCTCCCTGGTCAGGCAGGGGATGGGCGGCGACGTCTACAGCGGCCACCTGTACGTCTTCGTGTCCCGCAAGGGAAACCGCATCAAGATCCTGTCGTGGGACCATGGCGGTTTCATCCTTTGGTACAAGAGGCTGGAGCGGGGACGGTTCCGGGTACC
>JBFYZU010000264.1:0-6697 GCA_041309365.1 Myxococcota bacterium
AGTACAAGGGATATTGGAGCGCAATCGGGGAGTCTGACCGTGTGGTCGGACCATCGCGCCTTCCTGCGTGAACCGGACTACGCGCCGGCTGCACGTGCACGAGGAGGCCGGACGGATTCCAACAGGTCGAAATGTGGGGTGAATCGCCGGATGCGCCTGTCAGCTGCGCACAGCCAGGTATCCATCGATGGCGTGCGTTCACCTCGGTGAATATCCAGTTTTCTCCATTGATTCCAACCGGTTGTACGTCGTCGGGCCACACTGTGGCATCGTGCTTGCGTTGCGCGCCGGCAACCGCGAGGTCTGACGGACATGGACAGAGAGACTCTGCAGGTGGTGCTCGGGGCCTTCAAGGACTTCACGAGCCGGGAGCTCACGGCCGAGGTGTGCCTCGAGCTGGATGCAGCCGACAGGTTTCCTGCCGAGCTCGTCCGGACGATGATGGGGCCCGATCTCGGGCTGCACCTGGTGTTCCTGCCCGAGCAGTTCGGCGGCCTGGGTGGCGGTGCGTATGACGTCTACAGGGTGAGCCGGGCCCTGGCCGAGGTCGACCTCGGCATCGCCACGGCGTTCTTCGCCATCTCGCTGGGCACGGATCCGCTCCGGGTGGGAGGCACCGAGGAGCAGAAGCGACGCTACATGTCGCGCATCGCAGAAGAGGGGCTCGTGGTGGCCTACGGCGTGACCGAGCCCACTGCCGGGTCCGAGGTCTCCGCCATCCGGACCACGGCGAGGCGGGTCACGGACGATGCCGGCGCGATCACGGGCTACGTGCTCGACGGCACCAAGCAGTTCATCACCAACGGCGGCGTCGCCGACCTGTACACGATCCTGGCGAAGACGCCGGACGGGCCTTCGTTCTTCGTGGTCGAGCGCGGGACCGAAGGGCTCGGCGCGGGGCGCGCGGAGGAGAAGCTCGGCATCCGCGCGTCCAACACGACCCAGGTGATCCTCGACGGCGTCCTGGTCCCCGCGTCCGACCTGGTGGGCGAGGTGGAGGGCCAGGGGCTCGCGCACGCCCAGAAGGTGTTCGGCTACACGAGGCTCATGGTGGCGGCCTTCGGGCTGGGAGCTGGAACGGCCGCCATGAGGCGCGCCCGCGACTACTCCAGGGATCGCGTCCAGTACGGCACGCCGCTGAGCGCCAAGCAGGGCTTCACCCACAGCCTCATCGTGCCTCACGTGCTGGCCCTGGAGGCGTCGCGCGCGTACATCGAGCACGTGGCGGGCAGGCTCGACTCGGGCGAGGAGGACCTGGGGACCGAGGGAGCCATCGCGAAGCTCGTGGCGACCGAGGCGGGCAACGCGGCCGCGGACGCGGCCATCCAGGCCCACGGCGGGTACGGGTACGTGAGGGAGTACGGCGTGGAGAAGATCCGCCGCGACGTCCGGATCACCACCCTCTACGAGGGCACCTCCGAGATCATGCGCAGCACGATCGCCATGGACCGCTGGCGGACCTGCATGAAGACGCGCTTCGAGTGGTCGAGGGACATGGCGTCCTCGCTCGAAGACCTGCACCGCTCGGACGGGGGCGTGGGCGCGTCCATGGTGGCGCAGGCCCTGACAGCCCTCGACGCGGCGCTGGGAGTCGTCCGGGAGCACCGGCTCACGCGCAAGCAGCAGGTCGTGTTCCTGATGGGCGACATGATGGCGGCCGTGGAGACGGCCGCAGTCATGTGTCGCGGCGCGGCGCGGCAGCGGGCCGAGGGCTCGTCCGAGGACGGGCTCGTGTGCCGCATCGACACGGATCTCGCCGGCGCACTGGCCAGGTCCTGGGCGCGACGCGCGGCCACCGAGGTCCTGGTGAAGGCTGGATACTGCGTCGCAGGAACCGGGGTGGTGGACGGCGCCGGGCTCGCCGGGCTCCACGCCAGGCTGGGCGTGGACGGGCTTCTCGGCATCAACGTGGGGGCGGAGGAGGACATGGACCTCATCGCCTCCCGGGTCAACGAGGGATAGAGGGCCCGCAGGGCCTGGCAGGAGGATCTCATGAGCAGGATCGACGAGTCGACCCGGATCACGCCGGCGGTGAACGCCCGCGACGCCATCGCCGTCATCGGGACGGGCGCCGTCATGCCGGACGCGCCGGATGCGGCCACGTTCTTCGACAACGTGATGTCCGGTCGCTACAGCATAGGCGAGGTGCCAGAGGAGCGCTGGAACGTGGACGCCTACTACGACCCCGACCCCGCGGCGCCCGACAAGACCTACTGTCGCATCGGCGCCTTCGTCCGCGACTTCGCCTTCGACTTCAGGCGCTTCATGATCCCCCCGCGCACCGTCGAGGCCATGGACCCCGTGCAGCAGTGGGCCATGAGCGCTGCCGGCGAGGCCCTGGCCGACGCGGGCTACCTCGACCGCGACTTCGATCGCGAGCGCACGGCCGTGATCATCGGCAACTCCATGTCCGGCGAGCTCCACTACGCCACGGCCGCGCGCGTCCTCTTGCCGGAGATCATCGAGGCCCTCGAGGGCGAGCCCACCTACCGCAAGCTGCCAGCGGACGTCAGGGTGCATCTCGTCGAGGGGCTCAGGTCCAGGGTGGCCGGCAGGCTTCCCAGGGTCACCGAGGACTCCATGCCCGGCGAGCTGTCCAACGTGATCACGGGACGGGTGGCGCAGGCGTACAACCTGGGCGGCGCCAGCTACACGGTGGACGCGGCCTGCGCCTCCAGCCTGGCGGCCATCGATACCGCGGTCAACGGCCTGAGGCGAGGCGAGTACGACATGGCGCTCACGGGCGGCGTCGACCGGAGCATGGCCCCGCCCACGTTCGTCAAGTTCTGCAAGATAGGCGCGCTGAGCGCCACGGGCAGCTACCCGTTCGACGCCCGTGCCAGCGGGTTCGTCATGGGCGAGGGGTGCGCGCTGATGGTGCTCAAGAGGCTCAGCGACGCCGTGAACGACGGCGACCGCGTGCTGTGCGTCATCCTCGGCATCGGCAGCTCGTCGGACGGCAAGGGCAAGGGCATCGCGGCGCCCAGCTGCGATGGCCAGCTCCGGGCCCTGCGCCGCGCGTACCAGACGGCCGGCGTCAGCCCGGCCGACGTGTCGGTGATCGAGGCGCACGGCACTTCCACCAGGGTGGGCGACCCGGTCGAGGTGGAGGCGCTCATGGCCCTCTACGCGGATCAGGTCCACGGACAGGGCAAAGTGGCGCTGGGCTCGGTGAAGAGCCAGATAGGGCATCTCAAGAGCGCGGCCGGCGCTGCGGCCATCCTCAAGACGGCCCTGGGCCTGTCGCGGCGGATCATCCTGCCCAGCGTGAACTTCGAGAGCCCCAACCCGAAGATCCCGTTCGAGCGCACGCCCTTCAGGGTCCCGGTCGAGGCCGAGCCCTGGCCCAACGGGCGCCCCCGCACCGCCGCCGTGTCGGCCTTCGGGTTTGGCGGCACGAACTTCCATGTGATACTGCAGCAGGCCCCGGACCTGCCGGCGTCGGGGGCCAGGACGAGGGGCGCGGCCCTGGCACGGGACACGGAGACGAAGATGGGCAACGGCGAGATCGGCACGACGGGCGAGGCCGCGAGCGGATCCATCGTGGACGACCTGCTCGAGCGCGTGTACTTCATGGACGCCGAGAGCGTGGACGGGCTTCTTGCGGCCCTGCGCTCGGGCGTGCGTCCCGTCAGGCTCGAGAGCCTCGCCGATGTCCATGCGATGTGCGCCGGGCCCTGCCGGCTCGCCATCGCCGCCTCGGGCCCCGAGGACGTCGAGAAGAAGGTCGAGAAGCTTCTGGGGGCCATGAAGGACGGCTGGTCGGATCGCAGGATGAAGGTGCTCGAGCGAAGCGGCGTGAACGTGTGCGCGGGAGATCCCATGCCCGTGGCGTTCCTGTTCCCCGGCCAGGGGTCGCAGTCGGTCGGCATGCTCGCGAGCCTGCACGCCCGCTACGCGATCTTCAGGCAGGCGTTCGACGAGGCGGACGAGGTCATGCGGCCCATCCTGGGACACGGCCTCTCGGACATCGTCTACCCGGGCGAGGTCGGCGAGGCGAGGATGGCCGAGCTCGAGGAGAGGCTCAGACAGACCCAGATCACCCAGCCTGCCATGCTGGCGGCCGACATCGCCATGCACAGGCTCCTCGGTGCCGCCGGCCTGCGCGCGGACATGGTCGCGGGCCACTCGCTGGGCGAGTACGCCGCCCTGGTGGCCGCGGGCGTTCTCGATCTCGGAGCGGCGCTCGAGATCGTCGCGGCGCGCGGGCGCGAGATGACCTCGGTGAGCCTCGCCGATCCGGGACGCATGGTGGCGGCCATGGCCGACGCGCAGACGGTGGAGAGGCTCATCGCCAGGGTCGACGGCTATCTCACGCCGGCCAACAAGAACTCGTCCTCGCAGACCGTGGTGGCGGGCGACAGCGCCGCCGTGGAGAAGCTCATGGCCGTGTTCGAGGCCGAGGGCATAAGGGCCGTGCCTCTCAAGGTGTCCCACGCGTTCCACTCGCGCATCGTTGCCCCGGCCTCGGAGCCGCTGCGCAGGGTGCTCTCGCGCCACGAGTTTTCGCCGGCGCGCGTGCCCGTGTTCACGAACGTGGGAGGACATGCCTACCCCGAAAACGCCGGCGCCCAGGTGTTCGTGGACGTACTCGCACGCCAGATCGCGAGCCCGGTGGAGTTCGTTGCCTGCGTGAGAAACATGTACGAGGCAGGCGCACGCCTGTTCGTCGAGGTGGGGCCTCGTCGGGTGCTCGCCTCGTTCGCCGAGGACACTCTCGCGGACACGGCCTCGCCCGTGAAGGTGGCCTGCTCGAACAACCACCGCGCTTCGGACCTGGACGGCCTGGCATCCCTGTGGGCGGCCGCCGCAGCCTGCGGCGCCATCTGCGCCACGCCCGCGACGCCCGGATCCGGCACGAGCCACCCGGCCGGCACCGCGGGCAGGGGCAACGGCGATCCGGGCGGCGATGCCTCGAGTACCCGGGGCTTTTTCGCACGAAGCGTGGTCGTTTCCGGCACGGCGCTGGGTCTGCCGGGCCTCGCGCGAAAGCTGTTCGTGGACGACGCCCACGAGATGCTCCTCGACGGCCAGAGCCTGCTCGAGCCCGTGTCCGTGGCGGTGCAGGACGCCTTCGCGACCCTCAACATGAAGAGGATCGACAGGGGCACGGGGGAGGACCTCGTGGAGGTCGACGTCACGGATCGCAGCGGCGCCATCAAGCTCGCCGGGCAGGTGGGCGAGCTCGACCTCGACGGCGACTACGGCATCGATTCCGACCTCGTCGAGACCATGGACGTCACGGCCCGCATGGCAGTGGCCGCAGGGCTCGAGGCGCTGCGGGTCGCCGGGATCCCCCTGGTGCAAAGGACTCGCACGACGACCACGGGCGCGGTGCTTCCAGCGGGATGGAAGCTGCCCGAGCCTCTCGCGCGCGAGACCGGGGTCATCTTCGCGTCGGCGTTCCCGGGGCTTCACAGGTTCGCGAAGGAGCTACGGGCCTACCACGAGCACAGGCTCGCCGGAGCCGGGTACGCCTTCGACCGCAAGCTTCTGTTCGGGATCCTGGCCATGGGGCACACGCAGCTCGCGCAGGCCATTGGCGCGTGCGGCCCCAACACCCAGGTGAACTCGGCCTGCGCGTCCACCACCGTGGCCGTGGCGACGGCCTGCGACTGGATCCGCGCCGGGCGGTGCCGCCGCGTGATCGTCGTGGCCGCGGACGCACCGTCGAGCCCGGAGCTCCTTCCCTTCATCGGTGGGGGTTTCTTGTCCAACGGCGCGGCGGCCACGGACGCCGACCCGAAGGACGCCGCGCTTCCCTTCGACGAGCGGCGCCACGGCCTCATCGTGGGCGCCGGAGCCTGCGCGCTCGTCCTGGAGGACATGGACGAAGTGCGCGCGCGCGGTGTTGCGCCGCTGGCGTCCATCGTCCACACGCTCATCTCCAACAGCGCCTACCACGGATCCAGGCTCGACATTGACCACGTGGCGGCCGAGATGGAGCGCTTCGTCGCCGAGGTGGAGGCCATCACGGGGGTGGGCCGTGGGATCCTGGCCGGCGAGACGATCTTCCTCTCCCACGAAACGTACACGCCCGCCCGGGGGGGCAGCGCCGATGCCGAGGTCCTGGCCCTCAGGCGCACCTTCGGTGACGAGGGCGCCTCGCGGGTGCTCGTGGCCAACACCAAGGGCTTCACGGGTCACCCCATGGGCGTGGGATTCGAGGACGCCCTGGCCCCCTGGATCCTCCACACCGGGCGCGTCCCGCCCATCGCCAACCTGTCCTTCACGGATCCCCTCTTCGCCGGCATGAACCTGTCTCGCGGCGGCCGGCACGACGCCCGCTGGGTCCTGCGATTCAGCGCGGGGTTCGGCTCGCAGGTGGCCATGGTCATGTTCGAGAAGAGCACGAAGGACGGGAGGCGCATCGTGGACGAGAGCCTCGCTGGTTGCTTCACCGAGGGGCTCCTCGGCGGCCGCCCCGGACGGCTCGAGGTCGAGGGCCGCGTCCTGCACCTGGTGGCCGATGATCGAGCGGGGCAGACCGTTTCGGACCTGCACCGCGAAAAGACAAAAGCGCCACCCGACCCGGCGCGCGACCTTCTCGCCGAGATCGTGGCGCTGGTCGCCGGGAAGACGGGCTACCCGGTGGACATGCTGGATCCGGACATGGACATGGAGGCGGACCTGGGCATCGACACGGTCAAGCAGGCCGAGCTTTTCGCCGAGATCCGCAAGACGTACGACATCCCCC
>JBFYZU010000265.1:0-9091 GCA_041309365.1 Myxococcota bacterium
GCGGCCGCCGGATCGGATCGCAACCCGAGGTCGATCACTTCATCCCCTGGTCCAGGTTTCCGGACAACGGGCTCGACAACCTGGTCGCCGTGCACGACGGCTGCAACGCCGCCAAGCTCGACTTCCTGGCGGCCTCGGATCACCTGGGCAGGTGGCGCGAGCGGGCCGAGATGCGCAGGGCAGAGCTGGTACAGCTGGCCGATGCCCACGGCTGGGACGCCGGCGGGGACAGGACTCTCGGCGTGGCCAGGGCCCTCTACCTCAACCTGCCCGCCGACTCGAGGCTGTGGGTCAGGGGACGTGACTTCGAGGCCGCCGACCGCAGGGTGCTTGCAGGGCTGCTCGGCTGAGCGGGGCGCTACTTCCTCGGACCAGGCCGATGCGCTGGTAGGGACCAGGCCCCACGGTTGACTTCGGCAGGATTGTCTTTATATGGGCCCCCGGTTCCTGACAGGCCGACTTCGGGGTGGAAGGAAAGGAGAGACATGAGGATTCCAAGAACTGCCATTTCCATGCTCGCGCTGGTCGCTTCGACCGGATGCGGATCCGATCTCAAGTGCGGGGAGGGGACCTACGACACGGGGGGAAGGTGCGTCCCGCTGTGCGATCCCGGGACCCATCTCGAGGGTGAGGAGTGCGTCGCGGACCTCTCGTGCGCGCCCGGCACCACGGAAGTGGACGGCGAGTGCGTGCCGGACGTGACGTGCGGCCCCGGCACCGTGTCCCAGGACGGCGAGTGCGTGCCGGAGGTGACGGACACCACGGATCCCGTGGTGACGGTCACGCCGGACCCGGGGACGTACAGGATCGTCCCGGTCGTCACCATCACCGCCGACGAGCCCGCCATGATCTGGTACACGCTCGACGGCACCGATCCGGTCCCCGGAGGAGCGGGAACGGCCGGCGACGGCAGCCCTGCCACGATCACGGACGTCTCCGTCACCACGACGGTCCGCTACCTCGCCGAGGACCACGCCGGCAACACCAGCGAGATCGCGGAGGCGGTCTACACGATCGACGAGGACGCCCCTGCCCCGGCCACGGATCTCAGGGCCGTGGCGTCCACCTCGGGCACTCCCCGGATCCAGCTCTCGTGGACGGATCCGGCGGACACCGACCATGGCACGACCGTGATCCTGCGCGGCGAGATGCCCGTGTCGGTCCGGCCCCATGATGGGACCGCGTACGCGGCGGGCAGCTTTGTGGGGCCCTTCGAGGTGATCCACGCGGGCACCGGCGAGAACATCACGGACACGGACGTCGTGGGAGGCACCCGCTACTTCTACGCCGCCTTCGCGGCCGACACGCTGTCCAACTACGCGGCGCCGGCCTTCGCCGACGCCATGCCCGTCTACTTCTCGGGCACTCTCGTCATCGAGGACGAGACGGTGAGCATCGACGCGCCGACCCTCGACGCAGGATCCGGCGGGCTCGACTTCCAGGGAGCCTCGGAGATCGTCGGCACCGATCTGACGGCCTGGATCAGCCTGCAGAGCAGCATGGACAGGATCCTGTTCAACCCCAAGCTCGTGGTCACGAGCGTCACGGGCGGGACGCTCGTCAACCCCCACGGCCAGATCGACGGCGACGACTACATGTACTACGGCTTCGCCGGCCTCGCGAAGGGCGGCTGGTCCCCCATCGTCGAGTGGGAGTTCTCGGGTGTCACGGGCCCAGTCACCATAGACTTCGAGCTGCGCACGGACCCGATGGTGTTCGTCTCCACGGCGGACTCCATGCTGGTCACGGCGGTGGACACGGGGACCCATACGCACGTGGGAGACATCGACTACGACGGGTCGCACGAGCACGATTCCGGCGTCTACTTCAACGCCGTCACGCCGGACGGACGCTACTTCCTGGCCTCTTCCAACTACGATCACGGGATCCTCGTGCTGGACACGGTCCAGGTCGCGCCGGTGGGCTGGATCCAGATCGCCGACGAGGATGCGACGCTGGAGGGACAGGTGTTCACGGGCGGGATCGTCGTCTCCCCGGACGGTTCCAGCTTCTACGCGACCGCCACCGAGGATGTGGGAGACATGACGGGACTGAAGTACCTCGTCGAGGTGGGGATCGGAGGCACGTGGCCAGAGATGCGCAGGGTCTTTCTGGGCACGACGCCCGACAACTGGGCCGGTAGGCTGAAGAACTTCGCCATCGACTGGGACTCCCTGCTGGCCTACGTGCCCGCGACCCAGGAAGGCCTCGTCCACGTCGTGGACATCGCCACCATGAGCGAGATCGACGCGGATGGCGACTCGAGCAACGGCGTCACGCCGATCCACCTCTCCGCCGGCAACGAGGATCCGACGAGCATCGCCATCTCACCCGACGGCACGCACGCGTACGTCGGCGTGGGGACGAGGTCCTCGACGGATATCCCGGTCATAGACCTCGCGACCTACGATGTCTCGACCCTGACATCCACGGTCCACGCGGGCGCCTCCGGACCCAACATCCAGTTCGGCCCCGACGGCCGCCTCTACGTGCCCAGGACCCAGTACTGGGACACGCAGGGCATCTCGGTGTTCGACCTCACCACATCTTTCGAGTCGTTCGTCACGTTGCTGCCCGATAGCGGCAACAACGACATCTGGGACATCCAGTTCGTTCCCATGACGACCATCGCCTACGCCTCCATGACCGACGACGGGGCGCTGATGCCGTTCGACTACACGACGTCGACTCCCATCGACCTCGACGGCGACTCCTTGAACGGCCAGACGAACATCCTGAACGGCCTGGGCACCAGCTACGGCGGCGCCATCGTCATCACCCCGTTCTGACATCGCCGCGTCGGCCGGTGCGCTCTCACGCGCAGACCACGGACCCCATCGTTGCATCTCATTGGTGACGATCCAGCGCAACCGCACGGCCGGCGCAAAGGGGACAGGGCGTGTGTACGGTCGAGACGAGTTGCGATAGACTCCCGGGAGCCATCCAGGGGAGGTCATGCATGAAGTGGCTCTGCACCATCTGCAACTACGTCCACGAGGGAGAAGCCCCACCGGACAGATGCCCGGTGTGCGGGGCAGGAAAGGACGCGTTCGTGCCTCTCGTGGAGAAGAAACCCGAGAGCCCCAGGGACGAGCCCGACACGCTCGAGAAGGTGCGCGACGCGGCGCGAGACAGGATGCGAGGCCTGTGCGCCGCGTACCCGTGGTGCGACGGCGCGCCCGGCAACATCTGCCAGAGGGAGGCGTACGGCGGCCCGATCGGCATGGGCGGCGCCGGGACAGGGAGCGGTTTTCACGCCAACGTCTCGGCACTCGATCGCGTGAAGCTCGAGATGCGCGTGGTGGGGGAGAGGATGGCGAAGGTGGACACGGGGTGGGACTTCTTCGGGACCAGGCTCTCCATGCCCGTGATGGCCGCGAGCACGAGCGGCATCCAGGGCTGGGGCGTGATGGACGAGGCCGAGTTCAACGAGGCCGTGGTCCACGGATGCGTGGATGCCGGGACCATCGGGTGGCGAGGGGACACGCACTTTTACGACGTGGGGTCGCACGGCGGCATCGAGGCCATACGGGGAGCGGCCGGCAAGGGCGTGCAGATCTTCAAGCCCAGGGAGAACGCCGTGCTCATGCGGCTCGTCGGGGAGGCGCTCGGGGCCGGGTGTCTGGCCGTGGGAGTCGACCTGGACGGGTTCGGGAGCACGAACTTCGCCAGGGCGAACAAGCGGCTGGAGAGGAAGACGGCGCAGGAAATCCGGGAGCTCGTCGACTCGTGCGGGAAGGTGCCGTTCGTGTGCAAGGGGGTCATGTGCCCAGAGGACGCGGAGGCGTGCGTCGACGCGGGGGCCAGGGCGATCGTGGTGAGCAACCACGGAGGCAGGGTGCTCGACGGGACGCCGGGCGTGGCCGAGGTCGTCGAGGGGGTGGCGGACGCGGTGGGGGGGAGCGGCGTGCTCCTGGGCGCGGACGGCGGCGTGAGGACCGGGTACGACGTGCTCAGGATGCTGGCCCTGGGCGCCGACTTCGTGCTGGTGGGCAGGGACGTGGTGCGGGCGGCCGTGGGCGGGGGGCAAAGCGGGGTCAGGATGCAGATGGCGCGGCTCGCCGAGGTGCTCGGCAGGGCCATGACCATGGTCGGATGCTCGAAGGTCAGCGACATCGGCCGGCAGGTGCTCTCGCAGGCATGACACCTGATCGGTGTCCGATCCGGCTTGCCGGGGGACATGCCGGATCACGCCGCGGTCTGCGCCGGAGCCAGCGGGTAAATCAGTGGATCCCGCTGATCGCGATGGAAGTGGATCTCATCGGACCCGCGCGTGACAGTCACCGCTGCTCACGCGATGCCTGCTTCCTCGCGCGGTGAACTCGGGCTAGAGGCCCAGCGACCTCAGCGAATCGAGGGTGTCCTGGGCGCTTACGTTGCCCTTGATGCCGAGTCGATGGAAGAGATCGAGGGTTTCCGACAGCGGGTGATGCAACCGCCTGGCGGCCTGCCGCAGGGTGATCCTTCCCTCGCGATACAACCCTGCAGTGTACAGCTCGAACCCCATCCTCAGCAGTTTTCTCATGGCGGTAGCCTCCTCGACATGTTCGGCCTCCCCGACCGTCCGGATGGCGGCCGCCAACTCGTCCGGCAACCTCAGCGTCTTCGTCGTCATGTCCTCTCCTTTTGCTCCATGGCCAGCAGCGCGACGGAGTACTGTTCCTCGCTGACGTACGGACGAATCGAGTCGAGAGCGGCTGTCGCCTCCGCCGGTCCCAGGGTCCCCTGCCTCTGCAGGGCCACGATCAGGACGGCCGGAACGGCGAAAGGCACGCCGAGGATCTTGAGGTGGCGCAAAAAACGCCGGTCGTCCGTCGCCACTGCATCGAACCCGCCCAGCCTGAAAAGCTCGAGCACTCTCTCCTCGCCCTTGCGGCCATGCCCTGCGTCGTCGACCACCCTGATCAGACCTGCCCCGATATTGTCCCTGATGCAGTCCGCATCGGGCAGTCCAGCAGCCCTGTCGACGGTTTCCCGCTTCACCGTCCCGGGAATGGCTACGCTCATCGCCGAGCATATCCTCTCCTTCAAACCTGCCTTGGTGAGCTTGATCAGGCAGTCCGCGTCCATCACCACTTTCATGTTCTACATTGTAATAATCAGCATACAGATGTCAATCGTGCGGAACGATGCCAGATCCGTTCCTCGACGCGCATGGAGCCGCGTCCACGCCACCTCCCGTCGAGCTCGACGGCGCTCTCGCAATACTCGCAGACCGGCGCCAGAGCGGGACCGTTGAGGATGAGGGGGTTTTGGCAATGAGAGCAGGATGTGCGCATCTTGTACGCTGCGTATCTGGCCAGGACCCGTTCCTTCGAAGACCTCCAGGCACTATCGTATAGCTGCGTGCCATTTCAACCCCCTGGGTCTTGCGCCAGCCTTCCCTCGCCCTCACCGCACGGCTCGATCCCGTTTGGACCCAGAGCGCCAGATCGCCAGATCGCCAGAGAGCCCCTGCGCCAGCCGGAGCCGTCTCGCGTCATGCCCGTGCATGGCCCCTCCCATGCCCTCAGGGTACCCACTCGAGCTCGAGTTTCCTGCCGCGAAGGACGCAGTCCCTCAGGTAGAGGTTGATCAGGTTCTGGTACGGCATGCCTGCCTCCTCGGCGAGTGCCTTGAAGTAGGTGACCGTCTCCCTGTCGAGCCGGATCGTGATCGGCTGCTTCAACAGCTTGACATAGGGGTTCCGCTGCCCCTTCATCCTGCCGAAATCGTAGTGTTTCCTCATCACTTCATCTCCTGCCGAGGTACGCAGCCTCTTCCTTTTTGTCCGCCTTGCGAGCGGAGATTATCCGGATCGTGTCACCGCTGACCCGGAAGCAGTGGCACACGACGAGGACGCGGAGGCGAAAGCTCATCCCCAGCATGAGGAACCTGTCCTCGCTGCCAGAATGATCCGGATCGAAGAACCTGATGGCATTTTCGTCGAAAAATACCGTCCTGGCCTCCTCGAACGAGACTCCGTGCTTCCTCCTGTTGACGAGGCTCTTGGCCTCGTCCCATTCGAATCGAATGCCATCCATATGTACAGTGTATTTATTACGGGCGCGTCGTCAAGTCCGGCAGTCCCCGGCGGCGCGAAAGCACGCGGATGCGATGTGCCATGGGCGGTGGCCGATATGAGCGGCCCTGAGCCTCACAGCACGGCTCGTTCCCGTTTCGGACCCAGAGCGCCAGATCGCCGGAGCCCCCATGGGTCGGCCAGGATCGGCGAACCGACGACCCCGCATCCGTGATGCATTACGGCGGCCAGCAGTCTGAAAATACTCGATCTGCGGTGCGCCCCAGTTCCCGTGAGCCTCTCGCAACTGCTGGAATCCCAGCAGGCTTCCTCCCGAGCCGGTGACACGGGTCACCGAGTATTCGAAATGGACAGGAAAGTACAGTCATCCATTCGCCCGAGTCTTGAACTCCCGCATCATCGATTGGAGTGTCTTCAGGAGAATCGATCAGAACGCCGGTCGATACATCCTCTCTATCATCTGATTCCAGACCTCCTGACCTACCCTTCGTAAGTGCCTGAAAACGCGATCCCCACCCTGCCTGGGGTGCGCACCAATACCTGTCCGCTTTTTTCGGCAGGTTCGTTGAAAGTGACGTGAGATCGGTGGGTTGAATAGACCCATGTGCGGACCAATACCTGTCCGCTTTTCCGACCTCAGGGTATCTGTCGGGGCATGGATCCCCAGCAAGCGTTGGAGATGGACGTGCCCCAGGTCGAAGGCACCGTGTTCATCAACGGACGATGTCATATTCGGCAATTGGACGATGTGCGGCTCGTCATCGTGGATGGCGTGGCGTTGCACCGCTATCTCGTCGATGACGCAGTGGCCGTGCCTATGCCATGGTCTTTCTCGTCGAATCTGGATTTGCACGGCAGAGGGAGGTTGCGCGGGCTTTCGGATGCTCGAAGCGCACGGTCCGTCGCAATCTCCGACGCTACAACGAGGGTGGGATGGTCGAGCTGGCGAGGGGATCGGGCTGGCGGCTGGGGAGAAGGAGGATCAAGGCGAAGCGTCTACGTATCATCGAGCGCTGCAAGGCCGAGGGCATGAGCAACAGAGAGATCGCACGGTGTCTCGGCGTAACGGAGAACGCGATCCGCAAGCTCGTGGGTCCCGAGGACCCACCGATCCAGGAGGTGATCCCACTGACGTTGTCGGCGGCTCCATCGCCCGAAGAGGAGAAGGAGCCGCCTCCGATGCAGACCGAGCCCGCAGCGCAAAAGATGGCTTCGCACGAAGAACCGACCTTGATGAGCCTCGACGTCGATCCTCTCGACCGGAGCTTCGACAGGCTGCTGGCCTGCTTCGGTCTGATCGACGACGCGGTTCCTCTGTTCGCCGACTCGGCCGATGTGCCGTGTGCAGGGGTGCTGCTTGCTGTGCCACTGCTCGTGCACAGCGGCATCTTCGGCCTCGCCCGCAAGCTCTACGGCAGCATCGGTCCCGCCTTCTACGGTCTGCGCACCACGCTCTTGGTGCTGATGCTGATGGCATTGCTAAGGGTCAAGAGGCCAGAGTGGCTCAAAAAGAGAGAGCCGGAATCGATGGGTCGCCTGCTCGGGCTCGACCGGGTGCCGGAGATGAAGACGCTGCGGCGAAAGCTCGCCCGGCTCGCCGCGTGCCACCGGGCCGAGCAGCTCGGCGCCGAGCTGGCCCGGCGTCGAGTCGAGCAGCGTGGCCAGACCATGGGCTTCCTGTATGTAGACGGTCACGTGCGCGTCTACCACGGCAAGCGCAGTCTGCCCAAGGCGCACGTGGCCCGCATGAGGCTCTCGCTGCCCGCCACGACCGACTACTGGATCAACGACCAGGCCGGGGATCCTCTCTTCGTGATCACCGCGAAGGCCAACGCCGGACTGGTCAAGATGTTGCCCCGCGTAACCAGAGAGATCCGCGACCTCGTGGGCGACAGGCGCGTGACCATGGTCTTCGACCGCGGTGGCTGGAGCCCGAAGCTGTTCAAGAAGTTGATCGAGGACGGCTTCGACGTGCTGACCTACCGCAAGGGCAAGTGCCGACGAGTGTCCGAGCAGCGATTCGTGAAACGCCGTGCCAGGCTGGATGGACGGTGGGTGAGCTACCAGCTGCACGACCAACCCGTCCGCTTCCTGAAGGGCACGCTGCGACTGCGTCAGGTGACCAGACTCTCGGACGACGGACATCAGACCCAGGTCGTGACCAGCCGCTGGGACCTGCGTGACATCGAGGTCGCCTATCGGATGTTCGAGCGCTGGAGGCAGGAGAACTTCTTCAAGTACATGCGAGAGGAGTACCTGCTGGACGCTCTCATCGACTACCAGGTCGAGCCGGACGACCCCACGCGCACCGTTCCCAACCCGGAGCGAAAAGAGCTGGACAAGCAGATCCGCATGGCACGCACGGATGTCACCAAGCTCGAGCAGGCCTACGGAGCAGCCGCACACGACAACCCCGAGGAGCAACGTCCCACCATGCGGGGTTTCAAGATCGCACACGGCAAGATCGGCAAGCAGTTGAGGGTAGCAAGAGAACGTCTGGCCGATCTCGTCGCAAAGCGGCGGTCCTTGTCTGTACGCGTGCAGATCCGCGATGTCAGTGAAGATGCAGTGATCAAGCTCGCCACCGAGCGCAAGCACCTGTCCGACATCCTGAAGATGGTGGCCTATCAGGCCGAAAGCGACCTGCTCTCTCTTCTGCATCCACACTACGCAAGGGCGAACGAAGAGGGGCGGACGCTGCTGCACGAGATCTTCGCTTCCCAAGGCGGACTCGAAGTCGTCGGAGACGAACTGCGCGTTACGCTCTCTCCCCTCAGCTCCCCCCATCGTACCCTGGCAGCGAATGCCCTCTGCGAGCATCTCAACCAGACGCAGACGACCTTCCCGGGCACGAGCCTATGGCTTCATTTCGTCGTGCAGCCACCACGTGTCCGAGGTATGGCGTTCCCCGGCCCGAGGCCCCTGCCACCGTCAGATCGGACGGATTGAGACCCCGAACCGGACATCTGGCGATCCGGGGTAGGTCAGGAGGTCTGGAATCCGGCTCGATACCAGCGGGCGACGGCGTCAGGCTTCACGACGACGAGTGCTTCGCGCCACCTCGGCCAG
>JBFYZU010000266.1:0-20084 GCA_041309365.1 Myxococcota bacterium
TGTACGACGAGACCCAGACGGCCGGCACCTCGAGCGAGCGAAGGCCCTTCTCCCAGCGTGCCAGGGCGTTCTCGCGGGTCTCGCCGAAGGCCTGCTCGAACGGCGCTCCCGAGTACCAGGCCCCGAGTGCGTCGGGCCCGTGCTCCTCCCACACGAAGCGCACGAAGCTGCCGCTCAGAAGGTAGCTCACGCCGCCCTGGTGCGTGAAGAAGCCCAAACCTCCGATGGCCGAGGGATCCTGCACGACCCCGGCCAGGAGAAGGGCGGCAGCCTGCTCGTGGGGGGAAAGCGGATCCCCGTCCCACTCCGCGGCAACGGCCGTGCCCTCGATGAGCAGCGGATCGGCCATGAGGCCCCAGAGGGGGCCGGGCGTGTGGAGGGGGCCGGGCGACAGCTCGGCGGTGAACAGGTGGGCCATCTCGTGCTTGAGGATCGGGTGCGGCGAGCGCTGGTAGACGACCGTCGTGGCGCCCAGCCAGGGCTTGGCCACGCTGGTGGGCCCGGTCCCGGTCATGTGCCGCATCTGCACGGCGTCCTCGAACATGTACACCACGAGCCTGCGCCGCGGGGCCGTGCCGAAGAACTCGCGAAGCTCGCGCCACCGCATCTCCACTTCGGCTGCGAGCACCTTGCGCTCCATCGAGTCCAGCGCCGCGCTGTGGTGCACGATCACGTGCTCGGTCATGGTGGTGGCCCCGAGCTCGGCGCGAATGGCCCGGGCGCTCGTCCTGAGGCCGAAGCGAGGCTCGGTGGCGAACGTGGCGGCGAACAGGGCCAGGACGAGGGCGCCGGCCACCATGGCCGGCCGGTTCTTGAACCTGCGCGCGTCGAGCCGCTGCGAGGCGGTGTCGTGCAAGGCCGCGGCCAGCGCCAGGAGCGGCGCGAGCCTGGCCAGGGTGTGCACCCTGAACGCGAGGTGGGACCAGCCGAGCCTCACGTCCTCGTCGTACAGCGGCCCGGCGAACACCCCCAGCAGGTGATCGAACACCTTCACCTGCACCGTGGCGTACACCAGGGCCACGTCCCAGCCGAGGCTCGCAAGAAGCACCGCCACGACGGCCGCGTACGGCCAGCGCCTGCCCGGCACGGCCAGCCCCACGATCACGCCCGAAAGGGCCGCTGTCACGGCGCAGGCCAAAGGCCCCACGACGAGATATCCGTATCCCTGAACCGGGTCGCAGAACCCGCGCGCCGCGCCGGCCACGGTGAGGACGGCCGTTGCCGCGAGCGGCCCGCACATGGCCGTTGCCAGGGCCGTGCCCGAAAGCTCGGCCATTTTCGCCTGCGAGCCCGCGCGCCTCGCCCTCACGACGGTCCGGACGGCCAGGAGGCCTGCAGCCAGCGCCGCGACGGGCGCCAGCACGAGCGCCGACTCGTAGCCCGGCCTGGCCGCGATGGGCACGAGCGCAGAGCCCGCGGCTGTGGCGGCCACGATCCCCCCGAGGATCCAGAACGCGGCTCCCCGCTCGATGCGCATGCCGATGCAATACACCATCGCCGGGCCCGGTCAACCCCGTGCGCCAGGGCCCTGTGTCAGGCTGTCGGCTGCTGCACGATCTGGTCGCGTGAAGGGCGGGCGTCGGCCTCGGGCATGAGCACCAGAGGCAGGACGTCGATGATTCGCTGCACGAAGCTGAAGGTCATGTCCCTGCGGATCTCGTCGGGGATCTCCTGGAGGTCCTTCTCGTTTCTCGCGGGCATGACCACGCGGCGGATTCCGGCGCGGTGGGCGGCGAGCACCTTCTCCTTGATGCCTCCCACCTGCAGGACCATGCCCCTCAACGTGATCTCCCCGGTCATTGCGACGTCGGGACGCACGGACCTGCCCATGAGCAGGGAGGCCAGGGACGTGAACATGGTCACGCCTGCGGACGGTCCGTCCTTGGGGATGGCGCCCGCGGGCACGTGGATGTGGAAATCGCTCTTGTCGAACAGGGTCTCGTCGATGCCCAGGCTGCGCGCGTTGGCGTGCACGTAGCTGATGGCCGCCTGGGCGCTCTCCTTCATGACCGAGCCCAGGTGGCCCGTGAGGTTGATGTTGCCCTTGCCCAGCATGCGCGTTGCCTCGATGAACAGGATGTCGCCGCCCGTGGGCGTCCAGGCGAGCCCCGTGGCGACTCCCGGCTCTCCCTTCATCTCGGCCACCTCGGAGTAGTACTTCTCCGGTCCGAGCACCTTCTCCACCAGGGCAGGATCGACGGTGTCCGGGACCTCGCGGTCCTCGGCCACGAGCACGGCGACCGAGCGGCAGATGGACGCCACCTCGCGCTCGAGGTTGCGCACGCCGGCCTCGCGCGTGTACGAGTCGATGACCAGGTCCAGCGCATCCTCCACCCAGTCGAACTTGTAGTCGTTCAGGCCGTGCTCCTCGAGCTGCTTGGGGATGAGGAACTGGCGCGCGATCTTCTTCTTCTCCTCGCGCGTGTATCCCGGTATCTCGATGACCTCCATGCGATCGAGCAGCGGGGGAGGGATCGTGTCCTGCACGTTGGCCGTGCCGATGAACAGCACGCGGGACAGGTCGTAGGGGACCTCGATGTAGTGGTCGGAGAACGTGTCGTTCTGCTCCGGGTCGAGAACCTCGAGGAGCGCAGAGCTCGGGTCGCCCCTGAAGTCCGTGCCCAGCTTGTCCACCTCGTCGAGCATGAACACCGGGTTGATGCTGCCCGCCTTCTTCATGCCCTGGATGATGCGGCCCGGCAGTGCGCCCACGTAGGTGCGCCGGTGGCCGCGTATCTCGGCCTCGTCTCGCACTCCTCCCAGGCTGATGCGTATGAAGCGACGCCCCATGGCCCGCGCGATGCTCTTGCCGAGGCTCGTCTTGCCGACGCCCGGGGGGCCCACGAAGCACAGGATGGGGCCCTTCTTGTCCTCCTTGAGCTTTCGCACGGCCAGGTACTCGAGGATGCGCTTCTTGACCTTCTCGAGGTCGTAGTGGTCCTCCTCGAGGATGCCGCGGGCCTGCCCCACCTCGAGGTGGTCCTCGGTGGTGAAGTTCCAGGGCAGCTCCAGGATCCAGTCCAGGTAGATGCGCACGACCGTGTACTCGGCGCTGGAGGGCTGCATCTGCTTGAGCCGGGCGAGCTGCTTGCGTGCGACCCTGTCCACCTCCTCGGGCAGCTTGGCGTCCGAGATCTTCTGGCGCAGGTCCTCCAGGTCGTCCTCGTCCTCCTCGCTCTCGCCGAGCTCCTCGCGGATGGCCTTCATCTGCTGGCGCAGGAAGTACTCCCTCTGGCTCTTGCCCATCTCCTCCTGGACCATGGAGGAGATCTCCTTCTTGACCTTGAGCACCTCGAGCTGCCGCATGAGGAACTGCAGCGTGAGCCTGAGACGGGGCTTGAGCTCCAGAGTCTCGAGGATGTTCTGCCTCTCCTCCACGGAGATGGGGATGTTGGCGGCGACGAGGTCGCAGATGAGCGACGGGTCCTTGCTGGAGTGCAGCCTCTCGACGATGTCGCGTGGGAAGTTGGGGAGCAGGGCCACGACCTGCTCGAGCGTGTCGAAGATGGAGCCTAAAAGCGCGTCGGTCTCTATGTCCCGGCCGGTCGTCTCCGTCAACCTCGTGATGACGGCCTGGTGGTACGGCTCCGTCGTCACCGTGCGCTCGATCGTGAAGCGGGTGAGGCCGTGGATCACGACCCTGTAGCCGCCGCGGTCGAGCTTGATGACCTTGAGCACGCGCGCCACGGTCCCGACGGGGTACATCTCGTTCCACGCCGGGTCGTTCGTGTCCGGGCTGCGCTGGCTCAAAACGGCGAGGATCTGCGTCTCTTTCTTGGCGAGCTCCTCGATGAGCTTGACGCTGCGCTGCCTTCCCACGTCGATGGGCACGATGGCGTGCGGGAAGAGCACGGAGTTGCGCAGCGGCAGGATCGGCAGCAGCTCCTCGGTGGATTCAGTCTCTGGTTTCTTGCTCGACATGCATCGCTTCTTCGATACGCCTAAAATATGGACAGGATACCAGCGTGTCAAGCCGACCGGGCAATGTTATCCTCTCTTGCTGCGACTCTTGCTGCAACGGGCTTGACGAAAGGCCTACAATACGCATATTTGGCTCCGGATGCCCATTTTCGAGTACAGGTGCGAGGCCTGCGGCCGGCGATTCGAGGAGATCGTCCTGGGCAAGGAGCCGTCCTCGATGCCCTGCCCAGGGTGCAGCAGCGAGGACACGCACAAGCTCATGAGCACGTTCTGCTGGTCGGGATCGGACGGTTCCCACGCTGCCTCCTCATGCAGTTCCTGTAGCTCTGCCGGGCATTCCTGCAAGAGCTGCTCTTCCCGCTGATCGGTTATTTGACCGTGACTCGCCCGATCACCTAGCCTCGGTGCGATGCGAGAGGCAAGGGTGCGGATCGCGCTGGCCGGGGGAGGGACCGGTGGACACGTGTACCCGGCCCTCGCCATCTCCGAGATCGCCCGCAGGAGGCTCGGCGACGTCGAGCTGCTGTTCCTGGGCGTGCGCGGGCGCGCCGAGGAGCACATCGTGCCTGCGGCGGGAGTTCCCATCCGTTACGTCTCGGGCCGGCCGCTGGGTGCGAGCCCGCTTGCCCTGGCGCGATTCGGCGGTGCGCTCGCGCGCGGTTGCGTCCAGGCCGCGAAAGTGCTGCGCGAGTTCGATCCGCATCTCGTCGTCTCGACGGGCGGCTATAGCTCTGCGCCGTCCGTGCTCGCCGCGGCCGCGCTCAGGAGCCTGCGCGGCCGGCCATCCATCCTCGTGCACGAGCAGAACGCCGCGCCGGGTCGCGCAAACCGCCTGGCCGGGCGTGTGGCCGACAGGGTGCTCACGAGCTTCGAGGCTTCGGGGCGCTGCTTCCCCTCGTCGAGCGTGATCCACTCCGGATATCCCGTGCGGGGGTCCATCACGGCCACGGATCCGCGCGCGGCACGATCGGCGCTCGGCATCGGCCCCGACGCGTTCGTGGTGCTCGCGTTCGGGGGATCCGGAGGCGCGCGCAGCATCAACAGGGCAGTGGCAGGGGACCTGCCGGAGATCCTGTCGGATCAGAGCATGCACGTCGTGCACGGTACGGGCCGCTACTTCGCGAGCGACTACGATCCCCAGAAGGACACCTCGGGCATCGTCGATTCTCTCGGGCTGTCCATGGGCGAGCTGGCACGCTATCACCCCATGGCCTACATCGAGGACATGGGCATTGCCTATAGCGCCGCGGATCTGGTCGTCTGCCGGGCAGGGGCGGGCACCCTGGCGGAGATCCAGCGAGCCGGCCTGCCGGCTCTGCTCGTGCCCAAGATCGGCCTGCCTCACGAGCACCAGCTTGCCAATGCGCGCGACATGCAGGAAAGAGGCGCGGCGCGCCTGATCCTGGAGACGGACGATCCCGGCCACGCAGGGCAAAAGCGTGTGGAGCGTGGCTTGCTCGCGGCCCAGATCCGCGCCCTGCGAGACGATCGTGCGGCGCTTTCGACCCTGGCAATCGCCATCCGCGAGCTGCCGAGGCCGGACACCGAGGCGATAATCGGTATGACCATCGAGCTTCTCGTCGGCTGATCCCGTACCTCACCGTGCTCTGCTTGTTTAATCTTGCTAAACTATTACGTATATCATTGATCTGCTATTCTATCTAACCAAGCGAATGTCCTCGATATTTCACTTGACAACGAGGATCGTGGTCGGATAATATCGAAATAGGGGATGTTGTGATCAGGCGGGAGAAAGAGCGTGGTAGAGAAACAGGATCGACATGTTCGGCGACAGGTGGGATGACACCACCAGGAGGGATCTCATGGGTCGAAAACAGGCCAGGGAGTCCAGGTCCCACACCTCATCCGACGACGATCTGTTCACAGCCCCGGAGGTGGCCCAGTTCTGCAAGGTCGATCTCAAGACCATCCACAACTGGGTAGACAGGGAGCAGATCAAGCACTTCCGCACACCTGGCCGTCACCTGAGGTTCAGGCGAAAGGACGTCCTGGACTTTCTCAAGCGCTTCGACTACCCCATCCCTTCGGAGCTCAAGCGCGACGAGCCGTCCGTGCTCGTGCTGGCCGTGAGCTCGTCCACGGGGCTTGCCACGCGAAAGCTGCTGGGCGCCGGGCTGTCCATCGATATCCATGAGGATCTGTTCGATCTCCTGCTCAAGGCGGGGCAGCAGCCGCCCGACATCATCGTGGCCGAGGCCGAGTTCCCAGGCCTGGATCTCGGCAAGCTCAGGGCCACCCTGGAGCACTCGCCCCTGACCAGGACGTGCAAGCTGGTCGTGCTCACCACGGATGAGAGGCCCATGGCAAGCGCAGAGCGCGCCCACGCCGATGCATGGGTGGCCAGGTCGGCGCCGAGAGAGCTGCGCGCCGTGCTCGAGTCCATGCTCGGGCTGTAGCAGGGTCGCCGCGCTCCTGGATTTCCCTTTTGCATCGAGGTATCGATATGCGTGTCGCGTGCAGGGCGCACGTGCACCGAAACCTGTCGCGCGATATTGAGAAGATCGGGGGGGGGGAGAGGTCAGTAATCCGTGGTGGTCTCGGGATCGGGCGAGGGAGGCAGGCAGTAGGTGCCCGTGGTCCCACCTGGCAGGGTCGTGCAGCTGTATCCCTCGGTCGTCCTGCAGTCGCCCGCGCTGGTGCAGCGCTCCAGGCAGTAGCGGTAGCCGTACACGTCCACGCAGTCGCCACCAGCTCCGCAGTCCGCAGCGCTCGTGCACGCGGCCGAGCAGTAACCGCCCGCGAAGCTCAGGTACCCGAGCAGGTCCGTGAGGCACAGGCGGCCGGCGCCCGGCACTCCCGTGCAGTCCGCGGTCACCGAGCACCGGTCCCCGACCACGCCCCCGGTCGTCCCGGGATCTTCCGTGGGATCGGGCATCGTGTCCACTATCGAGGTGTCGTACATGGTGTCGATGCCGGGGTCGTACCCGGTGTCGGGCGGCATGTCGTACGGCGAGGTGTCGGTCAGGTCCCACACCATGTCGTCGACGCTGTAGTCGATTGGCGTGGTATTGCCGTCGTCGCAGCCGGCTGCCACGAACAGCACGACCAGCAAAAAGAACACATGGTAGCCGACAGTCCTGATGCTCATTCGATACCTCCGAGTTGTTCCCGGACCGCTTTGACCCTCACCACGAAGGGTTTCCCTAGTATAGGGATCCGGGAACGGTTTTCAACTCATTTGATCGTTTTTCATGAGCAGCTTCCCCGGGTCGTCCCGGTTCGGATCCTGCCCGTGCTCGGGATGTGCATTCCCGGTGCAGGGAGGTTTCAACCCTGCCTCAAGAGGACGTAGACCGCACCCGGGCCGCCGTCGCAGCGGCGGGCCGTTGCAAAGGCCAGGACGTAAGAGCCGATCCCGCTCTCTCGCGTCAGCCATGCAACGAGCTTTTCCTTGAGCACGGGGACACCACCTTCCGACCCCTTGCCCCGGCCGTGCACGACGAGCACGCATCCCTGGTTGCGCAGCCTCGATCCCCGGATGAGCTCCTCCACGGCCTTGCGCGCCTCGTCCCTGTTCATGCCGTGCAGATCCAGATAGGCCTGCCACGAGATGTGGCCCCCGCGCAGCTTCTTCATGGTGGACATGGTGACCTCGTGCCTGCGTCCCTCCACGTACTCTTCGGACCAGCTGATGTCGAACCCCGTGCGTCCCTTCAACAGGTCATGTGCGAAGTCGCGCCATTCCCTCCCCTCGTCCGGCAGGCGCGCGGGCCGTGGCACGGGCGCGCCGGCCAGCCTGTCCCTCTCGATCTGCACCGCGTCGGCGATGGCCTCGTGAAACTGCTCGGTCTCGAGGTCGCTGTCGAGGGCGGGCGCCCTGGGATGCTCGCGTGCCGGTGCGCTGGTCCCCGGCTTTCTTGCCCGTTTCCCGACCTTCCCTCCGATCCCCTCGAACGGCCTGAAACGTCCGGCCGGTGGGGGGTCGCCTCGCCCTCTCTTCACGGTGAGAACCCCTGGGCCACGGGGTACCTGCGGCCGGTCCCGAACGCCCTCGGCGAGATCTTCAAGGCGAGCGGCGCCTGGATGCGCTTGTACTCGGCGCGGCGCACCATCTCGATGACCCTCGCAACCGTCGAGGCGTCGATGCCCGACGCCACGATCTCGTCGGTGCGCAGGTCCTTCTCCAGGTAGAGGCCCAGGACCCGGTCGAGCACTTCGTAGGGCGGGAGGCTGTCCTGGTCCGTCTGGTCGGGCCTGAGCTCCGCGCTCGGGGCCTTGCGGATCGTGGCCTCCGGGATGATCGACGCCTCGCGGTTGACCCTGCGTGCGAGCGCGTACACGTCTGTCTTGAGCACGTCGCCGATGGGCGCCAGGGCGCCGACCATGTCGCCGTAGAGCGTGCAGTAGCCCACGGCCAGCTCCGACTTGTTGCCCGTGGCGAGCACGAGGCTGCCGAGCTTGTTGGACACGCCCATGAGCAGGGCCCCGCGCGAGCGCGCCTGCAGGTTCTCCTCGGCCAGATCGAAGGGGCGTCCCTCGAACACGGGATCGAGCGTCTCCATGAGCGCCCCGAACACCTTCTCGATGGAGAGGACCTCGAGCCTGATGCCGAGGTTGTCCGCCAGCGAGCGCGCGTCGTCCACGCTGCCGCGAGACGAGAACCTCGACGGCATGGACAGGGCCATGACCCTGTCCGGGCCCAGCGTCTGCGCGGCCAGGCAGGCGACGAGGGCCGAATCGATGCCGCCGCTCAGGCCGAGTACCACCGAGGCGAACCCGCACTTGCGGACGTAGTCGCCCATTCCCAGCCCGAGCGCGCCCCACACCTCGTCGTGCTCGTCCTCGGGCCAGTCGGCCCTGGCCCCGTGCACCTGCCCCGCCTCGTCCAGGTCCACCACCAGGATGGCAGGCTCGAACAGCGGCGCCCTGGCCACGCACCTGCCCTGGGCGTCCACGGCCAGGCTGCCGCCGTCGAACACCAGCGAGTCGTTGCCTCCCACCTGGTTGCACGCGAGAACCGGGATGCCGTGCTTTCTGGCCAGGCCGGAAAGGAGCCTCTCCCGCTCGGCCGGCTTGCCCCTCTCGTAGGGAGAGGCGCTCGGGTTGACGATCGCCGAGACTCCGGCGGACGCCAGCTCCGCCACCGGGTCCACGGCATAGAGGCGCCGCGCGAGCTGCGGGCTGTCGCGCCACGCATCCTCGCACACGGCCACTCCCAGGCGTGAGCCCTCGACCTTCACGATGCCGGGTGATGTGCCGGGCTCGAACCAGCGGTCCTCGTCGAACACGTCGTAGCTCGGCAGGAGCCTCTTTCGCAACGTGGCCGCCACGCGCCCTCCCGTGGCCAGGCTCACGGCGTTGGCGAACGGCCTGCCCGTGCCCGTGGTGTTGGGCACGGGGTGGCCTAAAAGCAGGGCCGGTCCCTGCGACGTGGACCTTGCCAGGTCCTCCAGGCACTCGAGGCTGCGCTCGCACAGCTCCGGCCTCTCGAGCAGATCCAGCGGCGGATACCCCGTGATCACCATCTCGGGGAAGACCACGAGCCCGGCGCCGAGCGCGGCCGCTTTTCTCGCCGTGCGCCTGACGAGCTCGCCGTTTCCCCTCACGTCCCCCACCACCGGGTTGACCTGAGCCAGTGCGATCCTCATGGAAGGGCGAGTGTAGTTGCTGCCCGGCCCGCCATCAAGGCTCCATCGGTCCGGTGTGGCCCTTCACTCGGGTCTGCTTATGTGATAGAAGTCAGCACGAGGCATAGACAGCCATGTTCGGATTAGGACACTGGGAGATCCTGGCCATCGTCGCCGTGATCCTCCTGCTCTTCGGTCCCAGCAAGCTTCCCGCTCTCGGGCGCAGCATCGGCGAGGGTGTGAAAAACCTCAAGAAGGGCCTCGGCGGCAAGGACGACGAGGACGGGAAGAAGATGGAGTCCGGTGAGGACGGCAAGAAGTCCGGGAGCTCCGACAAGGACGACTGACCCCCCATTAGCGACGTTCCGGAGCGAAGCGCACCCAGGCCTCGTGCGAAAGCGACCGGGCAGGCTCGTGTGTGCCCACCGAGGGGAGCATGCAGATAAACAGCAGGATACGTGCGATGCAGCCGTCACCCACGCTGGAGGTGACCGCCATGGCGGCCGAGCTGAAGGCCAAGGGCCACAGGGTGGTCCCGTTCGCCGCGGGTCAGCCCGACTTCCCGACGCCCGCGCACGTGAGCCGCGCCGCGGCCGCTGCCATCGAGCAGGGCTTCACGGGCTACACCGCCAGCCAGGGCCTGCCCGAGCTGCGTGAGTGCGTGGCACGCCACTACTCGAAGAGGCTGGGCGTCTCGCTCTCGGCCTCGAACGTGGCCATCACCGTGGGCGCGAAGAACGCCCTCGCCCTGTTCCTCATGGCCGTGCTCGAGCCCGGCGACGAGGTGGTGCTCACGGCCCCCTACTGGGTGTCCTACCCGGCCATGGTGGAGCTGGCCGGAGGCAAGGTCAGGGTCATCGAGCTGGATGCGTCCACGGGCTACTCCCTGACGCCCGATCGTCTCGACGGCGCATTCGGCCCCCGCACGCGGGTGCTCGTCGTCAACAGCCCTTCCAACCCCACGGGCGCCATCGTGGACCGTGCCTCGATGGAAGGCGTGGTGGCGAGGGCCGCGGCCGCTGGAGTGGCCATCCTCTCCGACGAGATATACGAGGACCTCATGCTCGACGGCGACGAGCACGTATCGCCCATGACCACCTCGGCCGGCCGGCTCGAGGACATCGCCGTCGTCTCCGGGGTGAGCAAGACCTTTGCCATGACGGGCTGGCGTGTGGGCTGGCTCATCGGAACGCCCGCGCTCGTGAGCGCCGTGTCCAAGATCACGGGCCAGACCACGTCCGGCCCCACCACGTTCGTGCAGAAGGCCTGCGTGGCGGCCCTGGACGGGGATCGCTCGTTCCTCGATGACTGGGTCTCGCAGTACCGCCTTCGCCGCGACGTGCTCTTCGAGATGGTGGCCGGCATCGACGGCATGAAGCCGTTTCGCCCCAGGGGGGCCTTCTACCTCTGGGTGGACGTGCGCGGGCTCATGGGGAGGCGCACCCCTGCCGGAGAGACCCTGGACACCTCGGCCTCCCTGGCGCGCTACCTTCTCGCCACACGTCACGTGGCCACGGTGCCCGGCTCCGCCTTCGGGGCAGAGGGCTTCGTCCGCCTGTCGTTCGCCACGTCGCTCGACATGGTGCGCGAGGGCGCCGAGCGCATCCGCGATGCGGTAGGGGAGCTCGATGCCGGCTGAAGCCGGCAACGCCGCACGGCCGGCCATGGCCCCACGCTCGAGATTGATGTCGTGGGTGCTCGGGGTCACGGGCGCCACGGTGCTCGTGCTCGCGCTGTGCCAGAGGCAGGGGACGCTCGAGAAGCTCCCCGAGTGGGACGCGATGCTCGAGCGTTGCGGCAGGACCCTGGTCCTCTCGAGCCGGGCCGATCTGCTCGAGACGGCCTCCCCGAGCGCCGTGCTCGAGCCTTTGTCCGCCCACCCCGAGCTGGACGCGCTGGTCTCGGGCACGGATCCGGCCAGGCTGGCCGATGCGCTGATTGCCGGCGGTTTCCACTGCGTCGTCGCCGATCCGGCCGACGACGGCCGAGGAGGCTCCGCCTTGCTCGACGTGCGCTCCAGGCTCGCCTCCTCGCACCCGGGCCAGCGCTTTGCGGCCAGGATGATCCGCCCGGACGCCATCCTCCTCGCGCCGGCCGTCGGGCCCGGGCTCGACGACGAGGTGCTGGCCTTTCTCGTGGGCGCCGTGCGTGCCCGCCTCGCGGGTTCGTCCAAAGCCCCCGACGGCGCGCCCCCCGGGGCGCTGGAGGAGAGGCCCGAGGGAGGCTGGGACGTGGCCGTGCAGCTCCAGGGGCTCGCCCCGCGCGAGGTGCGCACGGCAAGGGCCCGCAACATCCGCCACGACGTCTATGCGGCAGGCAAGGGACGCACCCTCGTCGCCGCGTCGCTGGCCGCAGCGGACGAGCTCGCCGCCCAGTTCGAGAGGAGGCACTCCCAGCGGGAGGGACCCCTGGCAGGGGCCATGGAGAGGCTGCGCATCGAGCTTTCCGTGCTCACCGGCTTCGCGCTCGTCGATCTCGCGAGCGCAGGCCCTGACGCCGGGGCGCGCGCCTCCTTCCTGGACAGGATCATCGATCCGGGCGTGGAAGGGCTAGCGCTCAACTGGGTGCCCATGCACCCGACGCTGCCTCTCGTGAGCCCGGGCTACAGGATCCGCCTCGGATCGGACGTCGTGTACTGGGCCAGGCCCGACGGGTCTCGAGCCCTGGAGAGGCTCGTCACGGACGCCCGGCTGGGCAAGATCGAGGATCTCGCCGCCAAAGACGGGCTGACCCTGGACAGGTTCGATTCCATCCACGTGATGGAGACCGTCCCCGGCGGGAAGGTGGTGCGCATGACCAGGGGCCGCGCACAGGTGGCCTCGGGCGACCCGCCCTCGGCCGGGCTCCTTCACGACGTGGCGGCCAGGCTCGCAACGGACATGACACCGGGCGGCGCGGTCAGGCTGAGCTACTATCCCGTCCGCGACGTGGACTGGCTCACAGGGACGGAAGCGATGCACATGGATCCCGTGCAGCAGGGATTCGGGGCGGTGGCGCTGCGCACGGCGCACCTGGCCAGCCAGGACCCCGCGCTGGGCACCGCAGCCTGGGCCTCGCTCTCGCGGTTGCTCGAGGACGCCGTGTTCTGCGGCCACGATCCGGACTCGAGCCTCTCGCGCCCGGGCGCCGATGGCACGCCCGTGCCCGTGGCCGCGACCCACCGGGTGTCGTCCTGCGGGCCGGTGGACGAGCACGGCCGTCCGACCACGGACCCTTCGCTCGTAGGCCCCATGGTGTTCGTGGTCGCGGGCGATCAGGGCGCTGCGCTGTCCGCTTCCGCGCTGGCCCTGTGGGCGCTGGCGGACGCCGTGCAGGCGCCAGACCCGGACGCCTGGTTCGCGCCTCTGCTCGAAGGCCTCGTTCGGTTCGTGCTGGCCATGCAGAAAGACGACGGGACGTTCGGGTCCGCCTTCGTCACTGCCTCCCACCCTGCCTCGGGTGTCGAGGACCCCGCTGCCGGCGCCCTGGCGCTCGTGGCCCTGGCCCACGCAGCCGCGCGCTCCGGCGATCCGCGCATCCCGGGGGCCCTCGCCAGGGGGCTCGATGCTGGTCACGGGTCGGTCGTGGCCACCATGGACGGCCCTGGCAGCCTCGCGAGCCGCTGCTCCAGGATCCTGGGCGTGGCTCCGTTTCTGGCCCTGGCGGCCGCGGCCTGGGTGCCCGGCGACGGGCAGGCCCACCCGGTCGCAGTGGCCGGCCCCGAGCTTCTCGCCACGAAGTGCCTCCTTGTGCCGGCCGACGTGGTGAAAGACGATCTCGCGGGCGGGTACGTGGACGGACCCTGGCAGACCCCGGGCTCGGTGGACGTGCTCGCGGCCGCTGCGGCCGCGTCGGTCCTGGCCCTTCTCCCGCCTGGATCGGCCTTGAAAGGACTGCTCGAAGAAGCCGTCTTTCTGGGCCACCTGGCCGTCCGCAGGCTGGTGGTCTTGCCCGGGCGCTCGGACCACTTCGTGCCCGTGCCCCAAAAAGCCCTGTACGCGGTGGGTATGGACCTCATAAACGATCGCCAGAGACCCTTCGCAAGCTTTGCGGCGGTCCTACTCCTCGCGACCGACCGTTGATTGTCCCACCTGCCTGCTAGGGTGGGATGGCATGGAAACCGTGATGCACCGAACAACTGCCAAGAAGGCCGCATCGAAGAAGGCCGGGGAGGGCCCGACGCAGAACCGGCCCCTGCCCGCCGAGCGGGTCTTCAGCCTCGTGGCGACCCTTCTCGAGTCGCCTCGCGCCATGACCCGCGAAGAGATACTCGATCGCCTGAAGGAGCTCTACGTCCCGCACGGGACGCCGGCCCCGGATCCCGAGACGCTGCGCAAGATGTTCGAAAGGGACAAGAGGCTCATCAAGGACATGGGCCTGCCTCTCGTGACGGCTCCCGTGGGCGAGTCCTGCCCGGGCGATCCGGACGACGGCGCCCTGGGATACCGCATCGAGGAGTCCGACCTGCACGTGCCCGAGATCCAGCTCGACGAAGGCCAGCGCATGCTGCTTCTGGCCGTCGTGCAGACCCTGCTCTCGACGCCCGGTTTTCCCCTGCGCGAGGATCTGTGCATGGCCGCGCACAAGGTGCTGCTCGCCTCGGGGGAGGGAAAGCCCCTCCTGGGCAAAGGCCCCGTCTCCCACATGATGATGGACGTGCAGGGCTGGTCCCTTGGCGAGCGGGAGCTCACGCTCGTCAAGACCGCTCTACTGGCCGTGCACGAGCGCAGGAGGCTCGTCTTGAGCTACCGTGCGGCGGGCCACGACCAGGTGACGGATCGCGTCGTGGATCCCTACGGCATCACCCTCGTCGACGGCTCCTGGCTGATCACCGGCATGTGCCATCTGCGCGGGCAGGTGCGGACCTTCTCCCTCGGCCGCGTGCTCGACATGGCCATCGAGGACCCCGACTGCGCTGGGGCGCAGTTCGAGGTGCCGGCGCACTTTTGCGCCAAAGACGTGGTCCGCGAGCCCCCCTGGCTCTACAGGGTGCACGATCCGTTGACCGTCGTGATCGAGGTGGACGAGGACTTCGAGTGGCACGCGGCCGCTCTCATCGGTTGCGAGAAGCGGGAGAAGAAGGCCGGCGCAGTCCGGTTCGAGGTGCAGGCCACCAACGCGGACGCCCTCGTGGAGCTGGCCATCGCCCACGGCCCCCGCCTCAGGATCCTCTCTCCCTCGCAGGTCAGCAGCCGGGTGGTGGAGGAGATCCGCAGGCTGGGCGCAGGCGTCGTACCCGGTGTGCTGGCCGCCGCTGCCCCGCGCCGGCGGACGAGGGCCCGCAGCTCGGCTCCGTCTCGAAGGGCCCGGCGCGACGATGCCATGGGGCGACTGCGCCGCTTCGCGTTCCTCGTGTCCTACCTCTCCACCCACCACGAGGTGGATCTCGCGCACCTCGGCACCATGCTCGGCGTGAGCGAGGCCGTGCTCGCCTCCGATCTCGAGAGGCTCTCCGTGTGCGGCGTGTACCCTTCGACGGACTTCAGGCTCTTCGACGTGAGCGTGGACCAGGAGGCGAGCCTCGTGCGGTTCAGGCGCAACCCCGTGAGCAGCCTGGCACGTCCGGTCCGGCTCGACCGCAGGGAGGTGGTGGCGCTCCTGCTGGCTTTCAAGGCCCTGCGCGACGGCATCGCGCCGCCGTTCGACTGGGCCGCTGATCACGTCATGAGGGAGGTCATCCGCACCGCCGGCCACGAGGCGGAGACCGCCGTGCGCGAGCTCGAGTCGCGCGTGAGCATGGGCTCGCGGCACGACATGAGCTTCGACATCTTCTACGAGCTGTCGCGCGCCGTTGGTGAAAAGCGGCGCGTGCGCATGGACTACTACACCCAGGGCCGCGACTCGCAGCAGGAGCGCACGGTCCACCCCTACGTGCTCGTCTGCTCCCTGGGTCGATGGTACCTGATAGCCCACTGCGAGCTGCGCGGCGAGGTACGCACCTTCCGGCTCGACCGCATCCGCAGCGCCCGCATCGTCGACGGCCGGTTCGAGGCGCCCGCGGGCTTCGATCCGCGCACCCACATGGCGTCCGGGATCTTCCCGCCCGGGCCCGGGCAGGACGGAGAGCGTGTCGTCGTGGCCTTCGATCCCGCGTTCGTGCGCCAGCACCGGGACCTGGGCCGCCGCGCGACGCGCGGCCCGGACGGCGAGAGCCACGTGAGCTTCGGCGTTCCGGCCGATCGCTTCGAGAGCTTCGTGTCCTGGCTCGTGTCCATGGGCACCTCGTTTCGCATCGTGGGCCCCGATGCGCTGATCTCCTGCCTCGAAGCCCGCCGCTCCCGCCTCCTGTCCGCCTACTCGACTGCGAATTGGCCATCCGGTTCGGATGGGTATAATGGTCCCACGTGAAAAACGGACCCGTCACGATCCTCGCACACGGGGTTCCTGCCTCGGTGAAGCCTTCCTCGGTTGCCGAGGCGGAGAGGCTCGCCTCGTCGTTGCTGCGATCGCGAAATGCGCGCCGGCGCAGCGGCGCGTCCGGCCCGGCCACCGGTACGGAGATCCGCCTGGAAAAGGGCCGCACCGTGATCTCGGGGGACATACCCGTCGACCTGCCCATCGAGCCCGGACAGGTCTTTCTTTTTTTGAGCAGGGATCAGTCCGCGTTCACGCACGGGCTCCACAAGTACCCTGCCAAGTTCTTCCCGGAGCTCCCCCGGTTCTTGATCCAGAGGTACTCTCGAAGGGGCGCCAGGGTCCTCGATCCCTTCGCTGGAAGCGGCACGACCAACGTGGAGGCCATGCTCATGGGACGGCCGTCGACGGCCGTGGACGTTGATCCCTTCTCGCGGTTTCTGATCCGGACCAAGGTCACTTGCCTGCCTTTGGGCCTCGCCTCCCACGCGGCCCTTTTGTGCGTGGATGCGGCGCTCGGGCACGGCACCGGACGCAGGTCGCAGCCACGGCCTCCAGAGTTCCCCTACCGTGACGTGTGGTTCTCCGGCCACGCCCTCGACGAGCTCGCCTACCTGAAAAGAGAGATCATGGCCCTGCCGGGGAAGCTCGCTGGCAAGTGGTCGGAATCGGAGCTCGCGGGCGCGAGGGACCTCATGCTCGTGGCGTTCTCCTCGGTCATCCGGGAGTCCTCCAACGCGGACAACAACTGCACGCGCACCGTCGTGCGAAAGAGCCTCGGCAAGAAGGTCCCGCCGGGGTTGACGCTCAGGCTCTTCGCTCGAAAGGCCGTGGCCTCGGCCCTGGGCATGGAGGAGCTCGCCAGGAAGCGGGGAGCCTTCGCGGGCGTGACCATTCCGGAAGGCTCCGACGCGAGGAGCATCCAGGCGCCGGCGCGCCACTTCTCTCTGGCCGTGACGTCGCCGCCCTACTGCAATGCAGTGGACTATCCGCGCACCCACCAGCTGGAGATGTACTGGCTCGGGCTGGCGTCGGGCAGCCTGGCCCCGCTCAAGCGCGCGCACGTGGGGACCGAGGTCGTATCGGCCCGCGACTACGGCCGCCTGCACGAGACGGGCGTGCCCGGCGCGGACGAGGTGATCCGCCACATCTTCCGGACGGACCCCAGGCGCGCGTACATCCTCTTCCACTACCTCGACGACATGGAACGAAACCTCGTCGAGGTCCGGCGGGTGCTCAAGCCGGGTGGCCGTTACTGCGTGGCCGTGGGAAACAACGTCATCAGGGGCCGCGCCGTGGAGAACTGGCGCTACATCGCAGCTTTGGGCGAGCGCGCCGGCTTCGAGACGGAGACCAGCTTCGGTTCGCAGATCATCCACCACTTCATCAAGGTGCCCCGTCCCGAGCGCATCGACACCGATTTCGTCGTGGTGCTGCGCCGTCCGTGACGTCACCTGGAGTCGGTCGTTGCGCCTTCATGCATCGCGCAATAGACTGGATCATGCCTTCCAGGGAGGATCCCATGAGAGCTTTTTGGACGATGGCAATTCTCGCTTCGCTCTGGGGCTGCGGCAGCGGAGACGACGGGCGCGACAGGCCGGACGGCGACGTGGTCCTGGACTGGGGGGAGTGGCCGGATCTCGTGCAGGACACGGGCTCCGACATTCCGGCGGACGGGATTGAGGATACTGGCACGGATCCCGTGGTCACGGGGCCGGGGCAGTACCGCACGCAGATCCCCAGCGCCGTGGCCCCCGGGGACGGGATCGCCATCAGGGTCTCGTACCCGGCAGCCGGGGACGCGCGGCACGTCGAGGGGGCGCCCGTGGTGGTGCTCGTGCCGGGAGGCCTGGGCGCTGGCTCGCTGGGGTGGGACGAGCCGGATCCGCTGGCCCTCGCGACCGGGACCGTGGTCGTGAGCATGGTCCTGCCGGGCGGACGGGAGCCGGGCGCCATCAGCGGCGGGACCTACGACTACCGCGGTCCGGACTGCAAGGCCGGGCTTCGGGACGTGCTCCTGTTCGCCCTGGGCACGGCCCGGGACGAGGACGGCTGGTCGCTCGCGGACAGGGTACCTTTCGCGGACACCTCCGTCGTCGGGATGGTGGGCCTGTCTCACGGCGGCAACCTGGCGCTCACGACCCTGGCCGACCACTCTGCCTCGCTGGCCGGTCTCGATTTCCTGGCGACGTGGGAGTCGCCGGTGGGAGATCAGTACGTGACGGCGGAGCTGGGAGGGCAGGGCGACGTCACGGACAACCCGTTCTACTCGCCCGGGACCTGCACGATCACGACCTGCCCCTGGCCGGGGCTCGATGGCGTGCTCGACTGGGCAACGGGCCACGACGCCGTGATAGAGGATCCCCTGGACGGGACGCTGTGGCCCATCTCGGGCAGCTTCTTTCTCGACGTGGACGGCAACGAGGTGCTGGGAGACAACGAGTTTCTGGTGAAGGGCATCGCGGGGCCAGGAGAGTGGCACGAGACCGACTACCTGCCCTGGCTGTACTACTCCACGGAGATGGCCTCCATCCTCGACGACGAGCTCGCCACGTTCTTCCCGCTGGGAAAACCCGTCTGGATGGCCTCCCCGGAGCAGATACGCGACTACTGGGCAGAGCGCGACGGCGCCCTGGTCATCGGCGACGTGCACGACGCCTGGCCGGATCTTCTGATCATGGTGCTCGGGACCGTCGATGATCACGTGCAGGTGCAGCCGGACCACCCTCACCTGCGCAGCCAGATGGACGGCTTCGTGGCCAGCGGGCACGCCTGGGTGCGGCTCGATCCCGACGCAGTCTACGTGGCCTGGCTGTCGGGCACTCCGGCCGCGGACATCCCCGAGCTCGACGCCGGCCAGGCGCTCCCGTGGCCCGACACGGAGACCCATCTCATCCCCGAGGCCCTGCAGGAGCACATCGTCCCGGCGGCCGTGCTCGAGCTCGTGGACAGGTCCAGGACCGGGAACGTGGAGGCGGATCTGGACGCCATGCTGTTCTGATCCGCGCCGCCTGTTGGTCTCGCCCGGGCTCGTGATGGTATGATCCCCCGGACCGACGAGAGGAATGAGCCGTGCAACGAAGGGAGGCAGGTAGCATGAGAGAGAAGATCGTCATCGCCGCGCTTCTGGCGGTCGCATCCGGTATGGCGGCAGCTCCGGCGAATGCCGGAGAGCTGGGTCCCGATGAGGTGTTCATCGATCCGCTGGGCTCGAGCGGCGGGCTCATGTCCTCGCTCGTGCCCATGTCGCCGAGGCCGCAGACCGAGCTCCACCTGGTCCCGCTGGAGTTCATGATCATGGACGTGAACATCCCCGGTGGGCTGTGGTTCGCCAGCATCCAGCGCGAGAAGATGTACCAGTACCAGCTCAGGGTCGGAGGGAAGATCGCCTTCTTCAAGCGTTTCGAGCTGGGCGCGGACCTGATGCCGCTGCACGTGACGTACGCCAGCGTCTCCACCCGTCCGGGTGGAGGCGACTGGGAGACCTACGAGGACACCGACGCCAACTTCGGCAACTTCGCCCTGCACTTCATGGGCAACATCCTCTCGCGTCACGGCGCTCTCCCCCTCTACCTCTCCGCTGCCCTGCGCGTCACGTTCCCCACGGGCGGGGACGTGATTTTGGACCTGGATGGGGATCGCGATCCGGGCAACGAGGAGATCCAGGCCAAGCTCGACTCCTGGATCGTCGAGCCCCAGCTTCTGTTCGGCGTCACCATCGCGAACATGGTGACGCTGTCCACGCGCCAGGGGCTGGCTATGGTCCTGGTGGGTGACGGGCGCCAGTACCCGTTCCTCGGGAGCGACCAGATCCACTGGTACATGAACTTCGCCGTGGGCGTGGCGCCGATCCGGAAGTGGTTCAGCGTCCTTCTGGACTTCACCGGGATGTTCTCGATGAACGAGGTGGACTACACCACGCTGGAGCGGACCTGGGACAGGGCGCACATCAAGTACCTCACCCTGGGTGTGGGCGCCAAGGTCTACCCGCTCGACCCGCTGTCCATCGAGATCGGTGCGCGCTTCGGGCTCAACGACGAGACCCGGCAGAGCGCCGGTGCCTACGTGATCACGCTGGCCGCGAGCTGGGAGTTCGACTTCGGCATCGGCGGCATCACCGTGATCAAGGAGACCAAGGCCGGCGCGCCGGCCAAGACAGTTGAAGGGGGGGACGATGAGGGCTGATCGCGCCGTTTCGACGTTCGTCGCCCTGCTGCTGGCAGGGTGCAGTGGCCCTGCCAT
>JBFYZU010000267.1:0-35736 GCA_041309365.1 Myxococcota bacterium
CAGGTGCACGAAGCATCCTGTGCCTGCCGGAGGCATGCCCTGTGGGGGTCCGGCCGCGAGGCCGGCGAACCGCTCTGCGTCCTGGAAGATCGACGGGTCCAGGGCGTCCACGAGCTCCTTCACGAGCTTCGTCTCGCCGTCGCCCTTCACGAAAAAGTCCCTCACTGACGCCTGGAACGACGAGAGCGCCAGGCCACACCCGCAAAAGGCCCTGAGCACGGCCGCGGCGCGCGCTGGATCGCAGGTGAAGTCGTCGTCGCAGATCTGCACGCGCCTGGTCGATCCGGGGATCGCGGTCCCGTAGAGGGCTTCCAGCCTGCCGCGGTACGCGTCCAGGTGCTTTCTCACGACATGGGGGCTGCGGCCCCTGTGCGCCTGCCGGCTCATGGTCGTGCAGAACAGGCAGGGATTCGTGCAACCCCGGCTCGTCTCGATGCTCAGACCTCCACCGATGTGCTCGGGTCCCAGCAGATCGAAGTCCATGCGGGTCTCGTCGGGATCCGGGTCGTTCGTCCTGGCGGGGTGCCCGGCGAGGAGCTGGTCTGCATGGATAACGAGGACGCCATCGAGGCCTAGTATCTGCTCCGCAGCGCCAGCGTCCAGGGGCCCGGTCATCAGGCGGGCGAGGGCAGGGAGGATGGCCTCGCCTGCGCCCCGGACGATGCCAGTCACGCATGGAGCATGGGCGGCCACGTGCACGGGGGCGTGCGTCGGCATGGGGCCGCCCACGATCACCGGCGCGCTGCTTCTCCGGTGGATGAGATCCACGAGCGAGTTCGTGGCCAGAAGGCATGCCTCGAGCAGGGTGATGGCCACCACGTCCACGCCCTCGTCGAGGGCGTGTTCGAGCTCGACGGTGTCGTCCAGGCCTCGCTCGGGGTCTAGCCGGCCCCTTACTATGACCGGCGTCGAGCCTCCGGCCTTGAGGGCGGACGCCAGCAAAAACGTGCCTCCCGACATGGATCTCGGCTGATCCGCAGCCGGTCTGTCCGGATCCACGAAGAGGTTTTCGAAGAGCAGCACTCGTGCCGGTCGGCGGCCCTCGGCAATATTGCCGGCAGGGGGCGTCTCGAGCCGGGTCGTAGGAGCGCCGAGGCCGTCTCTGAACACCTCGCGCAGTGTTTCAGGGTGTGTCGAGGCGATCCAGTGTGCAGGCACCTTGATCTGTGCCGTGTCCTTGTTCCTGGAAAATTGCAGAGCCCGGTCACGGCCAGGCGTCAGCACGACCAAGACCCTCGCGATCCCGCCGACCTCGTCTGCCGCGCTGCCCGCGGTGACGCATGCCCGAAGCAATAGAGGCCTCGTGGGCGCCACACCAGCGAGCACCCTGACGTGTACCGATGCGAGATGGACGAGTGGAGCGAAGATAGGTGGTTGCGCGTTCACGCGTCTCTGGTTCATGGAAGTGGATCTGCTCCTGCAAGACGCGCGTCGCTCAGCGATGCATCTCCATCGAACGGGCCAGGGCCATGTTCGAGAACTCGCCGGCGATGCGTTCCGCCTGCTCGTCCTCTGGAACGGTCACCAGGGTGCCTCCCTCGATCCGCTCGAGGTCGATGTCGAGGACGCCCGAGAAGGTGTCAACGATTCCGGCGAGCACCGAGGCCTCGTAGAACCTGTCATCGAAGAAGATCTGCAGCGGTCCGGACATCTTCTCTCCTTTGAGCCATCCTCGATGGGTAGTGACAATCATAGATTAATGATTCGGAACTCCCATGACAAGGAGTCCGCCGACAGTTTACGGATATCCCGGTCATCCTTCGATATCAGTCCCATGATCGGGTTATCAATCGCTGGCCCTTGAGACGAACTTGCCCGTCCTCGTGTCGATCCTCACCCGCTCGCCAGCTTCGATGTACGGCGGAACCTGGACCTTGAGCCCCGTTCTCATCGTGGCTGGCTTGAGCTGTGCCTGTGCCGTGGACCCCTTGATGGCCGGCGCAGTCTCAGAGACCTCCAGATCGACCGTGTTGGGAAGCTCGATGCTGATGACCTGGCCGTTGTAGAGCATGGAGCGCGCCGCGAGCCCTTCGGTCAGGTACAGGGCGAGGTCTCCCAGGGTGCCCCGATCCATGTGGAACTGGTCGTAGCTCTCCTCGTCCATGAAGTGGAACTCGTCACCGTCCACGTAGAGGAACTGCACCTTGCGTTTCTCGCAGTCGGCCTCGGGCAGCATCTCTCCTCCCCTGAAGGACTTGCCCAGGACCTGACCTGATACCAGGTTGCGGATCCTGATCTTGATGTACGTCGCGGCTCCTCTGGCCGAGGGCGTCTGGAACGTGACATCGAGGACCTGCCATGGTGCGCCCTCCATGTCGATGAGGACGCCTCGCTTGAGATCGGAGGAATCTATCATGCCCTTCTCCTTGAACTCGGGTGCCCTGTTTAGCTCTTTCGTCCGTGAGGCGCAATCTTCCCCGGGCCCTGTCCGACCCTCGGGACGAACTCCGAGGCGCCGAACACCTCGATGTACTGGCCATACACTCCCGGGCATCTCGGGGCTGCAGCGCAGCCGGGCGCGTGAGGACATGGTGAGCGGAGCTTGAACGATGCCCCTGGCTCCGTGGTCTTTCCCTCGGTCACCCAATCACTGCAAGGCGCGGGAAGGGCAAGGAGGTCGTCGGGACCTATCCCGGGAGAGTCCTCCAGGACGCAGGGTGGCACCTGCAGCCCCACGTCGCTGGAGGAGATGAGCCTGCGGCGGAGGTTGGGCTCGAGAGATCCGACGAGCCTTGCGATATCGGCGAGCCGAGCAGCGAATCCGGCGAAGATCTCCGGCCTGCTGGAAGATGGTGCAGGGATGAGGATGGAGCCAGGCTCGCCCAGCCCCATCCGCTCTGCCATGTCGAGCATGGAAGGGACGTCGTCGAGGTTCTGTTTCACGACGATCAGGTGGTACCTGACCCGGAATCGCGACAGGCCGGCGTTCACCCCGGCCATCGTCTGCTCGAACGACCCAGGCGCTCCCGCAACCTTGTCATGCACCCTGGCCCTCGACCCCATGAGTGGCACCTCGATGTCCGTCAACCCGGCGTCGCGAAGACCGTCGGCCCACCTCTCGTCGGCAAGGGCCCTGGCCGACGTCCAGGCAGCGATGGACACGAAACCGATGTCCCTTGCAAATCGGATGAGGTCGCAGATGTCCGGGTGCTCGAGAGGTTCGATTGCGACAAATCTCAGAATATTCAATCCTTTGGATATTGCATCATCAAGTTGTGGATGAAATATCGAGAGGTCGTCGAGAACCCAGGATGCCCTGCTCTGTTCCTGGATGATCCTGGTCGTACAGAAGCTGCAAGCGTTGCGACACCCCGTCCGTATCACCATCGAGACCGAGGCCTCGTCCTCGTGAAGCCGGGCAGGGACGCTTCCTGATCTGCTTCTCTCCTCGAACGGCACCTGGGCGAGCAAGGCATCGATGCCCTGACCGAGGACGAACCTCTCATCCGGCATCCGTCCCGCATCGGGCTCGTGTGCTCCGTCGAGCCAGACGGCGCTCGCCCCGAACCGGCTGGCGAGAAACGAGAGCCCGGCGAGCGATCCGTTGCCGTCCGTCCGGGTGGGCACCCTCAGGACGATGCGCGTGTCGGTTCCCCGGACCAGGTTCGACAGGTTGGATAGCCCCGTCATGACCTGTCCGTGCGAGCCGGGAGTTCGTGTTGTCCTGTCGTGCTCGAGAGGGTCGAGGTGGCGGACGGTGACGATCACGTGAGACAGCCTGAGCGAGGCCACGATCGCCGTCACCCGAGGGTACGCCAGGGCCCGGCCGTTCGTGACCAGGGCCACGTTGCCCGCTCCACCCCTTCTGGCCGCATGAACGAGGGCCTCGAGGTCGTTCCTCATGGTGGGCTCGCCCGGGCCGGTCAGGACGAGCACTGCGGGCCTGCGAGCCTCGGCGGCCGCCCTGACGTCCTCGGGATCGACCGCGGGCGTGTCCCTGCCTGCACAGTCGAGACAGGACTCGTTGCAAGGGCCTCCCACGGGCAACCAGAGGACGCGGCCGGCTCCTCTTTTTGTCATGCCATGAGCATAGAGCAGTCCAGGGTGTCCTGGCCAGCCTGCCTCGGCTTTGCTACATTCGGTGTGCCATGGCAGGGTCCGTCACAGACCTCGAGCGGGAAGAGGTCGCCGGAGAGAGGCGCCACTGGGTGCGTATCTCGCGCACCTGCAACAACCACTGCGTGTTCTGCCTGGACTCGGACGTGCAGGACGGGACCATGATCCCCGCGACCGAGGTGGAGGCCGAGATCTCGAGGGGGATCGAGCTGGGCGCATCGAGGCTCATCCTGAGCGGCGGCGAGGCGTCCATACATCCCGATTTCGTCAGGCTCATCCGCTTCGGCAAGGCCGCCGGATATGCCCACGTGCAGACCATCTCCAACGGAAGGATGTTCGCGTACAGGGGGTTTTCGCGGCAGGCCCTGGACGCGGGGCTGGATGAGATAACGTTTTCCATGCACGGGCACACGCCCGAGCTCCACGACGAGCTGACCGGCGTGGCCGGCTCCTTCATGCAGACCGTGGCAGGCATCCGCAACGTCGTGGCCGATGGGCGCTGCATCGTCAGCGGAGACGTGGTGGTCAACCGGCTCAACGTATCGCACCTGCGCGATATCCTGGATCTGTTCATCGGGCTCGGCATCAGGGAGTTCGACATCCTCATGGTCGTGCCCTTCGGAAGGGCCTCTCCAAGGGACGGAGGGGACGATCTGCTGTTCGATCTCGAGGAGCAGCTCGTGCACCTGCACCGCGCGCTGGAGCTGTCTCGGGATCCCGGACTGCACGTCTGGACCAACCGGATGGATCCACGGTTGCTCGAGGGGTACGAACACCTGATCCAGGATCCCTACAAACTGCACGACGAGGTCAACGGGAGACGCGCGATCCTGGCAGACCTGGTGCAGGGACGTCCCATGCGCTGCGCCGGCGAGCGCTGCAGCCACTGCTTCATCCGGGGCCTGTGCGAGAGCATGCGCAGGGCCGTCCGGCTCCTGAGAAGAGGCGTGCCCGGGGTGCTCATGGTGGATGCGTCGGCAGGTGAGCTCGAGCCATCGGTCAGGAAACTCGTGAAGCGCAGGCGTGATGTCCTCTGGATCCGGGCCTCGAACGCCAGCGAGGCGGCGTCGGTGCCGGGGATCGGCTCGGCCCGCAGCCTGTGGCTGGAGCTCCGCGATCTCGGAGGGTTGCAGGGGGCCGTCGCTGCCGGTGACATCCCCGCGCCTCAGAGGATCTTCGCGGGGAGCCCCGGCGCGATGACCGATGCGTCCCGGGCCGTTTTTCAGGAGCTCGTGATCCTGCTGAACGGATCGACCGCGGGGCAGATCCAGTCCTCGATTCATCGCGCCCGCAGGGCAGGCGCTAGAGCGCTCGTCGCCTACAGGCCCACCCTGACCCTCAAGGAGGCGGTGGAGAACGACGTGACCGACCTCGGCGACTGTCTCGGTGGGCTCGAGGCGGACGGGTACATCGACCTGCCGCCCTGCGTGTCCGGAGGCCGCGAGGTCATCTACGACGATCCCCTGGATGCCTCCGTCGTCGGTCCGGACGGCCTGGTGGATCCAGAGGCATTCGTCGATCACTTCATCAGGTGGGGATACCGGGTCAAGAGCACGAGGTGCAGTTCCTGCGTCAAGGTCCGGTCATGCAGGGGCATCGGGATCAACCTCGCGAGGAGGGTCGGGCTCCGGATCATGCAGCCTCTTGGCCGTCACTAGCCGGCCAGCACCACCCGGTTGCGGCCGTCGCGCTTGGCCTCGTACATGGCCTGGTCGGCCCTGTGGATGAGGGTCGCCCGGCCTTCGCCCGGACGTTTCTCGGCGACGCCGAACGAGGCCGTGACCGGGACGTGCACCGTGTGGAAATCGAAGCTCGACGCCTGCAGGGTGCGCCTGGCATCCTCCGCGAGGCGACCTGCCCCCGACAGGTGCACCCCGGGAAGGATCAGCAAGAACTCGTCGCCCCCGTACCGGACCACCGCATCTCCAGCTCCCAGCGTTCCAGCCAGTACCCTGGCGACCTCCCGGAGCACCTGGTCGCCGACCACGTGGCCGTACTCGTCGTTGATGCGCTTGAAGTTGTCGATGTCGACCATGACGAGCGAGATGGGGAGCGAAGAGCCCGGTTCGGAGACACGACCCTCGGGCAGCGTCAGATCGAGCCCCCGGCGGTTGAGGGTGCTCGTGAGCGGGTCGGTGGTCGTCAGGTGGGCGAGCCTCCTGATCTCGATGTAGGGCGCGCACATGCAGGCCAGAAGGGTGAGGAGCGATTCGTGCCTCTCGGTGAAGTGGTCCGGCAGATGGTGGATGGCTGCGAGCACGCCCAGCCCCACATTGCCCGACATGATGGGCACGCCGAGGAGAGAGACCAAAGGCTCCATCCGGTCCTCGCGCTCCTTGAAGCGCGGATCACCCTGGGCATCGCCTGTCCGGATGGAGCGGTTGTTCTCGGCGATCCACCCGACGAGCCCCTCGCCCATGCCGTACTCCATGTCGGGATCCATGTGCAAAGGCTCGCCCGTGCGACACAGCGCCACGAGCCTCGTCCGCGTCGGATCCAGGAGCCTCAGGCTGGCGCGCGACGCCTGGACCACGGTCGCGGCGCTGTTCACGATGAGGTCGAGCAGGGTCTCGAGGTCCAGGGGCCTCTGCAGCTCCCTCGCGAGCCGCGTGATCTCCGCCAGTTCACCGCCGCTATCCTGCATCCGCGCGAGCATACCACGGCGCCACCGGCAGGGACACTCGCTTGCCGGCCGGGCGTGCCAGCGGGTAGAGTCGCTCCATCGAGGAGTCGCCGGTGGGTCACTACATGCTCCTTCTGCGGTTGCTCGTCACGGTCTTCGTGACCGTACGTGACGACGTCCGTACGGGACGTATCTACAACAGGCGCGTCCTGCAGGGGCTTGGCGGAGGAGCCGTGGCGTACCTGCTCCTCGGTGCCGCCGAGATCGGCAAGCTGGGGCCGCTCGTGTGCCCGGGGCCTCTACCCGAGGGGGCGTGGCACTGGAGTGCGGTCGTGCTCGTGAACCTGGGTGTGGGGCTGTTCGTCGGGGTCGTGCTCTGGCTGCTCGGCGTCTGGGCCGCAGGAGACGCCAAGCTGTTCGCGCTGTACGCATTCCTCGTACCACCCTCGTGCTACTCGCGCACGTTCGTGCACGCGTTCCCCGCCCTCCCGGTGCTCGTGAACGTGTTCGTGTTCGTGTTCATCTTCCTGCTCGTGGATCTTGCCCGGACGGCAGTCCCGTCCGCGTTCAGGACCCTCGTCGATCCCGCGATGCGCCAGGAGGCCTTCCGGCAGGCGCCGGCTGCCATCCTGCGGTTCATACCGCTGCTCCTGGTGTTCGTCGCGATGTTCGCGGGCATCCGCACCATCCGAGAGGTCTCGCGCGAGGGGCTCACCCCCCTCATCGGCGTGAGCGATTTCACCATGTTCATGATCCTGTTCGTCGTGTTCAGGCCCCTCGCTCGGCTCGTGACGAACAGGTGGGGCGCCATCGTCTTCTCCGTGCTCAGCATCGCAGCCCTCGCGTACCTCGTCCATGCGCACGGGCTCGCCCACATCCCGGTGCTCCTCAAGCCCAGCTTGATGGCCGTGGTCCTCCTGGTGTTCGCCAGGGCCTACCCGTCCTTCGGCCAGACGACAATCCGCATGAAGGTCAGCGATCTGTCCTCTGGCATGATTTTGGCCGCAGAGAGCCTGCAGGCGCTCAAGAGGCGGGAGTCCATCGAGGAGCGCGAGGCCGTCGAGAAGGGAGCTCCGCTGCCGGACCCCGGCGACGAGATACCGGGCTCGACGGCGAAGCCGTCCCGGTTCGGCAGCATGACCGTGGAGGGCCTGACCGAAGAGCAGGTTCGCTACGTCAAAACCCGTTGGCACGACGACGAGCCCATCTCGGTGGCCAGGACCATCCCATTCTCTCCTTTCCTGGCCGCAGGAGCGATCGCCACCTTCCTGGTCGGAGGCCCCCTCACGTTCCTCGTCAGGATCTCGTGACTTGGCTGGCCTCAAGGGCGATGATATGGGGGCATGATGGGTAAATTCTCCGACCTGGCCGGCAGGGTCGTTGTCGTGACGGGCGCCGCTTCGGGCATCGGGCGCGCCACGGCCCTCGCATTTGCGAGGGCAGGGGCACGCGTGCACCTCGTGGACATCGACGGGGCCGGACTCTCGCGGGTGACGGACGAGATGGCAGGTCTCGGTCATCGGGGGATGGCCCACGTCCTCGATTGCAGCCGCTGTGAGGACATGGACAGGCTCGCGGACGAGGTCTACGAGATGGAGGGCCGCACGGACGTGCTCCACAACAACGCCGGCGTGTGTCTGGGAGGAGCTGCGGGCGAGCTCACCATGGAGGACTGGCGGTGGATCACGGACGTGAACTACTGGGGAGTCGTGAACGGGATCCACGCGTTCTTGCCTCGCATGATAGGGCAGGGCGGCAATGCCCACATCGTCAACACGGCATCCATGGCAGGGCTGGTCGGCCTTCCCTACGTGGCGCCCTACTGCGCAACGAAGTTCGCGGTGGTGGGGTTGAGCGAGGCCCTGAGCGCCGAGTTGGCCATCCACGACATCCGGGTGACCGCCATCTGCACGGGCATGGTGCGGACCAACGTGGGCAAGTCCGCGAGGCTCACGCTTCCAGGATCATGGGGCGAGAAATTCACGGCGTCCTTCGACCGCTGGGGGGCCGATCCCGACAGGGTGGCGCGGCGCATCGTCAAGGCCGTGCGACGGGGGGAGAGCTTCGTGGTGATGGGTGGCGAGATGGCTCCCCTGTGGTGGGTCAGGCGGGTATCCGTGAAGCTGTACCAGTGGATGGCCAGGGTCATGACCCGGCAGGCCATCGAGCGGAGGGGCGGCTGAACTCTGGACTCCGCACGCGCGGGTGTGGCACTGTCCGGCGTCGGGAGGTGAATCTTGGGATCTCTTCAGGACGTGCTGCTCGCCCAGAATGTCAGGAACAAGGTCATCCAGGATGCGGTCAAGCTCGTGGACGACGAGGTGCGATCCAAATCGGGCATATCGGGGATGGCCATCAAGGCGGGCTACGCGGTGTTCAAGAAGGTCAAGCCCAACGTGGTGCAGATGGCCGTGGACAACCTCCTGGACGACTTCGCCAGGGCGCTCGATCCCTACTACCAGGAGCACCTGGCGCAGGAGACACATGGATCCATCGCCAGGATCATGCTCCCCAGGCGTGGACGCGTCGCCGAGTCCCTGCTGGCCATCACGGACTCGCGGGCCGAGAAGCACGAGGCCGGCGTGGTCAAGAAGACGTACCAGAAACTGCGCCCCACGGCGATCAGGCATACCGAGGACGCCATACCTGGCGTCTGCCGGCTCATCGATCGATACATATGACATATTCCACGCCCGGAATCTCGTAGCGTTTCCTGCCACGTCCCTATCGGGGAAGCGATCATATGCATCCGACCCTGGGTGAACGATGATCCCGAGAGGTCATCAGGAAGTACAGCCCGAGGAGGGTGCCATGCACAACGCAAGGAGGATGGACGATCGGATCACGATAGGGAGCGTCCCGGACCGAGAGGACCTGCAGCAGCTTTCTGACCTGGGATTCAGGACCCTGGTCGACGTGAGGGAGAAGGAGGAGAAGTTCGTGGGGAGCGTCGAGCGCAGGACGCTGGAGCTCGGGATGAAGTACGTGTGGGTGCCTGTCAGGCGTGAGAACATCATTCTCGAGGACGTGATCCGCTTCTACAGGGTCGTGTTCGATGCCCAGAGCGCCCCTTTGTATGTGTTCTCCCGTTTCGGCAAAAAGCCTCTCGCGTTTTTGCTCCTGTTCGATGCGGTCGCCCGGGACGAGCCTTTGGGAAGGCTGTTCCAGCGTGCCAGCAGGATGGGACTGGACATCCAGGGCGACCTGGCCCTGCAGTCGTTTCTGGTGGAGTTCTTCAACAAGGGGTGCGTCGACGAGATTGTCGAACTCATCAATGAGCTCAGGCCGGATCTTGTGACCAGGGGTGAGACGACCTCACCGGCCATTCTCTTTGAGGGTGTGGTGCAGCGCGAGGAGCGGCAGATGATCATGGGGCAGCAGGGCTGCACCATCTGGCTGACCGGGCTGCCATGCGCTGGCAAGTCCACGACGGGGTTCGCACTCGAGAGGGTGCTCCTCACGATCGGGCTTAACTCGTACGTGCTGGACTCGGACTCCATCCGACACGGGCTCAGCATGGACCTGGGGCACTCGCCCGATGAGCGCCGGGAGAACATCAGGCGCGTATCGCACGTCGCCAGGCTCTGCGCCGACGCCGGGCTCATCCTGATCTCCAGCTTCATCAGTCCGTACCGCAAGGACAGAAGGGATGCGAGGCGCTTGCACGAGGAGGCAGGGCTGGGCTTTCTGGAGGTCTTCGTGGACACACCGCCGGAGATCTGCGCTCACCGGGACAGAAGGGGACTTTACGTGAAGGCGCGTGCTGGCGAGATCCGGAATTTCACGGGCGTGGATGCTCCCTACGAGATCCCGGTCAACCCCGATCTCGTTGTCAGACCCGCCGAGGCTTCCGCCGATGACATCGCCTGGAAGATCATAGTGACCATGCGCGAGCACGGCATGATGAAGCTGGATAGGGGGCGCATGCCCAAAAGAGTGGACGTCTCGAGGGCAGGATTCTAGATGCGCAACGCAAGGCAGTACAACGGGAGGGTGACCATCGGTTGTGTCCCCGCGGTGGAGGACATCGAGGATCTCAAGAAACTGGCCTTCAGGACGCTGGTGGATCTACGAGCGCCGGACGAGAAGTTCAACGGCACCGTGCAGATCAAGGCTGCCGATGTGGGACTCAGCTACGTCGCCATTCCCGTGGCTCGCAACGGGATCACCATCGACGATGTCATCTCCTTCTACAGGATCGTGCACGCGAAGAACACCGCGCCGCTCTACGTCTTCTCCCGCCAGGGCCGAAAACCCCTGGCATTTCTGCTCATGTTCGACGCAGTCATCATGGGGCACACTGTAGAGAGGCTCCACGAGCGTGCAGCCATGCTCGGCCTCGACCTGCGGGGAGATTCGACACTCTCACACTTCATCATGAAGGCCATGGAGGAGGAGCGGCTGCTGGACGAGGCCGAGAGCCTCCGCAATGCCAGGCCGGACATCTTCGGCCCGACGTTGCGCTAGGTTTCCGGTCTGTGTGTTGCCGGTCGGCGTTGCCTGGCACGCACCGAGTTGCTAGTATCGATCGCCGATGAGCGACGTCCTGGCCTTCGTGGGGAGCGCCCGCCGGGGTGGGAACACCGACCTCATGGTGAGCGAGGCGCTCCTCGCGGTGCGTTCATGCGGCGCCACGGCGCGTCGCATCCGTCTGGCCGACCTGGACATGCGCCCCTGCATGGGGTGCATGAGGTGTTCCAGGGGTCGTTGCAGGACACACGCGGACGACATGGAGGCCGTGCTCGACCAGATGCTCGAGGCCAGAAGCTTGCTGTTCGCCACACCCGTCTACTTCTGGAATGTTTCGGGCCTGATGAAGACCCTGTGGGACAGGATGCTGCCGGTTGCCGGGCTCGATCTGAAACATCGTCCGCTGGGCATGAAACCACTTCTCGCGGGCAAGCGTGCAGGTATCATCGTGGTCCAGGAGGAAGCACAGGGGCCGCACTCGTCCATCGTGAGGCTGTTCTTCGAAAGGAACATCGCCGATTTCGGCATGGTCGACGCGGGCAGCGTCTTTGCGTACGGGTCTTTGCTCAAGGGAGAGATCAAGAAAGACGCTGGCGCCCTCGACGATGCGCGAACGCTGGGAAGGGCCCTCGGATCCCACTGATGATCACGGTTCGTTTCTCTGTGCTTGTTCCCGCGGACGCTTCGGGTACAATGGGTGGCATGAGCAGATCCACGATGTTTCAGCGGGCGGTAGTTTTCGCTCTCCTCGTGACGTGTGCTGGTTGTAAACGACCACCGGAAGCGCGCAAGGGCTCGCAGGGAGAGCCTCCTGGCGTGGAAGACGCCTACCTGGTCGAGGAGGGGACGAGCAAGGAGAAGATCTCTCCGGTGGAGCCTTCTTTCGAGCAATCGTGCGGCGGTTTTCACGAGAAGGACGAGGCGAGGCGCATCGGTGAGGTCGTGGCGTTGCGAGAGCCCATGAATGGCCTTCTGCTCCACTCGGCGCTCGCGTACTACCTGAGCGGCATGCGGGACATCGCGTCGCGCCGTGCCTTCTCCGATGTGGGCGCTGTCGTGGACGGAACGGTTATGAGGATGGACATCGTCTTCGAGTCACTCAGCGGATCGGAGAAGGTCGACCTCACGACCGCAGCGAGGGCTCGCCTGGGAGCCATGGCCACCTGCATGGGCATCGCGTCAGACGACATCTCCTGGTGCTCGGCCATGGATGGAGCCGAATGGGACGGGGAGAGGGTTCCGTGCCAGGCCATGTACCACATTTACCGGCGTATCGTGTCGCGCGCCATCCTCGGCAAGCAGTCCTGCGATGATGCCATGGAAGGCTCCTTGCCCATCCTCGATCTGGACCAGGCCTCCTGGGTGAAGAGCTGCGAGGCAGTCAAGACGAGGAAACCGGATGGCTGTCCGTGGTCGGAGGACAGCAAGTTCGGCGCCCTGTGCAGATCGGCTGCCGCAGGTGATGGGCGTCAGGTGTGCAAGGTCCTGTCCGGGCTCGACGACGGGGCGAAGCGCGAGTCATGCTGCGTGAAGTTGGGCTGGAGGCTCGCGACGGTGATCTCGGGCATGGCCCAGCCCGGGTTCATCCCAGAGAAGGCGGCTCTGGACGGGGACGTGAAGGGATGCGCGCAGGCCATGGAGTGGGGTCTGTTCCAGGACGTGGCCTTCATGTTCTCGGTGCCGGACGTATCCGGGTCGGTCTTCCGGGACAGCCTCGCGCCCGGGTACCTCTGTCGCTTCCAGGTCCACCACTCGACCGAGCCCATGCCGGGTCAATGACCCGGAGCCTCCTCGGGAAGCCTGAAGGTCAAAGAGAGGTGCCTGTCGAAACCGGCGGGCATTCCATGGAGCCTTGCGACCTGAAGTGCGGACAGACACTCGTCCTCGAGATCCTGCAGGCGACCTAGGTCCAGAAGGCAGAGGGGCACGGCGATTCGAAACTCCGAAGCGCCCAGCACCGCGGCCAGCCGCGCCATTGAAGCGAGCTGTCCCCGGCTGCGTGCCCCCGCCACGGCGACGAGCGCCGTGCCCACGCCGACGCCGTGGCCCATGCGCCGCATCGTCGACATGCCTGCTGTGGCCTGGCGGAAAGCCCCCTCGACCCTGACGATCCCGTCGTGGACACTCGCCTCGCAATGGTGCACCAGAACGGATACGAGGTTGGGGCGGGACATGATCAGCCGGGCTGTGTACGCGGGGTAGACGAGCATCCTGCCGTTTGTGAGCAGATCCACCTGGATGGCCGGCCGAGCGCGCAGCCTCGAGACGAACTCCAGAAGCCAGCTCAGCAAGGTTGGCTCGGGCCCGCCGATGGTCACTCTGAGCCCGGGTTCGTCCGGGATTGCGTGGGCCTCGCGAATCGCTTCCTCGAGCCTGTCCTCGTACCGCCTGCCCTGCCAGATATCATGCGCGTCGCCCGTGTTCGTCCTCGAGCCGATGCCCAGAAGGACGTGCCGGCCGTGCACCGGGATGTGCGACCGCGTGATCATGCGACACAGTCTCTCGAGCCCGACCTGTATTGTCACGGGATCGGCGGCTTCAATACGGTCCGGATCGCGGGCGAGCCTCAGGCAGGATTCCAAGAGCCCGTGGCGGTCCTGCGTCGCGTGGGCGAGGTGGGAGAAGAGGCGGTGCACTCCGGCTGTCTCTGCAGAGGCGAACCTCCACGGCGATTCGGAGAAGTACCCGCCGAGAGGCACGTCCTGGACAATGCCAGGATCCACGTCCTCGAGCAGCCCGTCCTTGCGGGCCAGGTGATACAGAGGAACTCCCGTGTGGAACCGCAGGTCGTTGATGTTGATCGTGTCGAAGGATCCCACGACCCCGTGGGTGCGCATCATCCTCGCGTTGTGCTCCAGCCCTTCGATGGACTGCCACGGATGGAAGAGGATGAAGCTGCCCACCGTCGACGGCATGAAGCTGCGGTACTGATGGCGAGCCCTCAGCCTCGCAATCACCCGTAGCGCCTCGATGACGCTCTTACTGGTCCCCCTGTTGTAGAGCTCCAGATCGTCGTCGGAGAAGCTCTCCAGGCCGACGACGTTGACGTGGAAGGCGAAACCCGTTCTGGCGCAGGCCTCGATGAGATCGTCGAGGGCCTGCTCGCACCCGGCCAGGCTCTCGCTCCTGAACTGGCCCGAGAACACGATGGGACGGATCCGGAGCCTGTCCGACTCGCGTACCAGCCTCGTCAGGGCGACGATGTGGTCTTCCGGGAACGGGACCGCGATCTCCTCGAGCGTGGGGATGTGCTCCTGCATGTAGCGCACCTGATGGACCATCACCTCGAACCTCGAGTCCCCGTCCATGGGCACGTACCTGAGGGCGCTGTTGCAGTAGGAGCATCCGCATCGCGAGACGTGACCTGGCAGGACGATGCCGGCGAAGCGAGGGTTGTCGTCGATGCGCCGGTCGTAAGGGCATCCCGACAGGGAGAGAAACCCGAGGACCTGGGGAAGGGGGTCGTCCCCGATGAATGTGTAGTCGAACCGCGGTGCGTAGGAGGCGAGAGGATCGTCGGGGGCGATCTTCTCGAGGACGTCCACTTCGGTTCCAGGGCCTGCGATGGTGAACAGGACCGACAGCTGTGGATCGATCCCGGAGAATGCCTCGAGGATGCTGCCCGGCTGTGCCGCGTCCAGGCTCAGGACCCTTGCGTGGCAGCGATCCTCGATCTCCTGGGCGATCCAGGGGAGCCACATGGAGTAGAACACGACGTACTCCGGCCTGGACTCCACCAACCTGTCCAGAAAACGCTTGATCGTGATCCGGTTGTTCTCGTCGTCTCCCGGGTGCAGGATGATGGCGATGAGCTCGTGCTCCACCCCGAGCCTCCCGAGGTGCCCCGAGAGTATCGAGAGCTGGATGTTGCCGGCGAACCGGCCGGAGCGGGCCATGGTGTGGAACATGGCGAGCACCACCCGGGAGGGCTCGGCCCGGTGCGGTTGCCGGACAGTAGGCTTCGCGACGGACAGCAGGTCGTCGATCCACGGGCGATCGCGATCGTGGGGGATCATCGCGCGGATGCGCGAGATCCTCTCCTGCCTCCAGGGGACCTCGAAGGCCTCGTCCCTTGCTCTTGCCAGGATCCGGGACACATTGTCGGCCTCGCCATCCGTGCTGGGTCGTGCAGTCTCGAAGAGCGGCAGATCGAACGGGCCCTGCAAGACCGCATCCACGGCTTTACGCATCTGCTCTTGCGTTTCGCCCGGATGACCGATGCGTGCGAAGGCGCGGGTGATGATCCCGAGATCCGTGGCGAGCCTGGCCGTTTTCATGACGCCATCCACGTCGACACCCACCTCTTCGGCACGCCGGAACCGCGGGCTCGACGGTGGCACCACAAAGGCGATGAAGTAGCAACCGGCGCGAGCCAGGTCGCGCAGCGTCTCGCGATCGATGGCGTCGCCCCGCAGTCCGCACGGAAACGCGAGCTTCACCGGCATCCCGGCGTCCGATATGGCACGAGACAGCCCGGAGAGCCTTCCGGGATCCCACCCCATCGGCTCGTCGAGGAAATGGAACTCCGAGATGCCCGTGGCCATCGTGATCGACTGCATGTATTCGATGATGCGACCTACGCTCATCCAGCGGGTTGAGGCTGGCGCAGCCATTGGGTCGCGAGGGGTTCCCTGGGTTCCCCTGACGGTGGACAGCGTTGCGAACATCCCCGTGAGAGGGGCGAGCCCCGTGGGGCCAGGCAGCCGGGCATGTGCCGGGAACTTGCACAGATCCCAGGCAGGCACGGGCAACAGGTCCAGATCCGGCCAGTCGGAAGACGGCGTGGAGCGGCTCAGGCGATGATCGTCATCCAGCCACGCCAGTCCTGGGATGAGCCTGGGATCCGACCCGCCGACGATGGAGTCGACGAGCATCGCCATGGGCCTCTCGCCCTCTCCGATCACGGCCCAGTCCACAGCGCCGCTGGCCAGGCACTTCTCGGGGTGCACGGTTGCCAGAGGGCCTCCGGCGACCAGGATGCACTCCGGGAGCTCGGCGCGGATCAGGCCCGCGCATGCCAGCAACCTGGGGCCGTCGACTGTCCTCGCTCCCAGGCCCACGATGTCCGGTCTGTGCTTCCGGGCCAGGCCGGAGACCTCTTCCATCCTCCGTGTGCTGACGGACAGGCTGTTCACGATGATCCCGGGTCGCGACGAGCACCAGTCACGCATCGCTCCTGCGATGTGGAGCAACCCCAGAGGGGGAGCCACCACGTCGGTGCCAGCAACGACGAGGTCGCCTTCCGGTGTCATGTCCAGGAGGGTCACGGAGATCATGGGCGGCGAATCTAGCGTATGGCGGTGAGATTGACCACTCGCGGTTGACCATGGACCCGGGGCAATGGAGAATGCGCGAGTCTCTGGAGGGCTCGCATGAAGTATCTCGCGGATCTTCACATTCACTCGCGCTTCTCCAGGGCCACTTCGCGCGACCTCGGCCTCGAGCGGATCGCAGAGTGGGCGCTCAGGAAGGGGCTCACCCTCGTGGGCACAGGTGATTTCACACATCCTGGCTGGGTGGCGGAGATAGGCGAGCTCTGCGTGCCGGCAGAGGACGGGCTCATGAAGCTGTCACCCGTGGCGGACAGGATGGTGCGCGGGAAGCTGCCGCATGGGGCATGGGGCATGGTGCGCTTCATCCTGTCGGTGGAGATCTCCACCATCTACAGGAGGGGCGGGCGCACAAGGAAGGTCCACCATCTCGTCCTGGCGCCGGATCTCCCGGCGGCCGCGAGTATCACGGCGAGGCTCGGGCGCATCGGAAATCTGGCATCCGACGGGAGACCCATCCTCGGGCTCGACTCGAGGGATCTGCTCGAGATCGTGCTCGAGTCCGCGCAGGACGCGATGCTGATCCCGGCCCACATCTGGACGCCCTGGTTCTCCATGCTCGGATCGAGGTCCGGCTTCGACTCGGTCGAGGAGTGCTACGGCGATCTGTCGGAGCACGTGTTCGCAGTGGAGACGGGCCTATCGTCCGACCCGTACATGAACTGGACGGTGTCCGCCCTGGATCGCTACCGCCTCGTCTCAAGCTCGGACGCGCACTCTCCTGCCGCGCTGGGCCGGGAGGCCACGATTTTGGACACCGACATGGGCTACACGGCGATCAGGGAGGCCCTGTGCCGGGGATGCGGGTACGTGGGCACGGTGGAGCTCTTTCCCGAGGAGGGCAAGTACCACGCCGATGGGCACAGGAAGTGCGGCGTGAAGCTCTCCGCGGCCGAGACATTGCGGATGGGTGGGAGGTGCCCCGTATGCGGCGGGCAGATCACGGTGGGCGTGGAGCACCGCGTGGGCGAGCTGGCGGACAGGGCTTCGGGACATCCACCGCCAGGCGCCGGGCGGGTCACGAGCCTCGTCCCGCTGAGAGAGGTCCTGTCGGAGATCCTCGGCGTTGGGCCGGCGACGAAGAAGGTCATCACGGAATACGAAAGGCTCATCGCCCGTCTCGGCCCGGAGCTTTCCATCCTCGCCGACGTGGACCTGGACGAGATCCGGGTGAAGGGGTCGGGGTTGCTGGCCGAGGCCATAGACAGGCTCCGTCGGGGGAAGGTGCACAGGGAAGCGGGATACGACGGCGAGTTCGGTTCGATCAGGCTCTTCGAGCCAGGGGAGCTCTCCGGAGGTGGTCGGAGATAGCCTTGCCCGGCAATGTCCGGGACGATAGGATGCAATAGATGGATGAAAGGATGTCGAAGGCGAGGCGAGCGTGCATCGGTGCGATCATCCTCGTCATCGCCTCGTCGGGCTCTTGCATGAAGGAGCCCGAGATGGAGGTGCTCCATGCGATCACATCGGTGGAGGTGGAGTACGAGGAGCCGTACGACCCCTGGGCTCAGGACGACGAGGACTGTCTCCCCAAGTGCAAGAAGAACAAGAAGAAGAAGGCAAAGAAGAGCCCCTGGGGAGAGACTTCCACGATCCCGTTCTTCCAGGTCCAGGCCCTGATCAAGGACCACGACGGAGCCGACAGGGACTGGATCGAACACGAGGTCGACGTCAAGGGAAGGCTCGTCTACCTGGACGGTGAGAAGGTCGGCCTGAGCCTCAAGAACACACTTGCGGACAAGGCGGCCAAGTTCATCGAGGCCAACCCGGACGCCATGGGGTTCGTGCAGATCGATCTGCCGGCGTTGTGCTCCAAAACCGTGCGGGCAGCCCTCTCGATCATGGGAGTGGAGAGGATATCGGTGGTCCTCACCGACAGGGGGCTTGACGAGGGGGACCTCTCCTGCCTCGGAGATCTGGGAGTGCCCGAGGTCTTCGTCAGGCCGCCCTGGGCCACCGACGCGCTGCTCTCCGAGCTCGAGGGCCTCTCTTGCCTGCATGGCCTGGATCTGTCGGATACCGAGGTCACGGACGTGGGGCTCGCCCACCTCTCGGGTCTCGGCCATCTCAGGGTCCTGGATCTGAGCAACACGGCCGTGACCGACGCAGGGCTTGCCCACATCGCTGGGCTCGAAGAGCTCCGGGAGCTGGAGCTCTCTGGAACCCGGGTGACGGACAAGGGGCTCGGCTTTCTCGAGGGTCTCCACAACCTGCGCAAGCTCGATCTGCGACGCACCTCGGTCTCGGACAGGGGGCTCGAGACCGTGTCCGCCCTCACGGGGCTCTGGATCCTCGACGTCGAGTGGACGGAGGTGACGGACGCCGGACTGGCCCACCTGGGAGCCATGGCGGAGCTGCGAGAGATCAAGCTCACCGGAAACTGCGTCACGGACGCGGGCGTCGAGGGCCTCTCGAGCCTTGGCAATATCCAGGTCATGGGTCTGGCAGATACCCAGGTCACGGATGCGACCCTCGAGGTCCTTGTGCGCCTCTGCAACCTGCAGGTGCTCGACCTGTCCGGCACGGCCGTGACGGACGCTGGTCTCGAGCACCTGCAGCATCTTGCAGGTCTGCAGGTTCTGGGGATTGCCCGCACCGCCGTCACGGATGCAGGCCTGGTGCACGTGTCTTCGTTGACCCAACTCGCCAAGCTGGATATGGGCAAGACCGAGGTCACGGGCGAGGGGCTCAGGCATCTGGAAGGTCATCCGGAGCTCACCGTCCTCATCCTGTCGGCCACGGGCGTCGACGACGCGGCGCTTGCGAGCCTGGCCTCGCTCACTGGCGTGCAGGTGCTCTCGCTGCGTTCCACGAGCGTCACGGATGCCGGGATGGCCAGCCTCGCGGGGCTAGCGAGCCTCAGGCACCTGGATCTGAGCGAGACCTCGGTGTCGGACGCTGGGCTGGAGTCTCTGGCCAGCCTCGACACCCTGAGGGAGCTTTGCCTCGTGAACACGGCCGTCACGGATGACGGCGTTCGAATGCTCGCAGGTCTGTCCGGCCTGCAGAAGCTGGATCTGGGCGGCACGACCGTGACCAACGGGTGCATCACTGCCCTGGTCAAGCTTGCCAAGCTCTCCTGGCTCAACGTCGAGTCGACGGGGCTCACGGTTATTGGCATCAAGAAGATCAAGACGAGCCTTCCCCAACTCCTGGTCCAGGACGGGGCTCCGGCCTCCTTGTGACGTGAGATGTGCACCCTGGTCGGCGCAGCGTATCGGGCATGGATTGGATGGAGGGGATGATGCAGGTCGTCCACGTCCGCGACGTCGATATCGCCCACGAGGTCGTGGGCAGCGGCGTGCCCCTTTTCATGATCCAGGGCCTTGGCTACGACCACGTGCCCTTCACGTGGCTCAGGGACGCGTTGAGCGCCTCCTTCAGGACGATCGTGTTCGACAACAGGGGAGTGGGCGGATCTTCGGTCCCGCCCGGTCCCTACACCATCGAGGGCATGGCCGACGACGTCACGGGCCTCATGGACGCCCTCGGCATCGACCGTGCCCACGTGCTGGGTGTATCCCTGGGAGGTTACGTGGCCCAGATGCTGGCGCTCTCGCATCCCGACAGGGTCCTTCGCATGGTCCTGGGTTGCACGTGCATGACGGGCGACCCGGAGCGGATGATGATGCCCCGGGCGACCCTCGATCTCTTGCTCGACAGGGAGGGAACCCCCGAGCAGATAGCACGTCGGGGGTTGGCCGTGGCCTTCTCGGAGTCGTTCCCGCCAAGATCGCCGGACATCATGGATGCGCTCGTTCGTCACCGCGTGACCCATCCCGTCACGCTCGAAGGGTATCGAGCGCAGCTCTCGGCGGGGATGGAGTTCGACGTCACGGACAGGGTCTCCCGGATCTCGTGCCCCGTGCTCGTGCTGCACGGCGACCTGGATGCCGTGGTCCCCGTTGACAGGGGCCGGGAGCTGGCCTCGGCCATCCCCGGAGCGAGGCTCGAAGTACAGCCCGGCGCCGGGCACCTGTTCTTCATCGAGGAGGCGGATCGCACGGCGGACCTCGTGACCTCCTTTCTCGGAGGCGCCCATTGACCATTTTCGCGCAAGGCAGCTTTTACGACGTCGTCGCGCACAAGGCAGCCGTCTACCCGCAGAAGATCGCGCTCGTGGATTCGAAAAACGGCCGACCGACGACCTTCGCGACCATCCTCGACAACGCGGCCAGGGTGGCCTCGTACCTGTCCTCGCGAGGCGTGGGCAGGCAAGACAGGGTGGGTGTGCTCGCCCGCAACTGTCCGGCAATGGTTGAGGTGCTCCTGGCCTGCGCCCGCACGGGCGCCATCTATGTGCCTTACAACGACAGGCTCCACCCGGACGAGATCCGATCCCTGGTGGCGGACTCGGATCCGCTCGTTCTCGTTCACGACGGCCACGATCCCGATCTGCTCGTGAGCCTGGAGAGACACCTCCCGCCGTCCGGGAGGCGCGTGTTTCTCGGCGAGGAGGAGTCGAACTCGGGTCAGTCCCTGGCATACGGGCGGCTCCTGAGGGAGCACGAGCCCGACGGCGCGGCTCCGGTGCCGGTGGGTGGAGGCGACCCGCTCGCCATCTGCTACACGGGAGGGACCACGGGCACGCCCAAGGGCGCCGTGCTCACCCATGGTTCCATGCTGGCGAATGCCGTGAACACGATCCTGGGATGGGGGCTGCGCGAGGAAGATGTGGCGCTGGTGGTCACGCCCATGTACCACACCGGAGGCCTCAACGTGCTGCTCACGCCTCTTCTCGTCATGGGAGGCACGAGCGTCATCGCGCAGGGCTTCGATCCGGACGAGACCCTGGATCTGATCGCATCCTGTGCTGTCACGTGGGTCTTCATGGTGCCTTCCATGTACGGCTCCATCATGGCGTCGTCGCGCTGGCCCGAGGCGGACCTCGAGAGCGTGCGATGCATGGTCACGGGCGGCGCTCCATGCCCGGGGAGGGTGATCGAGGGCATGCGGGCCAGGGGCAAGCGGTTCTTCGTGGGGTACGGCCTTACTGAAGCCGGCCCCAACAACTTCTTCGGTGACCCGGATCGGGCACAGGACCTCTTGGGCCTCGTGGGTAGACCCCTACCCCTCGTGCAAACAAACGTCAGGGACGAGCAGCAGAACCCCTGTGCAGCCGGCAAGGTGGGGCAGCTTTACCTGGCAGGCCCACACGTGTTCTCGGGATACTGGTGGCGTCCCGAGGCCACCTCCGAGGTGCTGGAGGACGGCTGGCTCGCGACCGGCGACCTCGCCCGTGTGGACGAACAGGGCAACCACTTCATCGTGGGCCGCATCAAGGAGATGTACATCTCCGGCGGCGAGAACGTCTACCCCGCCGAGGTGGAGGAGGTGCTCGGGCGACACCCGGCCGTGGCCGAAGCGGCCGTGGTGGGCGTGCCCGACGAGCGCTGGGGAGAGACCGGGCTCGCGGCCGTGGTGCTCGTCGACGGGCGCAGCACCGACGCGGAGCAGCTGAGGAGGTTCTGCCGCGATCGCATCGCGCGTTACAAGGTGCCATCGAGGTACGTCTTTCTCGACCGGTTGCCTCGCACCGGCGCGGGCAAGGTGGATAGGGCATCCATCGCACGTTGTGACGGTGGACGGTAGCGATTGCAGGATTCGGCCCGTCCGCGGCCGGGTCACTCCATCGGGGCGCGCTCGAAGGGGACTGTGCGGTCGAACAGGTAGCGGAACGTGGCGAGGGTGCGGTAGCGAGTGGCGGACAGGTTCTCGCAGACCTTGAGCATCCTGGGGTTGAAGTCGCCGATCCAGGTCATGATCGTGTCGGTGTAGCGGTTCATGGGGACCACTTCCTCCTCGCACCAGCGGATCATGGCCCCTTCCACCCCACGCCCCTGGAACTCGGGGACCACCCCGAACACCAGACCCGTCATGACATTGGCCGTGTGACGGTGCTTGTGCCAAAGGAACTTGAGCTTGCCCAACCAGTCCAAATTGCCGTCCACGTGCCGGAAGATCTGATTGAGCTCCGGGATGTTCACGTAGAAGGCGATGGGCCGGCCGTCGTAGTAGCAGAAAAGGGTGATGTCCGGATCGCGCACGGGCCGTAGCGCCGCGATGACACGGATGGCCTGGTCGAACGTGAGAGGACGAAACCCGTCGCGGTGGCTCCATGCGTCATTGAAGACAGCCATGAAATCGCGGGCTATCTGCTCGTCCTTCATGTGGCGTATGGTGCGCATGGTGAATCGCGGGTCCGCGCGCAGCGCCTCGCTCTTTTTCACGAATACCTCGGGGGCCGGCCCCCTGAGCGCGCGCCGGTAGACGTACTGGTAGTAGTAGACCTGAAAGCCGTAGGCCTCGAACAGGTTCCGGTAGTAGGGCGGGTTGTAGGAGAGCTGGTAGGTGGGCGGATCCGTGAAGTTCTCCACGAGAAGCCCCCAGAACGCGATGCGATCGCCGAAATTGATGGGGCCGTCCATGGCCTGCATGCCGCGCTTCTCGAGCCACTCGCGGCAGGCATCGAAGAGAACGAAGGCCGCGTCGCGGTCGTCGATGCACTCGAAAAAGCCCATGCTGCCCGTGGGCTGCCAATACTTGTTCGCGGTGCGCTCGTCGATGAACGAGGCCACCCGGCCCACGCACCTGCCCGACGGATCGCGCAGGATCCAACGGACGAGGTCGCCGTGTTCGAAGGCCTTGTTCTTGCTGCGGTCGAAGACCTTCTCGACATCTTGCACGAGGTGCGGGATGAAGTTTGAGTCGTCACGGTAGATGGTACAGGGTACCCTCAGAAAGTCATTGACCTCACGCCTGCCACTCACCTCGACGAGCACGTACCTGCTTTCCCGGCACTCGGTCATGATCCCGTGCAAGGGTCGGCCATGGCACGGTCGCAAGTCAAGAGCGTCAGAACGTGCCGGCGAGGCCGAGGATGGTGCCGCCCTCGAGCGGGGCGATAAAAGGGGTCACGATGGTGGATGCCGGGGCAACGGGCTCGGACTCATCCGCCGTGATCTGGGCCGCGATGCGCCTGCCGACGAGGACCCATGCCGCTGTGCCCAGGCCCATGGCCAGGGCCACGGAGCCGACCAGCGCGCCCATCATGAGGTAGGTGCCCACCATGAAGCCTCTGCGAGCGTCCCTGGTGGATCCGCACTCGCCCGTAAGGCAGCCAGAGAGGCGGCCGTCGTACAGGTTGAACAGGCCATTCATGAGCCAGAACCCGGCCTCGGCCGCGACCGTTGTGCCCACGAAGATCCATGCGGCGATGCGCAGCACCCTGGCCCTCTTGTCCTCGCCGATGCCCATCGAAACGAGGTTGCGGGCCGCGCGGGTGTGCGACAGGGCCAGCACGACGGTCCCGCCAACGGCGAGAAGCCCAACGGAAGGGACCGCATAGACCTCGAGTGCTCCATCGCCCGCGAACCATGCCAGGGACGTGGCGGGCACGGCCAGAAGCCCGGCGGCCGTGATGGCCTCGCCGCCGATGAACAGACCCGTCGCCCGCTCCTGGAAGATCTTCTGCTTGTCCTGCTTCGAGAGGCCCTTGGCCTGCGAGAGGTTCGCCTCGATGGCCACGGTCTTGCCGCCAGGCACCGACACCGTGGACATGAACGAGGACCACCCCTTCTTCTGGACCACGATCTGGTGCTCTCCCACGTCCACAAAGAGAGGGGCGGCGAGGGGCGTTTCTCCGGCTGGCCTGCCGTCGACGAGGATCCATGCCCCGTCCACGTTGCACTCGACCTCGAGCGCCCCGATGTAGGTCGTGATCTCCTGAAGGATGGACTCCACCTCGATGCGGCGATCCTGAGGCACGGCGTCGCCGCCCTCGGCCAGGTAGGCCGAGAGCTCGGTGAGGGCCTCCACGTAGCGGCCCAGCCTGTAGAGGCAGATGCCGATGTTGTAGCTGACCCGGTAGTCGGGGGCTGCGTCGTAGGCTGCCCTGAACTCCACCAGCGCGCCGTCGTAGTCGCCAAGCTTGGTGAGCTCCACGCCCTTGTCGAACCTCGTCCCTGCCTCCTCGTCGTCCGCGCGGGCCGGGAAGGATGCGACGAGGCCCAGGACGAGGGCAAAGAATAAGGCGGCGCGAGCCGTTTCGAGCGCAACCTTCACGAGAATGGAACATACCCCACTGACCGGGGAACGGAGAAGGGGTAGAATGACCGACATGAAGGAATCACCTGTTGCGATACTGCTCGTCGTGATGTCGATGGGATGCGGCTCGAAGGGCAGGGCCGATGACGCGGACAGCGACGCCACGGCCGACGCGACGGACGATGTCGCGGACGCCGCGGACACGGCCGATGGTGGGGATGTGCCGGTGGACTCGCAAGAGGACACCATGCCTCTGCCGTGCAACGCGGGCAGCAGGTTCAGCCCGGGCACCCCGGCGTTCCGGGAGGTGACCGAGGAGTGGGGGCTAGCTGGCGTGCAGGGCACCAGGCTGAGCGTGACGGACGTGGACGGCGACGGCTGGGCCGACGTGCTCGTCCGCAACGGCGCAGGGCCCGACGACTTCGGGAGCGCGGACGGGAGGCGCCGCTGGGTCATGCGCAACGACCGAGACGGGGGCTTCGAGGACGTGACCCGGGCCTCGGGCCTGCTCGTCAGCCGAGACGACCTCGAGGCCACCTACGGCCGGCCTGGTGAGGTCTGGGCCACCGGCGACGTGGACAACGACGGTGACCTGGACATCTTCACGGGAAACACGAGGGTCAACCCGTTCGACGCGGTCACGGAGACCTCGGAGCTCATGCTCAACAACGGTGACGGGACGTTCTCTTTTGGCCCGGAAGACAGCGACGCGCGCATGGTGGACGTGCAGAGCAAGCCCTCGGGCGTCACGTTCGTGGACTTCGATCGGGACGGCAACCTGGACCTGTGGATCACACACAACGACAACGGCTCGTCGCCCATCCAGGACAGGCTGCTCCAGGGCGACGGCACCGGGTGGTTCGCTGACGTGACGTACGAGAGGGGCCTGTACACGCGCGCATGGACCGACCTTTCGTACATCAACGACGGGCTCGCGCACTCCTGGGGCTGGTCGTCTCTGGCCTGCGATCTGAACAACGACGGGATCTTGGAGCTCATGGCGAGCTCCTATGGCCGGGCGCCCAACCACCTGTGGCGCGGTTCCGACGCCACGGGCACCACAACGTACATCAACGAGTCCGTGGCGTCGGGCTATGCCTACGACGACAGGGACGACTGGACTCTGGATCTGAACGCGCAGTGCTACTGCGAGGACAACCCCACCGGGGAGCAGTGCGACCTGGCACCGACACCGGCCGACTACTCGGTCTGCACGGCACTGTTCACGGGCTTCGGCGGGGCGTACCGCTGGGACCACGAGACCGGGCGCGAGCCGTTCAGGCTGGGAGGCAACTCGGGCGCCACGGTGTGTGCGGACCTGGACAACGACGGCTGGTTCGACCTGGTGACGCACGAGATCGTGCACTGGGACGTGGGGCCGCCCTCGGATCCGACGGAGATCCTCTTGAATTCAGAGGATCCGCTCGTGAGGTTCGGCAGGCCGGGCAACAGCGTGACGGGCCTCGTGCGGACGGACGCCGGCATGACGTGGGACCACGGGGACATGAGCGGCGTTGTGTTCGACTTCGACAACGACACATGGCAGGACGTGTACATCGGTGCGTCCGACTACCCGGACAACAGGGGGCTTTTATTCCACCACCTTTCGCCGATGCGTTTTTCGCTTCTCGATACGGACGACTACTTCGTGCACTGGCGCAGCCATGGCGTGGTGGTGGCTGACTTCGACCACGACGGCGACCTGGACATGATCGTGGGCCACTCTCTCATGCGCTGCTCTTACGCACCGGAGGAATGCGACGACACGCCGCAGGTCCGCATGTACGAGAACCTCATGGACGAGGGGACGAACTACATCCAGCTGGCCCTCGAGGGTGGGCCGGGGACGAACCGCGCGGCCATCGGCGCGAGGGTCGAGGTCACGGCGGGCGGCGTGACGCAGAGCCAGCAGGTGGACGGCGGGCACGGGCACTGGGGGACGCAGCGCGACCTTGTCCTGCACTTCGGCCTGGGTCCCGTGTGCGAGGCAGAGGTGACGATCCACTGGCCCGACGCAGCCGGCTCGACGCAGACGCTCACTCTGGCAGCGAACCGCCGGTACCTGATAGTCCAGGAGTAGATCGTCTCGCGTCCGGCCCGTGCAAGGGGCTACCCATCTCGGAGGGCATATGCCCGGGCAGGATCTCTTTTTCAGTGTCGCATGGAGGAGTATGTCCTGGACGGACCGGGGTCGGGCTTTCGGATGCAGACCGGATATCCGAAGATGCTCTCGAGCTCGGCATCGGTCACCGCGAGAGGCTGGCTGGCGCCTGAGCCTTTCGTGCCTGTGCCCGTGATGGGAATGGTCCCGGACCCTGAGCCCATGCCCAGTCCCATTCCCGCCGGGACGCCGGGCGAGGCCGTGGACCCCGAAACCGGCTCGCGGGGAGCGCAGCCGTTGCCGTCCACCAGGCCCGTGGGCGACCGGGAACCGGCGAGGCGTTCCACGAGACCGTTCAGCCGGCAGAGCCTGCCGTCGCTCGCCGGCGGGTTCAACCACAGGAGCACCAGGGTGAGCACGAAGAGGGTGACGCCCGAGGCGCCCCACGCCAGGGCTCGCAGGTCGATCTCCATCGGCAGGCGAGGTCTCTCGGGGACGCCGAGTGCGTGCATGTCGAAGCGCGCCGGGCCGAGCGTCATCGAGACCGAATCTCCGGGTTCCAGGCCGATATCCCTGTCGTGGTGCGCGAGCGCCCGCTGGCCCTTCAGGAGATGCACGTCGCGTGCCGAGGCCGGCACGCGGATCGTGCCCCTGTCGTCCACCAGCGTCCAGGTGTCCAGGCCTCCCAGCGCGTCAGCGTCCAGGGGAAAATCGCAGCGCCGCGTTCCGCCGATGACGTACCGACCCTTGCCCGCGACGAGAAGGTCCACGGACATGATCCTGTCGTCCCAGCTCACGGTGATCTCTATGGCGAGGTTGTCACCCATGCCGACCTCCTGGCCATGAGACAGCCCGGATCCCATCGAGTTCCAGTACGGGTACGCGGCCATCTATTGCAGCGGCAGCAGGAGGTCCCCCGGCAGGCCCAAAAAGACTTTCGCAGCTGCGAGGTCCCTGAACGGTCGTACCTTGAGGCGCGTGATGCTCGCCAAAAAGTCGAACTGCCGCGTGAGACCCATCTGGGCGGTCTCCTTCACCAGCACGGCGGTGCGGGCATTGCCGTACCTGAGCACGAAATCCAGGACGCAGTCCTTGAGACGCCTGAGCGCCTTCACGTCGTATCCGGCCAAGGACGCGGTCGCCATGTCCCTGACGTCCTCGATGGCCAGCACATTTACGTGGATCCGGTCGTCGGCGAGATGGCCCTCTATGGAATCGACCACCTGTTCGATGGTCACGACGCCGACGTACTTCCGGATGATCAGGTTGTACCCGCCGATGTAGGTGGTCTCGATCAATCGCTTCCCCCATGGCGCTCGATGAACGAGCGCTACATGGGGATCATTAGTGCTTTGCAGTCGCATGGGCAAGCGGGTCTTGAGTGCCAGAACGGTGGGCTAGCGCAGGCCGGGGTATGTGACGTCGATTCGCTTCTTCTTGTCCTTCTTCTTGGCCTTGCCGGCCTTCGTACCTTCGAGAGCCTGTGCCGCCTCTTCCTGATCGTGGCCCGAGGAGGCATCTTCTCCGGGAACGAGGATCACGCCGAGCGCCGCATCCGCCACGACGCTGACCTTCTTCTCCCAGGGCGCGTACCCATTGGCCTCGATCCGGAAGACATGGTTTCCATCACGGTCCACCATCAGCGGCCTCTCCGGGTGCAGGACGCCGTCGATGAACACGATCGCGCCCTCCGGCAGGTTGCCCACGTCCACCTTGAAGTAGCCCGGTATCTCTCCCACGTATGCCTGTTGCATCCTGGCGACCGACTCCGTGGGGCCTGCATCTGCCGCAGACACGTTCTTGCCCTTGTCCGCAGACGCTCCCAGCCTGTTGGTGATCGCCAGCGTTGCGCCGATGGCGCAGACCACGAGCGCCGCTGCCGCGCCCGCCACCCAGGACCACGTGGGGGTGGCGTGGGCCTTTGCGCGTGCAGGAGTGACCGACGAGGGGCCGACCCATGCCTCGATGGAAGCCGAGTCACCGCTCCTGATGACCGGCACCGAGGGAACGCTGGACTCGAAGCTCACGCTGGCCAGGGAGCCTTCCTTGGCATGGTGCTGACGGCTCGACACCTCATGCGCCGGTTCGATCATGGCCTGAACGGGTGTCATTCGACCCACCGGGGTGGCGACATTGCCTCTCTCCCCGACCGCCGCGCTGAGCCTGCGCGCAGCGGGCGAGATCACGTCTATCATCGAAGGGTTGCTGCGCGCTCCCACGACCGAGTAGGTGGATTCGCGACGTCCGGAGGCGCCTGGCTCGTTCCACGTGCCGACGACCTCCGGGGCAGGCCTCGATGATCGCTCCTCCCTGGCGCCGCTGGCGCCGGAAGGATCCCTCTTGACCGTGGCGATGTGCAGGCGCCCCGGCAGGACGTCCACCATCCCTGATGGGTTGTCGCGCTGCGACATGTTGTAGCGGCTGCCCGTCCTCACGGGCACTTCCGGCACGGGAGTATTCGTCACGCTGGTGACGATGGACCAGTCCAGGGTGGGCTCGGGCGCGGGGAGATCCGATGTCTCTGCATCGCCCTCTGTCCACGACCGGTAGGGACGGATGGCCTGGAAGAACTCCAGCGCGCTCGGGAACCTGGCATCCGGATCCCGTTCGATGGACTTCATCACCGCCTTGCACAGGCCATCGGGGAGCTTCACGCCCTGGGTGCGTATGTCTGCGGGCTCCTGTGTCGTGATGGCGATGATGATGTCGTTGTAGCCTTTCGCTTCGAAGGGCAGCGTGCCGGTGAGCATGCGGTAGAGCATCACCCCGACGGCATAGATGTCAGCCCTGCGGTCCACCTCCTTGCGTCCGCGGGCCTGCTCCGGAGCCATGTACCTGGGCGTGCCGAGCACGGCGCCGGTGCGCGTGAGCCCGACACTGGCGACGTTCTCGCCGGTCAGCCTGGACACGCCGAAGTCCACGAGCTTCACCGAGAGCGGCTGCCCCTGCTTTCCCGTGATGCACACGTTCTCGGGCTTGAGATCGCGGTGTACGATGCCTTGCTCGTGAACCGCCCTGAGGGCGCTCAGGATCTGGACCGCGAAGTCGACCGACCGAGACACGGGCAGCACGCGGGTCGTGTCCAGGATCTCCCCGAGGTCGCGGCCGTCGAGGTGCTCCATGACGATGTAGTGGACACCCGTGGGGGTCTCGCCCAGGTCGATGATGTCGACGATGTTGCGGTGGCCCACCGATGCCGCGATGCGCGCCTCGTTTTGGAAACGCGCCACCATGTGCGGTGCCGCCATGGCCTGCGGGTTCAAGAACTTGATGGCGAGCTTTCGGCCGATGCGCAGGTTGGTGGCCTCGTAGACTACGCCCATGCCACCCATACCCAGGAGCCTGCCTATCTCGTACTTGCCCTCCAGGATCTCCCCGGACATCTTGTAGACTCGGTCCACGTGCAACCCGGTCTCCGGGCACCGCTGCACGAACTTCGGATGGGCCTTGCCACAGTGCGGGCAATCGAATGACCCCGTCTGGAACGATGCTCCGTCGCTTCCCTTGTCCCTGTTGATCCCCATGCCCATGATCGACCCCAGTTGTTATTGGGCACGCGCATCTTGCAACCCACGTGCCGCTCGTCCACCTTGCGCAACTGCATGGATTCACTGACCCCCATCACATGTGCAAGCCCTTGGACGCGGCCAGGCTGTTCTCACATGTGAAGGAGCTTGCTCAGTTCTCACGATGGGATTCTCTGAAATCGGTGCAAGGTAGGTATATGATAGAAATGCTGCAGCGCGATCATGCATGCGCAGCTCCCATGAATCGGGTAGGATGACCGGACTGCATGAGCGGCAGCACCCGGTTCGACCTCGTCCCGTTCTCACCCCGACCGGAGCATCGCGTCTGCTTCAGTCTCGAGCGCGAGGACTGTTCGTGGACCATGACATGGGAGGTGCGGGGCGCTTCGAGAAACCTGGTACTCGGCTCACCTGCCCGGCCTGGCTGCCCATCTTCCCGTGTGCGCGGGCTATGGGAGCGAACGTGCTTCGAGCTGTTCTTCGGGCCTGCCGCGGATCGCTGGTACATGGAGCTGAACGTCTCGGGCACGGGCGACTGGAACCTGTATCGCTTCGACGGCCAACGCAGTGGCATGCGCGAGCAAACCATGGACGAGGCACCCGCTTCGAGACTGGACGTGGAGCCCACGCTGGTGCGGATGGTGTGCTCCCTGAGGCTCGATCACGTCAGGCTGCCTTCCGCCATCACAGCGGGCCCTGCCGTGGTGCTGGAGCACGAAGACGGCTCCCGATCCTGCTGGGCCCTGTCCCATCCCGAGGCAAGACCGGACTTCCACCTGCGTGAGCACCACGCGCTTTTCGACTACGGCCGGGAGGGACTGGACGCTGGACCGGCAGGTCGCTACATGTCGATCAAGAGGTGACCATGAATGTCAGTCATCTTTCATGCGCCATGGGGCTGGCCATGATGTCCTGCGAGCCCCCTTCTTCCCCCGAGGCGGTGTTCGAAGGTACGCAGCAACCCGTGCCCATCGGCCCCGTCGTGGATCGGGGTGTCGAGGTGGCGGTCTTCGGCCTTGGCTGATTCTGGGGACCCGATGCCCGGTTCGGGCAGCTGGAAGGCGTTCTGAGAACGAGGGTGGGCTATGCGGGAGGCTCCATGCCTGATCCCACCTATCACGATCTGGGCGATCACACAGAGGTCGTGAGAGTCGAGTTCGATCCCTCGAGGATAACCTATTCCGCGCTGCTTGACGTGTTCTTCTCCTCGCACGACCCATTCTGGTCGTCGCTGTCAGTGCAGTACAGGTCAGTGATCCTCACTGTCGGTGAGGAGCAGGCGAGGCTCGCCCTATCCAAGCGCGCCGCCGTGTCCGCCTCGGGCAGCGGGTCGGCCGTGAGGACGAGCGTCGAGCCTCTCGGGACCTTCACATCCGCCGAGAGCTATCACCAGAAATACAGGCTTCAGGCACATCCCGATCTCATGGCGGAGCTTCTCTCCATGTACACCGCGTTCGACGACCTGGTCGACTCCACCGTTGCGGCGAGGCTCAACGGGTACCTGAGCGGATACGGCACGCGGGCCGAGCTCGAGGCCGAGATCGAGTCCTTCGGACTTTCAACGGAGATGATGGACCATCTCAGGGATCTCACGGGCGGCCTGCCTCCCGGCTGCGGCGCACCTGTACTTGGCATCTCCCCGGTCGTCTACAACCCTCTCATCCCGCGTCCCTAGGCATCATCTCCACTTATCAAACTGCCCCGATGGCGATCGCGATCTCGTATCGTCGTTCTGACCTGATGACTACCCTGGACCGTGCTTCAGAAGAGGAAGAGGTCGAGGCGCAGGGTGCGGTCCGAGGAGGTGAAGACGGACAGGCCGCCGGCGGTCAGGTCCGATGCGGGGCCGGTGATGCGCACGCGCACAAGGCCCGATCCGAGGTCGTCCACGAGGTAGCACAGGGCACAGGAGGCGAGATCGGCCTCGCTCGATGCAGGGGTGTAGCCCGCGGGCGGGGCGAAGCCGCCGGTCCAAAAGAAGGAGAACGTGTCGCCGTCGTGGAGCGCGCAAGATGCGTGGCCGACGTCCGTGGACACGAAGGCCACCACGTCATAGACGCCGGCCACGTCGGTGGGGCCGACCACCTCATCGCTCGTCTCCTGTGCGAGGGTGTCTATGGTGGGATCGAGGAGGACGATCGGGTGGCCGTCGCGGAGCAGAAGAGGCAGCTTCGCGAGGGGCGCGTCCAGGACCACCGTGGCGCCGCCCTCGACGACCTCGTGGTCCGTGAAATCCAACCAGTGGCCGGCGGGCAGATCCACTGTCCTCGTCACAGCGCCGCGCTCGACAACGGGCGCCACGAGCAGGGCAGGGCCCAGGTAGTACGCGTCGTCCACGCCCGCGAGATCGGGACGGTCGGGGTTCTCGAGGAAGACGTGTCGCATCACGGGTGCGCCCGTGGCCGTGGCCTCGTGGGCCAGGGTGTAGAAATAGGGAAACAGGCGCGTGTGCAGCCTGGCGTAGGTGCGCCAGGCTTCCTGGGCCGCCGCCGAGTCGAAGATGCTCGCCTTCACGCCTCCCGTGAGGCCTGCGCAGGAGTCCTGGTCCTGCATGTTCGAGCACATGGAGCCCTGCTGGATCCAGCGCACGAGCAATTCCTCGTCCGCTGCCTCGTCCCCGTCGATCATGCAATGGAAGCCGTTGATGTCGCCCCCCCAGTGTGGCACGCCAGAGATGCCGATGTTCACGCCAGCGCGCACCATGCTCGGCAGGCCGTCCGCTGGGTCGAACGATGCATTGGGGTCGCCCGACCACACCATGGGCACGTGGGCCGAGGCGCCCGTGTAGCCCGATCGCGCGAAGGCCAGCCAGTCGTTCGCCAGCGGCCCGGCCTGCATGTGGTCGTGCACGGCCTTCATGTAGAGGGCCAAGAACAGGTTGTGGTACTGCTCGCCCGAAAGCCCGGTGCTCGAAACGGAGCCGGGCTGCACGTACTCGCCAAAGTCGTACATGAAGCCCGAGTAGCCCATGGCCGAGGCCCAGTCCAGGAGCGTGCCGTACCAGGCCGTTGCGTCGGGGTTCGTGAAGTCCACGGTGTTGACCGACACGAGGCCGCCGCTCACGAGGAAGACCTCCTCGGGGCTGCCCGAGGCTCCCTGGATGTAGTAGCCACGATCCAGGCCATCGAGGTACGTTTCGCGGATGTTGCTGTCCGCCGCTGTGGAGAGGTAGGGGTTCACGTAGCAGTTCACCCGGTAGCCCAGGGTGGCGGCGCCAGACACCCATTCAGCGAGCACGGTCTCGCGTCCCACGTGGCTGCCCCTGGGTAAAAGGTGCACGGCGTCATCCGCCGCGGTGATGGCGAGATCGAGGTCACGCATGGCCTGGATCTCGGAGACCGCGCCCTGCACGTCGTCGTGGTTGATCCGGCGCCTGGGCCCGAAGGTCCACGCCGGGGGCAGCATGGGCCGGCCCGTGGCCTGGGTGAACAGGTCGATGAGGTGGTACGGCCAGGGCCTCTCGTCGGCCACGAGAGGCAGGTAAACCTCGAACGCCAGGTCGGTGCCGATGTGCCACACCCTCCAAGCGTCGTCGCGGTCCGTCGCCAGGTTGAACTCGTTGCGCCACGTGCTGTCCAGCCAGAACCCGTAGCCCCGGGTGGAGATGAAGAATGGGACGGGGTAGTAGGTCATGGCTTCGCCGTTGGGCGAGGGGTTGGCCGGCCCGGGCACTGCGTCCTCGCCCTGACCCATGCCGCCCTCCTCGGCCCACGAGTACATGTCGAGACCGCGCTGGTCCGTCCGCGTGAACCTCTCCCCGAACCCCATGAACGCCTCGCCCGCGGTCGTCGAGAACGCCGCCGCCCAGGCCCGTGGCGTCGCGTCCGTCACGGATGCATCGATCCTCACCGTGGAGCGGCGCAAGGACACACCCACGTGTGCGTGCACTCCGTCGAGGTCGGGCTCCCCGGTGGCAGGATCCCTGGGCGCCAGCACCAGATCCATGCCCGATGGGCTCATGGTGGCGTCCGTCACAACGAAATCGTCGCACCACGGATCCAGGCTAGCGTCGAAATCGTAGTATCCGGGAGAGAGCATGCTGGCCCAGCTCGTCTCGCCGGTCGTCCACGCCATGGCGCCGTACCCATCGCCTGCTCCGGCGCCAAGCCCCTCGAGCACGGTCGCGCCACTCGCATCCATCACGTCCAAAGAGAAAGGATCCGCGTGCACGACGACCGTGACCCCGTCGCCGTCCAGAGTCCAGCTGAGGCCCGGGTCCACCTCGTCGGCCTCGTCTGCGGCCACGTCCGGCACGACGTCGGCGTCACCATCGATGTCGACGTCGAAATCCGTGTCCGCATCCGTGTCCGCAGGCCCTCTCTTGCCGGAGGAGCAACCGGCCACCGCGAGCAATCCAATCACAACGAAGAGCCTGCACATCACGGTGCCCTCCCGGACAGCAGTGTACCCGGTGGCCGTCGCCGGAACAACGCAAGATGGTCGTCAGGCTTGACATGCCGTGTCGGGGCCGACACGCTGGGTGCCATGAATGGACCGAGGATACTGGTCGAGGGAGTGGGCGGCATCGGCGGGATCCTGAGCGCGAGGCTCCTGGCCGGAGGGCACGACGTGACCCTGGTCACGGGCAACGAGCCCATCGCAGCGGCCATCAACGACAGGGGGCTCAGGGTCGCCTCCGGAGCCGGGGAGGCCGTCATAAGGGCGAGGGCGTACGCATCGCTCGACGATCTGGGGAAAGGAGGCTTGTTCGACGTGGCCCTGCTCGTGATGAAGGCGCACACGGTGGTGGACGCGGCGCGGCGTACCGTACCGTGGCTCTCGCCAGACGATGGCTACCTGGTCACGTGCCAGAACGGGATTGTGGAAGACGACGTCATGGCGGCCGTAGGGGCCGGGCGCGTGGTGAGTGGGATCGTGGGCTGGGGTGGAACGATGCACGAGCCCGGCCTGTACGAGAAGACCGGGCCGGGAGAGATCCACATCGGCGAGATGGACGGGCGGATGTCGGACAGGGTGGCTTCGCTCGGGCGTATCCTGGAGTGTGTCACGCCGGTGGTGATCACGGGCAACATCCGCGGCGCGCTGTGGTCCAAGCTGGCCATCAACTGCATCGTGACCACGCCGGGCGCGCTCACTGGCCAGACCCTGGGGGCCATGCTGGCTCACAGGAATCTCCGAGACGTGGCGCTGGCACTGTACCGGGAGGTGGTGGACACGGCCCACGCCCACGGGGTGAAGCTCGAGCGCATCGCCGCCGACCCCATGATGCTGTACTTGCCTGCGGGCGCAGGGCCGCTCCGGCGGTGGGCCAAGGACGTCGTGGCCAGGTTCGTCGGCCAGAAGTACGGTAGGTTGCGCTCCTCCATGCTGCAGAGCCTCGAGAGGGGCAGGCCCAGCGAGGTAGGCTTCATCAACGGGTACGTGGTGGGCAAGGCGAAGGAGAAGGGGATGGCGATCCCCCTGAACGAGAGGCTCGTGGCCATGATCGAGGAGATCGAGAGGAAGGAGCGGAGGATCGAGCCTCGCAACATCGAAGAACTCGTCTCGCTTCTAGCGCCGCGTTGACGGCCGTTTGGGCTTCTGGTAATTTTCGATCCGCCCTTCGGGGGATACGAGCAACCG